>CAYMQT010000008.1:48400-53785 GCA_964392575.1 uncultured Polyangiaceae bacterium
AGGAAGAAGAGGGCTGGGAGGGCTGCCTATCTGTCCCCGGCATGCGCGGGCTGGTGCCTCGCTACCTGCGTATTCGCTACCGCGGCTTCGATCCAGACGGTGAGCCAATCGATCGCCAAGCAGAGGGCTTTCATGCTCGCGTGGTGCAGCACGAATGCGACCACCTGCTAGGCAAACTCTATCCGATGCGCATGCGCGATCTCTCCCAATTCGGGTTCACCGAGGTACTCTTCCCAGACGCTCAGGGTGACGACTGAGCTGGACTCCGTGACAAAAAGCTGGTCGTTCTAAAGGGGCGGAGCGAACAGCCTTCCTCCCGGAGGCAAAGATGAGCAGAAATTCGAACCTGGGTCCGGTTTCTGGGTCGGGTTCTGCCAAAAGTCACCCTGGGTCAGGTTGCCACTCAGCATGAATGCCATGGCCGCCCACGGGGACGGTCTCGCTGTGTTGATCGAACGCGGCGATCAGCGGCTTGCCGCGAGTGATTGCCTCCCTGACGGAGGGCAGTGAGAGCGACGCTCTATGGCTGGCTTGATTGTCCCAAACCTCGGTGATCCAGATGACGTCTGCATCGGTGGGATCCTGCGCAACGACGTAGCTGAGGCAACCAGGCATGCCGGAAACTCCCTCCAACAAGATGGCGATCAGGGCGTCACGCTGACCAGGCAGAGCTTTGATTTTACCGATGAGTCCGTACATCACGCCCGCAGCCTATCAGGGCTCGGCAACTGGCGGTAGCCTGCGCCCACGCCCCCTCCCCGACGGAGCGGCCGAAAGGTGATGCTCAGCGCGTCCAAGGGTAGAACATCATCCCCGCCAGGACGGTCGCGCCGGGAGAGACCGTGCCCCCTTGTCCACCCACTTCGAGGAAGAACGAGTAGAAAGGACTGCAGAAGAACTCGAAGCCGAAGTGACCTCCGCCTCCCACGCCCACGCTCCGGCCACTGGTGTTCGCAACTGGGGCGAACACCTGCACGCCGCCGCCGCCGTAGAGACGCAGCACGTTGAACATGACGTCCGAGCGGCCAAAGAAGTCGAGCCGGCCCCCAGCGTCGGCGGTGAAGGCACCATCGACCATGTCGATCACGTACAGGCCACGCAAGGTGGTACCAAAGTTCGAGCTGAAGGGGACGGTGACGCGCAAGCCCTGGCCCCAGGAGCTACCCCACAGACCCTCCTCGATTCCCATGCTCACTCCTTGTCCGGGCGACTTCTTCCAGCTCAATGGGAGGAGGGCACGACTCTGCTCCGGGGACAAAGCAGTGGGCTCGACTGGCGTGACCGGAACGGGTTCGCTTGTGACCGGGGCGGATTCCGTGGGCGCGGCCGGTGCGGCCGGTTCAGTGGGCGCGGATTCGCTCGCCTCGAGGCTGCTGGGCTGGGGTTCGGCGGGCTGAGCGCTGGCTTGTGTCCCGAAGCAAAAGAAGAGCGCGGCGCCGAGCAGCGCGTGAACTGGGCGCGCAGCGGGTGCAGAGCGGCCGGGGCGGAAGGCTTCACGAATGGCGGGGTTGATCTGAGTCATGCTGGTTTGATCCTTGAGGGCTGAAATACGGGAAGGACCCACGGATTTTTCTTGGCTCATGGGTGAAACTGAAAGTCGATGCCTGCGGTGGTGAGGAGGGGCAGCGAGTCGACCGACGAGGGGCCGAGGCTCACGCTGCGCAGGACTTCCTGACGTAAGAACACGCGCAGCCTCTCGCTAGCGGCGAGATGGAGCTGGACCAAGGGGCCAAACATCACCTCCCCGGCATCGTCCCTGTGGGTCGCGTAGGCCAAGGAGAGACCGGCATCGAGACGGGTGCCGAGCACGGTCCACCAAGGCAGGTTTCCGTAGAGTGCGAGCTTGGGGGAGACGCGTCCCGTGTGGGTCACGCCGAACTGAACCTCGTAGGCGAAGGGGCCAAAATCGTGGATCCAAGCCAGGGTCCCCAGGGCCTCTACGTCCTCTGGTCGCGCGCTCACACCAAGACCGAGGGCGACGCGGTGCTTTTGGACGAGCCCCGGTCCGCGCGCGAGCACCGCTTCTGGGCTCATCGAAGAAAAGGCCAGGGACTCGACGTTGGTCGCGCCGGGATTGAGATCCACGGTTGCCGCAAACGCTTCCTTTCCGGTGAAGCATTTGACGAGGTAGCGCTTGGGGGCCAGTTGCACCGGGGCTGGGTCGCTGGCGCGCAGTTCTGCGATCACGCTCGTTTCGGCGGTATCGAGCACGAAGCACTGGCCGAGGCGCGCGTCGCGAAGTTTCAAGGCGGCGGTTCCCCGGCCCGTGCGGGTCAACGTCCATTCCCCCTGACCGAGGTACCAGCCCGCCTGGGTTGGGTGCTGCGGTCCTTGCTGTCCCGACAAGCTTGCGGCCACGGTGCGGGCATAGAGGTAGCTGTAAACCTCGCCCAAGGTCACCGCGCCATCGAGATTCTGGTCCGCCGCGCCCCGCAGACCCGAGGCCAAGAAGTGAGCAAAAGGTGAGCCTCCTAGCTGCCGCGACTCGTAAGAAAGTTCGTTACTGCCTGAGGAAGTGAGAAGCGCCAGACCCCGGACGCTCGGTTCTACCTTGACGCGGATCTGGCTTTCGAAGCTGATCCCTTTGGCCGTGAGCACCGCTCCACTCTTGCAAGCGTCGATGAAGCCGAGTCGGCGCTTTGCAGGCAGCTTTTCCAGGGCGCTCCGCAGCTCCCGCCAGGGCCAGATCTCGCCCCGCACGTGCAATCCGCGGTCGTCGGCGTGTCCCGAAACGAACAGCCAGATCTCCTCTGACGACTGGCTGCTGAGGCTACGCAGAGCGGCCCGGAGCTCACCCAGTGGACGCCCCGTGAGAACCTGGATCTGAGTTCTTGGCAGCCCCGCAACGTCGCCGATGACCTGACCCATGCGGCGCGCGTCCTGCTCGGCGTATTCGAGGACCGGTTCGGAGGCGAGGCCCTCGTTGGATCCGATGACGAGCGCGCGGGATGGAGCCGCGGATACCGGGGCGGACAAGAGCGCGAGCGAAAGCCCCAGCAGAAGCGCGCAAACACTCCGCGCGATCGCGAAGCTGGCCCTTCGTCTGCCCAGCCCTCGGTCCGCCGAGGTGGCTACTCCCCAGGCGCGCTCGCTCATCTAGGGCCGCACCTCGAAGCTCCGCGTCAGGACGAGTCCCGCAAACGAGGGAGCTTTCTCCGGAAGGGCATGGGCAGAGAGCTCTTCGGTCGCAAAACTCGAGTCGGCAAAGTAGATCCGCACCGCGTAGCGGCCCGTCTCCTCGTCGAGACGAAAGCTCGGACCGAGGGGCCCTGGGGGCTGGGCGGGAAGAGGTGCGCTCTCGGCACCGCTTGCGGGGTAGATCTGCCTCACCTGACCTCCGGGAGTGGTCACGAACAAGGCGACGAAGCCTGCGGTGGGCGTTCCGAAAACAGGCTGCACGCGCTGTCCTGGACGCAGCACCGGAGCTTCCCCGAGCTCGACGGACGTCTCTTCGCCCTCGCCGATCCAAAGGGAAAGGTGAGGGCCCCCTTTGGGAGTCAAGGCGGTGCCGGCAGAGGAAGAGGGCTTGGGGCGCACCCCGGATCCGCTACCCGTGAGGTCGCCGCTCGTGAAACCGCCATCTCGGGACGCCAGCGAAACCACCAGCAAGAGGGACGCGGCTGCCGCCAGGCCTCCACTCCACGCCCAAACCCGAGCGCGCGGCGGTCGAGTTCGCGTTGCGTCGCGCCGGTCCATGTCGTCGAGCTGCCGCCTCAGAGCCTGAGCCGCTGGCGAACTCATGTAGCTCTGCCCGAGCGCTCGCTCTCGGGCGATCGCCTCCTGGCAAAGGGGACAGGTCGTCACGTGTGCTTGAAGGCCTGCCTCGGGCTCTTCGCGGGTCAACGCAAAGCGCATCAGGGTGAAGCTGGAAGGACATCCGCTCTGGTGATTCATGGGGACTCCTCCACCGTGTCGGCCCCGAAGGCCGAGCGCGCGCTCTGCAAGAAGACGTTGACGTGCTTGCCCACGGTCTTGCGCGAGCGCCCCACCACTCGGGCCACCTCGTCCACCGTGAGTTCATCGACACAGCGCAGGTAAACCATCAGACGGAGCTCCTCGGACTGTTCGTTGAGCAGACGGTTCAGACTGATGCGCTCGTCGGCCGTGCTCGGGCCTGTGTCCCTGGGCCACAGCTCGGAGGCTTCGGCCAGCTTTTCTCGGCGCCGGTCCCGGTTTCGCAGCCATTGCAAGCAGTGCAAGGTGGCGATCCCATAGAGCCAAGTCGAAGGCGACGAATCACCCCGGAAACTCGCCCGCTTCTCGACCACTTTCATGAAAACCTCCTGAACTGCGTCAGCCGCGTCCGTTTCCCCCAGCATCTGCCGGCAACGGACGTAGACGAGCGAGCCATAGCGCTCGAAGAGCTCGCCGGTGCTGGGCAGCACGGACGGCTTTTTTGGGGAAAGAAGGCGCAACATGGGTGGCTCAACAGAGGTTAGATCCCCCAGGCGCCGATTGGGGGAACCTTTTTTTGAGATTTTTCAAGCCTCACCCCTCAACCTGCCCGGATGGCGGAAATGTCCCCTTCCTTGGCGCTTGCTGACTACAGTTTCGGTTCGCGGCGAGCCGAGGCCCAGATGGCGACCACCAGTAGTCGGTCTAGCTCTGCCTGATGCACGTAATAGACGTGATAGTGGGTTTTCTTGAGTAGCCAGCGTCGGATCAGATGCCTCCCTCGTCGGCGCCAGGGCTGTCCTATGTGCGGACTCGCCAGGAGCTGAATCTCTGCTTCTTTGAGTTCTTCGAGAAATAGGGCGGAGCCGACATCACGATTCTCCTCCCAATACTCGACAATGGACGCAATCTCATCGTCGGCACGATCAGACGTAATGAAATTCACGACTTGTTTCGCAGGCGCTCGATAACTGAAGAAAGGCTTTTCACACGACCGGCTTCAACGTCAGCCAGACTTTCGTCGACCATCTGAAGTACCTGCTCGCGCTCTTCGTCAGTCAGCCCGTCATCATCGAGCGCTTGCAGCGCCACCACTTTGCCTTCAGGCAAATCCGTGGGCGCATCGAGGACGAGTCGTCCGTTTTGCACGCGAGCTTCGAGGTTCTGGGCCATGCTTTTTTATCCTAGCACCTTCACAAATCAAAGGCCAGACTGCCAGCACTGTGGGAAGCCAGCACAGAAAGTTCGATGCCGTAGGCGGAGTCAATCAGCTCTGAGTATAGTTCGTAGGGACGGGTTTGAAACGCCCCTACGAACTTGCTCGGGCTCTCCCTTTGGCCCAGCGAGCGACGCTGGACTGCGGAGCCATCAACGAAACACGTACACCGCTCCGGAACCACTCGCCGCGTTGCTCGTTTGATCGCCCCCAATACCCGTGGCTGCGCTGTCTTCCACGTAAGCACCTACGGCCAGGGTGCTGCCGTCTTCCGA
>CAYMQT010000009.1:0-9374 GCA_964392575.1 uncultured Polyangiaceae bacterium
GCCTGCCCCCCTTCCAGGCCTGCTTGCCGCCTGACTTGAGACGATCTGCACCCAAGTGAATTCCGGCTCCTCACCCCACAGTCCGCGTGCGCTCCCTCGCCTCCCACATGGTCGGCGGGGGTGCTGAGCGCGCCGCGGCACTCCTCGCCCTTCGGGCTCGCGTGCCTGGGGCTGTACTAACTGCAAGGTGACTGCTTTGACTGGGAGGTGACTGCTGGCACACGTCGCCCTTTGGGCTGGTGTGCCTTGGTTTGTTTTTGCTGCGAGGGGATTGCTGGCACACTTCGCCCTTTGGGCTGGTGTGCGTTCGCGGCTACTCGTCACACTTCGCCCTTTGGGCTGGTGTGCCTTGGTTTGTTTTTGCTGCGAGGGGACTGCTGCACACTTCGCCCTTTGGGCTGGTGTGCTTTTGCGGCTACTCGTCACACTTCGCCCTTTGGGCTGGTGTGCCTTGGTTTGTTTTTGCTGCGAGGGGACTGCTGCACACTTCGCCCTTGGGCTGGTGTGCGTTCGCGCCTCTCACCCTACGGCGGGGGGAGTGAAACTCAGCGACGGATCTGGGCCTGCTTCGGAACTGGGGTCTCCGTCCGCGACTTGATCCAAAAAGTCGGTGATCCTGTCGCGCTGGGCTCGTGCATCCGAACGCCCCAGCTCGATGAGTTGCTTCGCGTAGGCGCCCTCAAACAGGAGATAACTGGCCAAATCAGCCTCGTCACCGGATTCCAGCCAGCGAAGCACACGGCCGACCACCTGAGAGCCCTGAGCTTTACGGGTTTTGAGATAATCCGCGCACACTCCTCCAAGTGCGGACGAAGGGCGAATGATGAGCGTCTCTACCTTTTCGAACATGCGTCCCCCGATGGTCGCCGACGAACGCCGCATCTTTTCGCCAAAGGTAGGACCGAAGGCGCGCTCGCCCGTCTCGTGCAGCTCGTTGAGCATCGATACATGGGCTAAATCGTTGTCGAGATGATCCAGCATGAGAGCGTTCATCACCTTTCCGATCACCGCGGCTCCTGTTAATTCGCCGCTCGTGTCTCCCTCGGTCACCCCTGTGACACCTCGTGAAGTTCCGACGACGAGGACGTGGGTCGCGCCGAGACGAATGGCAGGCGCCATGGGAGTGTTGTGGCGAAGCCCTCCGTCAACGTAAAGTTGAGACCCTATCCTCACAGGCGGAAATAAGAGGGGAAGCGACGCGGACGCAAGGATGTGGGGCATCGTAATTGTCTCAGCCCGGAGCAGGGTCCTCGGAGGAGAATGAGCCGGTAGGCTCGTGCCCGGGCCCACCTGCATGAACAGCGTAGAGCGCCCGGTCCGCACCTCCGTACAAGTGATGCTGAGAGCGCGCAGGTGACGCTTGCTGAGCGCAGACGCAATGGCAGCCCATGGCACCTGCCTGCGAATCAAACGCGCCATCGGCGCTGGATCGACGAGTCCCGTGGCGATCCCCGTACCCAACACCCCCGTCAGGTTCGCTGCCTGCCGCCATCCAAATCCGAGCACCCGATCAATGGTCAGGTTTTCCCAAAGCTTGACCAGATGACGGATGCCCGCTTGCTGCTCGCTCATGCTCGCCGCAAGCGCGGCAGAGTTGATGGCCCCCACGCTGGTTCCACAAATGACGTCCACATGGACGCGCTGTCCGCGCGTGGCACGCAGTTCATCGAAGATGTAACTCAGGACCCCCACTTCGTACGCGCCCCGAGCTCCGCCACCCGACAGAACGATGGCCAGTCGTTTCGCTCCACTCACGGGGGACCTCCGAGAGGCGAGAGTTCCGCCGGGATCGACTTTCCGCGCTCGCCCAGCACGAAGGCCACAGGAGGACGACGGAGAAAGGCCTGCCAAAGGTGCGGGTCCCGGAGGCCGTCGGCCGTCGCTTGCGCGTAAGTGGCTGAACGTCGCTTCATTTCAAGCGCCTGGGGTGAGCCGGCCCGCCGGAGCGCTTCGCAACAAAGGGCACGTGTTTCTAGAGAGTACTCTGAGCCTTGGAGCGCTTCCATCGCCCCAAGAGCTGTCGTGGCGAGGAGAATTCCCGTGTGATGCTGGCCCACTTCGACTCGTCCCACCGCTTCCAGCGCCATCGCATAGAACTGAAACGATGCGTAAGCCTGTGTCTCCGCCGCCTGGCGCGCTTCAAAGGCACGCGCCACAGCCTCCGCGTGATCTCCGGTGGCGTAAGCGAGAAGAGCTCGCAAGAGGCGTTCGTGCGTCGCGTCGTAACGGCTCTCGGTGACTTGGATGAGCGCAGTCGCGTCCCCGACGTAACTGGCCGCGAGATCGATATCCCCTTTTTCGATCAAAACCTCCGCCGTAGCCAGCAGTGTATCCGCCCGTGAATCACGCTCACCATAGCGCTCATGCGCTTCACGAGCCTGCTCCAAATACTTCAGCGCTTCCTCGTAGTCGCCAGCACCCGCGTAGCAGAGACCCGTGTTGGCCAGCGTCTTGGCTATACGAAAACGACCGCCGATCGCTGAATCGATTTGCACCGCCTGGCGCGCCAGCGCGATGCCGTCCTCGTAACGACCGAGCACAAACATGGCGAAGGACATGCTTGTCTTTGCTCGCGCTTCCATGCGCCGCGCGCCCACAGCCTGAAACACAGCGATGGATTCTGCATACGAGTCCAGAGCTTCCAAGACGCGCCCCACCCGCCTCAAAAGCGTACCCCGCGCCCGCAAGACCTCTGCCCGCAAGCGAGCGGTGACCTCCGGATGATCGGACGAAGCCAAAGCGCGATCCACCGCCGCCAGGGCGCCTTGCATCTCGCCGATGTCACGCAGGACTTCCGCCAGCAGGGATCTGGCCTGGAGAGCGACCACTTCCGACCCCGAACTCATGGCGGCTTCTTCTGCCAGATGAGCAAAGCGAGCGGCCCGGGCCAGACGACCACTGTCGAGTTCATAGCGAGCGGTCCTGAGCAAGCTCGTCGCTACCCAGTATCCACTCTTCGAATCCAATGCCCCGCGCCGCATTTGCAGCAGATGCTCCCGCCGCTCACCCCAACGCCCTTCATTTCTTGCGATAGCTTCGAGCGCTTCATGCGCTTCGAGGAGCCTTGGATCGTTTTCCGGCAAGATGCCGATGACCTTCTTGTAGCAGCGTGTCGAAAGAGGGATCTGATAGCTGGCCCGGGCGACGCCCCCCGCCTCCAGGTAGAGCTCCGCTGCTTGTTCTACCTTCCCACCCTTGGCAAGATGTCTGGCGACAACCGCTGCCCCGATCCCGCGACTTTGACTCCCGGAGGCAAGCAGCTCGCCCAGGCCTCGGTGGAGGCGCTGGCGCTGTTCGGCCCCCATGGACCGGTAGGCTACGTCGCGCGTGAGGGGGTGCTTCACGTCGACTTCTCCATCAGAAAGGTCCGTGATCCCGCGCGCGCTCAGGCGATTGAGCACCGCCTCCGTTTCATCCCCAAATAACTGAGCGAGATCGGGCACCCGGAGACGTCCGCCTGCCACGGCGATCCATTCAAGCAGGGCGTGCTCGCGATCAGAGAGTTCCGTCAGACGATCAGCGATCAACTGCTCCAGAGTCGAGGGCAGAGCAACAACACTGCCGGCGACATCCACCCGCTCAAGTTTCTGCGTTCCGTCGGGATTTTCACGAATTTCCAGAACTCCTCGCTCAAGAAGAGCGTCGACCATCTCCAAAAGGAAATAGGGATTCCCGGCCGCACGAGGGAAAACATCCGCGCACACGCGCTCCACCCCCGGCTCCACGCCGAGCCGGACCTGAAGAAGTCGCGCCTGACTCTCCGGCGTGAGACCGCCCAGCTCCACACGCAAGAGGCCTTCGATGAAAGGTCCTACGCGCTCTGCAGGCCGGGAAACCAGAAGCGCCAACACGGGTATGTCGCGCTCGGTTTGTAAGAGCGCCCCGATCACCTCAAGGCTCATCTGATCGCACCACTGCATCGCATCGAGCACGACCACGAGCGGGCCCGCCTCCGCCGCCCTGCGGATGAACTGCGCCAAACCGCTCAAGATCAAGTTGCTCTGATGAGCGACTTCCGCCTCATCGTAGGCAACACCGAGACGGCCTGTGCAGAGTTCCGCCAAGCGCTCGATCGTCTCGGCGGCCTCTCCGTCGGAGTTCCAATCCAGAGCCATCTGCACCAATTCTCGTGCTTCTTCGAGGGGCTGATCTTGATACGTACGTGTGAGTTCGCGCAGCCACTCAATCACTACGCCGTAAGGCACATCTCGCCGCGCCTGCGTGCACTCGGCCCGAAGCACGCGCGCGTCGGGGGGAAGCTCATTGACGAAAGCATTGACGAGGGCGGTCTTTCCGATGCCAAGCTCTCCGGAAACAACGCGCGCCGAGGCGCGCGCTTCCTGAGGGGACTGCCCGACCGCTCGGTAGTACGCGGCGTGCAAGTCCGCGATCTCGGCGTCCCGCCCGATCAACTCATCCGGCGCCAGGGCGATCTCTTGAAGCTTCTCCTCACGCGAAAGCGCACGAACAAGCTCGTACACGCGCATGCGCGGGGGCAGATCCACTCCCACCGAGGGCTCGATTTCGATGTTGGGGGCGTCTCCCCACAAGAAATCCCGACGGACTAGACGATACAAGCCACCGGCTACCAAGCTCGCTCCGGTTTGTGCCCGGTCGCGCAGAAGATCCGCTAGCTCTTGCGCGGACTCGGCAAGCTCATGCTCATTGAGATGCCCCGACTCGTTGCGCTTGCCGGTGGCAAGACTACGCACGACGCCCACCGCCACGTCAAACTCAGCGTTCAGATCGTCGCGAGCAGCATGAACACCGTCTTGAAGGTCCACCACGAACCACATGGCATCCGCTGCCGCTCCTGCAGGGTTACCAAGCAACCCAGCGACCGCCCGCGCACGCACGGGAAAGCCATCATCCCGCTCCCAATCGAGACGCAAGTTGCGCTTGAACGCAATCGCCTCAAGGGTGTTCGAGAGGCGATCGAGAGCGCCGCGCGCCGCCTCGTTTCCGAGACGAGCCACAAGACCTTCGTAGCCGCGAATGGCAAAGGAAACGACGGCCACATGACGCACTTCGCTTCCCTCTTCCCGCACCGCCAAGAGCGGCTGAACCGGTGTCCCTTCCGCTGGATCGAACGTCCCCAGGCCCGAGGGCTCATTCACCCGTCCCTCGGAGGAACCACCCTCTTCCAAATGCTCCTCGGGAACGCGCTCACCACACAATTCCACGATGGCGCTTTCTAGGGTGTGCGCATCCACCAGCTCTCCCATGCTGAAGAGCGCTCGGGATAGCTCCGACGAAAACTCACGCGCGGTCTGAAAGCGCCCGTCCGGCTCTATGGAGAGCGCCTTCAGGGTCAGCTCGTCGAGCTCGGTGGGAATGCCGAGGGCGTAGGTGCTCGGCGGTTCCACTCGACCGCCGCGAACCGCTTCGAGCAGCTCGTCTCCTTCGAGATCTCCGTGCAAAGGCCGGCCCGTCAAGAGCTCATGCAGTACGATTCCCAGGGAATAGATGTCGGTGCGCCGGTCGACCTTTTGAGCCCGTGCTTGTTCGGGTGACATGTATCCCGTCTTGCCCTTCAACACTCCGGTGTCGTCGCGGAAGAGATTGGCTGAAGCGATGCCAAAATCAGCGACCTTGACCGCGCCGTCGTAACTCAAGAGAACATTCTGCGGCGAAACATCCCGGTGAACGATGTCGAGAGGCTCGCCACGCTCATCCTTTCTTTCGTGAGCGTAGTGAAGACCCTTCGCCACCTCCGAGATGATGTACGCTGCCACGGGCGGGGGAACTTTCGTCCCACGAGCGATGGCCGCCTTACCCAGGATCTTCAAATCCGGTCCGTCCACGTACTCCATGCTGAGAAGCTGACCGTCTTCACCGTAATCTTGAAAGTCATAGACTTGAACGATGTTGGGATGATTGAGTCGAGTGGCGAGCTGCGCTTCTTCGGCGAACATCACCCGAAAGCGCCGACTCGTGACGTGCTCAGGCAGGATGCGCTTCAAGACCAGAAGCTTGTACGTACCTTGCGCCCCCCGCTTCTTGGCGAGGAACACTTCCGCCATGCCCCCCATTCCCAGCCGCCGCACGATCTCGAAGTCCGCAAGCTGTGTGGGGGTCGCAAGCAAGGACGCATCCCCGACCGTGGACGAGGGCGGGCCAGGCTCACTCAAACCAGGCGCAGATCCGCCCCCAGGCGTCCCGGACCCCTGGGGGGCCGGGGACTTTGAATCATCGCCACTCATCCAATGCCGACGATACAACTCATTTCCGGTCCCGGTAAGGGCAGCCCGCGAGCCCTGGACGGAGCGCAGCGGAAAGCGAAACTGGGCCCAATTCTTGGGCTTTGTACAGATCAGAGCAGGCCTACCATCTCTCGGCTGGCCTTCAATCTCTCGTCTACCTAAAACCCACAGGTGACCAAAAGCCCGTGGCTTCCGACCGTTCGGTACATCACTCCCCGACTCCTCGGCGTTCTGCTCATCGCCCTTGCCTCGGCCGGTTGCGCGAAAAGCCCCGGAGCCCCTCCCCTCACTCCGGCACAAACCACGGACGCACCGGCCACGCTGATTGCTCCGGAGGACTTCGCAACGGAGACGCACCGCCTCCTGCTCCTGAGCGAGCGAGATCAGAAAACCAAGCTCCTCTTAGCGGGAGCCGTCCAGTATCAATTGAGCCGCGCAGAAGTTCTATTCGCCGACGGGCACACCAAAGAAGCCGAAGATGTCGTGGCAGGAGCACTCCTGCTCCTCCGGCACGATGACGAACTCCTCTCGGCCACTCGTGACCGGGGAACGGCCCTCCTTTTGGCAGCACATGCCGCAGCCAGGAAAGGCGACGCTGGTCGCGCGGGCGCGCTGTATGAACTCGCCCTGCCTGTGCTTTCCGACGGCGCGCAAAAGTCTGACGTCAAAGATCACCTGCGTGCGCTCAAGGAATACAACGAGAGCACCGCTGGTCCTTCCGCCCTTGAAAGGGTCGGACAAGAAACGCGTCGCGCTCTGTCACGGGCAGTGGCCGACCCTCGGGCAGAAGCCTACACCGAAGCCCGCAACGGGATCATCCGCTGGATGCATACAGCCCTCACGAGCGACGCCGGCAAAGAGCAACCGGAATCCCGCGCCGAACGTGAACTCGCTCTCGAAGCCTACCGAGCTATCCGTACGGGAGCACCCGCGATGGTGGCGCTCAATCTGCGGCAGGGCAGCCCGCGAGCGGCCGTAGACGCTCTGGATGAAGCTGATCTCGACCGTGCTCTGCCGCCGGGCGTGCGAACGCTCCTGCTCGAAACGAGCGGCGAACAAGCTCCCTCAGCTTGGCTTGAACTCTTTCGGCAGCTTGATTCTCTGCGAAACGCAGGCGGAAGTGAAACCGATCTACCCGCTTACTTGGCCGAGGGAGCGACGTTCTGGGCAGCGCTCGGGCTCTACCGTAGCGACGCTGGTTCTCTCGAACACGCACTTCCTCTCGCCATGCTGCTCGTGGAGTTCGGAATGCCGGAAGTTGCATCGACACTCTTGTCTCAGAACGCAAGCGCCTCCTCTTCCGCTGAAGCCCTCTCCGTTTCACTCTCCGTCGTCCTCGAAGGACTTCTCTCGCTCTCGCAGACGGGTCAGCTCCTCGCTGCTCGGCGCAGCTACAGTGAGGCTACGAAGCTGCTTCAACTTGCTGAAGGCCGTCGCTTGCGTAGGCCTGGAGCCGCCCGCGCCCCTTCCCTCATGGCTGCCCTTGAAACACGCCACGGCTATGCGGACCGGGCCATCCCGTTGCTCGAAAAGAGCGTCAAACTCGAGTCCGATCCGTCCAATCTGCTTCGTTTGGGTCAACTCAAAGCGCAACAGGGAAGGACAGCGGAAGCGAAGAAAACCCTCTCTCTCGCCCTCAGCCAGGCACAGAAGATCGGCGATCTGTTGACTGAATCGCGCGCGCTCGAGGAACTGTTTCGCGCTCACCGGGATGAAGGAAAGCAGAAGGAGGCTGCCACGTACCTAGAGAACGCTCTCTTGCGCGTCCTCGTGCTCAAGAACATGGAGGTCACCACCACTGACGCAGCTCAAACAGAGCGTCAGTTGGCACGACTGCTCGTTTACTACGGGGACGAACTGAGCGTGCGCCGAGCTTACGAACGCGCGCTCGTCGCAAGTAGGAGCAATCTGGTCGAGGTCGAAATCACTCTCACCGATATGGCTCGCGCTGCCTTGGTTCTCGGTGACGTGCGCCTCGGGCGCATGGCCACGCAACAGGCGCTCGATCTGGGATTGCCCGCCGAAAACTCTATCTACATCGCGCTTTGGCAACAGTTGCTTGAACGGCGCGCTGAGTCACAGCCCGACGGGCTTACGCGCGAAGTGCTCTCTCGCGCCGGTAAGGCGAGTGGCTGGCTTGGGACCTTGCGCCTCTTCGGGCTGGGAGAAATCAAGCCGGACGCCCTCCTCGGTGCCGCTTCCGGGATCCCCGAGAAAGCAGAAGCCGAATTTTACCTGGCCATGAGTCGCGCGCCAGGTGAAAGGTCGGAGCTGAAGAAAGTGGCTCTCAGTCCTGCCGTGGATCTCATCGAGGTCAACATCGCCCAGGACCTTCTCAGCGAAGGGTCCGTTTTTCCATTGCCTACCCACGTCAAGATCCCTTGAGAGACAAGGGTATCTTGAGGACGACGACCGACTTAGGGGTCGTGCGGCTCTCGCCCCAACAGACCGCGAGCAAGCTCCGGACCGAGCTCTTGAGCGAGTAGGCGTTCGACGATGCTTTCGGTCGCCCGGCGCTCGGCGGCATCCGCGTATTGAAACTCAATACCCATGCCCGACGGGTTGGCCTTCGTGGCGTCCTCAGGTTCAGTGGTCCAAATGACGCGGCCGTTCAAGCGAAGTGGTTCAGCCAATCCAGGTACCCCCAGAGCGAAAATGAACTCCGTGCCCATGTCGAGCGGGCGCTCCGTAGCGATGAAAGTCCCGCCACGGGAAATGTTCTTCGTGTAGTCGGCGAAGAACGAATTCACCCGCTTGTACGATACCTTGAGCTCAATCGGAGCCCGGTGTTCTCCCCTTCTCTCACTTCCGTCCACGGCGCGGAGGTTAGAACGCATCTCATCCCTTGGCGAGTATTCGCGCCCCTACCGAGTACTTGAAAACCGCCTCTACCGAATACCCCTAAAATTCTGCACTTTGTCAGGTTTCATGTAGGATCCCGTCTGAAATGAAGGCCCTTTCCGACCTCCCACAGACCGTCGGCTTTGTCGGCGCCGGCAACATGGCTTCCGCGCTCGTGCAGGGACTGATCCGGAGTGGGCTCGACCCTACTCAAGTCCTCGTGACCGACCTCGATGAAGCCAAAGCTACGGCCTTGCACAAGGACCTCGGGGCGATTGTCTTGCTTGATCCGGGTGACCTCATCTCCAAAGCGGATGTGGTGGTCCTGGC
>CAYMQT010000009.1:9384-25504 GCA_964392575.1 uncultured Polyangiaceae bacterium
TGGCGACAAAGCCTCCGGCTATCGTTCCTTTGCTGCAAAAGTACAAGAGCGTGCTTCGCGAGCGACTCGTTTTGAGCGTGGCCGCCGGTGTATCGACGACGCAAATGGAGGAAGCTTCAGAAGACGGCGCGCGGATCATCCGCATCATGCCCAACACCCCGGCCCTCGTCGGGCAAGGAGCGACCGGCCTCTGTCGTGGTCGGCACGCGCGCGATGAGGACGTCGCACTCGCACTCCTTCTTACCAACGCCGTAGGGATTTCACGCGAAGTTTCGGAATCGATGATGGACGCACTGACGGGTTTGTCCGGAAGTGGACCAGCTTTCGTCATGCTGGTGATCGAATCGATGGCGGACGGAGCCGTGCGTGCCGGACTGCCCCGACAGGTGGCACTAGAGCTTGCCGCCCAGACGGTCAAAGGCGCCGCGGCGCTCGTTCTTGAGACCGGAAAACACCCAGGGGAACTCAAAGACATGGTGACAAGCCCCGGAGGAACCACCATCGCAGGCGTCGAGGCTCTCGAAGCGCACGGGCTTCGCAAGGCGATGATGGCCGCGGTCACAGCGGCCGCGGAGCGCTCCTCTCAGCTGTCTAAGAAGTAACCGAGCTCACTCGCACATGAGCTCGATGCGCGTAGTGGAGAGTACGTTCAAAGGAACCGCCTCTCGCCCCCAAGCGCCCCTCTTCACGTGAAGGGCTTCGCCGGCCCGAGCCGTCAGTGCTTCGAGGCAGGGAGCGCCGTGTCCCACGATGTAGCGTGCTCTTATGCCGCTCAGTCTCAGGTTTTCACCGTCTAGAGACTCCACGTAGGGCGCAACCGAAAGCTCACGCTCAACGATGAAGCCCGTGGCGTCGGCACTGCAAGCCTCAGGACGGTCGCGCATCTCGCGAACCATCAAGGGCTCGCCCAACTCCCCATCGAGGGCCACGGGATAGACGATCAAACCGTCGTCGGCCTCCATGGACACGCCCAGCTGCCCCTCGGTCGTGCGCACGAGATTCACTCCCTTGGGGCCTCCCTCCCCGAGCGGATAGCGACCGATCACTTCCAGTTTTTCCGCAGAGAACCGAGTGATCAAAAATTCACGACCCAGAAGAAACCCGCCGTACAGCTCGCCTTCCGCATAAACGGCGCTCACCAAATGCCGCAGGCCAAGCTCTTGGGCGCCAAAAAATCGGCGCAACGGCTGACCAGAAACAAACGCCAAAAGCTCCGATTCATCGCGACTGCGCAACTCGATCACGCCATGCTTTCCATCCGGATCGAGCTGGATGGACTGATGAGAAACGGCACGATCGAGCAAACCCAGCCTGGCCTGTGCGTCGGCACTCGAATCAAAGAAGCGCGGAGAGAGAGCGGAGCGCTCGACGGGGCCAAACGCCCAAGGATCGATGAACAAGAGCTGTGCTCCTGCCCCTCGACTCCACCCACCTTCCGCCGGTCCGTACGCATAGAGACGTGCGTGGTCTGTGGGAAATGCGGCCGAGAACTTTGCCGAAGCCACAGGGGCCAAAGGCGCCGGGGCTTCCCAAAACGACGGGTAACCGCTCTCAGAACTCTTCCCGGAAGGTGTCGCACGACGGCCCTCCGTGCACACGAAACGAAAGCGCCCAGGCCCCTCCGGAGCCCGCGGCACGGCCGCAGGCAAAACTTCTTCCACTTCGGGCAGGACTCCGTAACCAAGCCGAATCAAGGATCCGAGCACGCACCCCACTTCGGAACATCCCATGGCCACTTCCTGGGTGGCTGAATTTCTCTGAGCTAAATCTGCGTCGCCGCTCCGAAAGGGCAAACTGAGCTCCTCAAACACCTGTCCGCCGTCTTCACTGCGCTTGGCGAAGCCGGCGGCACCCCACAGCATCGCCCGTGGACCGTCAAAGAGCACACGCTTCGAGGGACGTTGAACGGATCCAAAAGAAGGCTCCTTCGAGGCACCCAGACGAAATCCGAGCAGACGATCCTGAAGCACGACCCAGAGGGCAAGCTCATCATTGATGAGGCTACCCTGGGGCAACAGAGTCCCGTGGAGGAGAAACTCCGAAAGCGTGTGTTCCTTGGGGATCTTCCAAGTCTGCCGGTCCGCCTTTTGCCCCGGGCGGCGGAGCAGAGGATCCGCCACCACCGTCTTCTTCGCACCTTCGACCCACACGGCCCAGGCCTGGGATCCATGAACCACATAAGCAGGCTCCTTCCCGGTTTTGGGCAAAATCCTATCCTCACGCTTCAGGAATGAACCGCGTCCGGAAGTGAGCAGGCAGCCTCGATCGGTCGAGGTCCCGTCGCAGGAATGAGAGAGCAAAACTCCTCCCTCCCCCGCAGCAAGAACACGCGCCTGCTTCGGCCAGGCGCCCACACGGATAGTCTTTGCCTCGATCTGTCCGTGCGGAGCGCTCAGACGATAGACCGCCGTCTCTTTACCTCGGCAGACAAACAGGGGCGGTTGCTCTCTCGTCTCACCTCCGGGCACTCCGACACAACTCTTTTCCGCGCCCGAAAGTTCCTCGCCAGAAACGACGCGAAAGCCATCCGTGGCATCTTCCAGCAATCGATAGAGTCGTCCCTCAAAAATGCCGTAAGCAACTCCCTCATAGAGCACCCCGGAGGTCACGACTTCCGCAAAGGCACGACTGTGGGCCGCCTGATGGAACGTCCCTCCACTCAGCTGCGGAAGCCCGTGCCTTTTGCCTCCCGGACCCGGACGTGAGGAAGTTCGCTTCCCATGATCCATGGCCCGCATCTCGGGCACTCGCTGCCAGGACCGACCGAAGTCGCTCGTCATCATCACGCCGACCAGCGGCGCTTGAATCAAGGCGCGACCGGGAAAGGAAAACGACAAGTTTTCTACGGTGACCACCGAGGGCAAGGGGTCGAGAGGCAGAAACTGTCCTGAGTCAGGATCGATGGCTGTCTGCTGGATGACTCCAAAAACGTAAAAGCGGTCAAACCCCGGGCTCACGCGTTCAATCGGAAAAGGGATGCGCGAAAGAGGACGGAGCGGCCCGGTCCAGTCTTGTGCCCGGTAAATCGCGGTGACCCCCGCACCGCCCGCGGCCAAGGACTGATAAAAGAGGAACCCTCCGCCGAGGTGCTCTGGTATCTCTAACCCGTGGGGTTCCCCGCCCGACGGAAACCGTCGACGTGAAACCTTGACGCCTTTCTCCGTGGTTTCAACGCGCAACCCGCTTTTGATGAAGCGTCCCTGGCGAACGAGAGCTTCTCGGGGGATCTCCACGGGACCGAGTTCTTTGCGTCTAAAAGGAGCTTCTTCTAAAGCACTGGAAGAGCCCGCAAAAAGGAAAATTCCCAGAGCGAAAAGAGCGTACCGAGAACGAAAAACCTGCATGGCTCAGTCCCGGTACCTCTTGAGACCAAAAATGCGCGTGAGTTCCTCGATGACAAACGCATGCTCGTTTTCTGGACTTTTTTCTTCTGCTCGAAGAAGACGCACGCCCCATTCTTCCTCAGAAAATTCCGGGAACAGAACATCGCCCCGCACCTCGGCCAGAACACGAGTGCGGTAGAAACAGTGCGCGTAAGGCAGCGCCAGCCGATAGATCTCGGCCCCTCCGATCACGAACGCCTCCACCTCACCCAATTCCTCGGCGAAAAGAAGCGCGGACTCGATGGAGGTCTGCGTGCTGGCGCCGAGAAGAACCAGATCCGGGTCACGACTGATCACGATGTTCGTCCGTTTCGGGAGCGGCTTTCCCATCGCATCAAAGTTGCGCCTTCCCATGATCACCACATGACCGCGGGTCTTTTCCACAAAGAACCGCATGTCATCGCGGATCTTCCAAGGCAAATCATTGTCCCTTCCGATCACACCGTTTTCTGCGACCGCGGCGATGAGGCTGACTTTCATGCCGACTAAACCGCAACCGCGGCCTTGATGTGGGGATGCGGCTCATACCCTTCGAGCTCGAAATCGCTGAGCTCAAAGGAGAAGAGATCCTTCTTTTCTGGATTGATGCGCATGGTCGGAAGCGGGCGCGGCTCTCGGGTGAGTTGCAGCTCTGCCTGTTCGAAATGATTGGAATACAAATGCGCGTCTCCAAAGGTATGAATAAACTCTCCGGGCAAAAGGTCCGTGACCTGAGCAAGCATCAGGGTCAAAAGAGCGTAGGACGCGATGTTGAAGGGCACACCCAGAAACACGTCTGCGCTCCTCTGATACAGCTGGCACGATAGCTTGCCCCGAGAGACATAGAACTGAAAAAGACAGTGACACGGAGGGAGCGCCATCCGCTCCACGTCCGCTACGTTCCAAGCGCTGACGATATGACGACGAGAGTCCGGGTTCTGTTTGAGACCGGCCACGAGACGCTCTATTTGATCGATGCGGGTCCCGTCCCCTCCAGGCCACGAACGCCACTGATGACCGTAGACCGGGCCCAAATCGCCCGCTTCGTCAGCCCATTCATCCCAGATACGGACTCCGTTTTCCTTGAGAAAACGGATGTTGGTGTCGCCGCTCAGAAACCACAAAAGCTCCACGATGATGGAACGAAGGTGCAGTTTCTTTGTCGTCGTGCAGGGAAAGCCTTCTGAAAGGTCGAAGCGCATCTGATGGCCGAAGATGCTCTTCGTGCCCGTCCCTGTCCGGTCACCCTTCAGCGCGCCCTCTTGGACTACTTTCTCAAGGAGTTCTAGGTACTGTTTCACGGTCGGCCAATACTTTTCGCGCAAACTCCGTGTCCACCTCAAGCTCGGTGACCACATTGACGAGCATACGCCCTTCTCGAAGTCCGATTCCGTTCTCGGATTTTGCTACGTCCACGGCCAGAGCAAAGGCTTCGTTGCGCAAGCGCGGATCGAGCAGATTCGTCTTGAGCTGCTTGATCCTGTCGGCGCGCCAGTTCTTGCTGCTGCGCGAGAGCGGCGGAAGCTCGACCATCAAATCCTTCAGATGTTCACCCGTCACCCGATCCCCAGCCAGTTCGCGTACCCGCGAAACGAGAATCTCTTCCTCTGACGGAGAAAGGTCACCGTCGGCGTAGGCGACCAGCACCACGACCTGAACGAAGGCTTCTAGAGCCTCATCGGAAACATCATTGAGAATTCTGTCGTCGCTCATCAGGCAGCCATCTTGTCCGCTCGAAAGACGAACAGCAAGGGACCTCATCCCAGCAGGGCTGACCCGTCTCCGCTGCTCTTTCGAGCAGCAAGGATGTTGCTTGTTCTCTCTGCATTTTCTCTCTGCATTCCTCCCTGCGGCGCCACACAGGCAGGCCGTGCTGCACCGGCACCCTAACGACGGGCGCACCTCTCAAGAAACGGTGCTCTCTCTGCATTTTCATCTAAACCGTAACTTTCCATTGTGAAGGCCACGACAAACCGGTCGATCCCCACAAACACCCACATTTTCAAGTTTGTTAATTGGATTTACAATGAGACCATGAAAGAGGTTGCCCGCTGGGTGCTGTTAGGATCCCTTACCGTTGCTGTATCCATCGCTTGCTCAGCAGGTGAAGGAAACAAGAAGAACGGCAGCGACGCAGACCGTGGCGATGGCGACGGCGATGGCGACGGTGATGGCGACGGCGACGGCGACGGTGATTTGAAAGTCCCGAATGGCGACGGTGACGGTGACGGTCTCCCGCCCGACAACGACATTCCCGATGAGACGATCTACATGTGCTCCGACGTGCAAGATTGCGTCGATCAGATCAGCGGGGCCACCCTCGACGACTACATCTGCACCGTGGACGGCGAGTGCGGGAAAAAACGTGGCCCGTGCACCGAGCAGTCCGACTGCCAGGCCGACACTTACTGCTGCAAAGGTACCGAGTGTTTAGGAACTCCTGGCGATGGTGGATTTTGTATCCCTTCGAGTGTCGGCCCCGGAGCGCCATGCTCCGAAGCAGTGACGCTCGGAGTGTTCGCGCCGAGCGTCCAGTGCGAATGGCTCCGACCTTTGCCCTCCGAACCCTATCCCAACTCCGACAACGTCAGCGTCACTCCCCTCGTAGCCGACCTTCCCCTTGCGTCCGGAGAAGTCAATCAGGCAAACCCCAACGGCACCTCGTCGGAACTCGTCATCATTACGTGGGATCCCGACGCAGCCAACTCCGACGGCTCGAACTCCGCGCCCGGGGTGATTCGTATTCTCGACGGTCAGAACTGCCAGCTTTTAGAGTCCATCGTCGATACCGCAAACTTTCCCAGGGCCAACGCCACCCCGGCCCTCGCCGACCTCAACAATGATGGCACGATCGAGATCGTGGCGCGACGCAATGAAGGAGGTCTCGTCGCCTATACGTGGAACGGGAGCTCGTACGAAATCTACTGGTCTCAAACCGGAGGCGGGGTCGGTGTAGGTTCGGCCTTGGGACAGGCCTGGGACGGCCCCGCCATCCACGACCTCAATGACGACGGACTCCCGGAGGTCATTCTGAGAAACGCCGTGTACAACGGACAGACGGGCGCCGTGATTCATGCCGGCGGCACCGGACTCGCGCCAGCGGGTCCGTACTCTTGGTACTACGGGCTGTTGCCGGTGGTCGCAGACTTCAACGAAGACGGCGTTGTGGATCTCCTGGCCGACCGCCAGGGATTTTGGGACATCCACACCTGGTCTTATGCTCCGACCGGGTGGGTGCAGGGGATCCAGATGACAGGCTCCGGAAACCACTTCGGCTACGCAGACTTCGGCACGCCGGGCGCCACCCCCCAAGCCTTCAACCCCACTGTTCTGGATGGCATCCCAGAAATCGTCGCCGTCAGCGAAGTAGGAGGCGTCGTCACCATCAACACGCTCACCGGTCAGCAAATCCTCAGCGTCACCACGAACGACCAAGGAGGCCCGCCCAACATCGGCGATTTCGATGGCGACGGCTTTCCTGAAGTCGGAGTGGCCGGAGGCTCCAATTTCCGCGTCTTCGATCTCGATTGCTTGGGCGGGTGCGGCGCAAATCCGCCAGGAGTGCGCTGGATCAAGGCGTCAGAGGATGACTCCTCGCGCAACACCGGCGGGACCATCTTTGACTTCGACGGCGATGGAAAAGCAGAAGTCGTCTACGCCGACGAGTGCTTCTTGCGCGTATACAAAGGAGACGACGGAACGGTTCTCTATTCGAGCTACAGAAACAGCGGCACTTGGTATGAAAATGCCCTCGTCGCCGACATCGATCGAGACCAAAACACAGAAATCGTCGTCAACAACAACGACTACTCCGACAACATCTGCGCGGCTCAGATCGACGCCATTCATCCGGGCATCGGCTGCGACTCAGACGCAGAGTGCCCCGCTTCCTCCACGTGCTCAGAGGGATACTGCCGTTGCAGCTCGGACGCGGATTGTCGCGGCGGAGAAACCTTGCAGATGAGCGGCCTCAGTTGCGCAGCCCCCGTGCTCCCGGCCACAGGCACAAACGTGTGCAGAGCTGCTCACCCGGGGAGCGCGGCCTCCACCGCCACCGGGATCCGTGTGCTTCGCGATGGCCTCGATCGCTGGGCTTCCTCGCGAAGCATCTGGAATCAACACACCTATTCGATCACCAACGTCAACGACGACGGCACCATTCCCCGAACCAGTGAGTGGAAGCACAACTGGAAACAGCCGGGCATGAACAACTACAGGCAAAACACCCAAGGAACGGCCGGCTTCTCTGATCTGCCCGACATCCAAGGTCGCTTCAGCGACAGCGCACCCTGCGTCACCGGCTCCACTTCATCCAAAGTCTTCTTGCAGGCCACCGTGTGCAACCGCGGGAAGCGTGCGGTGGGTTCGGAACTGCCGGCTACGTTCTACAAGGGCGCTCCCGCTAACAACGACATCCTCTGCACCTCCTACACCGAAGGCCCCGTTCCCACGGGCGGTTGCAAGCTCGTGTATTGCGAGATCGGAGCGGACGCCGCAGGACAAGAAGTGACCATCGTCGTCAACGACGACGGAAACGGAGGACGCTCTACCGTCGAGTGTCGCACCGACAACAACACAGACTCGATTGTCGTCGACACCTGCACTGTTCCGGTCGTGCGTTAATCCCCCGTAGTGCGGGTTTGAATGGGTTACGAGGATCGCAAGGCCAGCTGATCCTCCGAATTCATATTCAAGACATGAATAGTCGCGCGACCGACAGCTGTTTTCCCTACGAGTCCTCTTGACGCAATTGACAGCATTCGCATCGACGACCAGCTCGGCGTCGTACGAGAGCCCGCGTGGTCTCGTTCATCGTGCTGACGGATCAGATGCGAAAAGACGCTCAGCCTGGCGCTTCAAGATCGAGACGAACTTGTTGGCTCGAACGTATCCGGCGTACTCAGCACGCTCTTCTTCAGTGAGTTCGCCTTCCGTCGATTTCTCGGCAAGTTCCTCAATGCGGGCGGCCAACGTGGGATCCGGACGATAACTCACGATGGCCTTCGCACGATCAGGTAAAACGAGCTGCAAGACGGGCGCAACGCCACGATCAAATGCCAAACTTTCGGAAAGTGCGCCCATGTCGTAAGAATACTCTACGGACGCCGCCGCGACCACCCGAAAGCGTCTCGCGACCAAGAAGCTGTGTGAGCAGCTGCCATTCCCTGGATCGACGATCTGCTCGGACACCGCCGACACCTCGTTTCCCTGTCCGCATGGGCCGTGAGGACGCTCGTCGAGCATCCGCTACAGCTGCTCGAAACTGAAAATAAAGTCTTCCAAAAGCCCGGGCATCTTGCCCGGCTCAGCGTATTCGGCGCGCTCTTTCGTCGTCAAAACGAGCGCCTTTCCGTCAAAGAGATGCAGCATGCCGTGGTAGACGGCTCCGTCTTTGCACACGGTGTCAAAGCGCACGAAAATCACGCCCTTCTTGTCGAAGCGTCCGTGCAGCCGTAGCTTGGGTTGGCAATCATTTCCCACAAACTTGGTGGCGGTTTTGAGGATACTCACATCGGTCGGGGGACGAGTGTTGCCCTTTTCGACGAGCTCGACAATGTACTCCGTGTGACTGGCGTCGGTCCCCACCGCGCGAAACAGTCCTCCGTCTTTTTCTTCCCTCGCAAGAGACGTCGGCCCTGCCACGCTGAAGCCAAACTCTTCGTACCGCATCCGCTCCCAGCCCTTCGGGAGTTCAGACGTGGTGACTTCCGCGTGTGTTTGTCCCCAGGGCTCAGGCGAAACCTTGTCACTTCGACAGTCTTGCATGCGCACGTAAAGAGGCGCGCAGGTTTCCGCCGCGATGTTGGAGCAGAGGTTGAAGTCCCCGGCCTCTGACTGACATTTGAGCGCCTCGTGAATTTCCACCGGGCATTTCTGAGCGCCCATCTCATAGTCCCGACAGCTTGCCCGACAGAAGTCAGCCGCGCGGGCGCTGCAAGCCTTCTCCGTGCGCGCGCAGATTTCTTCACACTGATCGAGGACGATCTTCGTCGGGTCGACGGGGGGTGGCGCGGGCTCGGAATCCGGCTCCGGCTCGGGTTCAGGCTCGGGTTCAGAGATCGGTTCCGGCTCCCGCTCGGGTGCGGGCTCAGGCTCCGCGGGGGTGGCAGGAGGGGGCGCGCACCCAAGACCAAGGATTGTTGCCCCCGTAAGCGCTCGGACGCTCACCTTCACCCACCTCCGTGTCCCCATGGCACGCCGAGCATACACACCACGCGCCAAAGGGAGAAAACTTCCGCATGCAGCCCGCGGATCGGAACATGCGGCCCGCGGGTCGGAAATCGACAAAGTAGAAGCGCTTTCCTTCTGAAGGGCCCGGACTTTTGAGCTAGTATTGAAACTGTCTTTACCAACCAGGGATCTCATGAAACCTCTCTTCTCCTCAGGCCGCACCCTTGCCCGTTCGACACCCCGCCTTCTCGTCCTCCTTCTCAGCGTAGGCTGCGCGAATATCTCCGTCGGTGAGGAAGACGAGGAAGAAGATCTCAGTGAAGAGGAAGATATGGATGGAAGTTCCTCAGATGAGGACGACGACGACGGACCGGATGGAAGCGGTGGGAGCGGTTCCGGAGGCACCACCGGAGGACCAGGAAGCGGCGGAAGTGGCCTCATTTCCGACGGCGCAGGTGGCGCGCCTACGGGAAGCGGCGGAAGCGAAGGAACCGGTGGCGACACCACGAGCACAGGTGGCGCCACGGGCACGGGCGGTGCGGGTACAGGTGGCGCCGCGGGCACGGGCGGTGCCGCGGGTACGGGCGGTGCGGGTACAGGTGGCGCCGCGGCGGGCACGGGTGGGAGCGCCCCAAGCGGAGACTGCGACTCTCCTTCAGTCGCCAACAAGACGAACGCCAAGTGTGGCGACACACTGGTCTTCCAAGGTGCGCTCTACAGCTGCATCTCCTACTGGAACGCTGCTGCGGGCAAGTACGACTGCGGAGGAGGAGGCGTGTATTGCAACAACACTGACCCGAACAACGTTCCGTGGGGCAGCACCGCCTGGCAGAAGCTCGACGACTGCGATTAGATCTTCACAAGTAGATCTTCACAAGTAGATGGACGACATGGCTCGCTGTGCGGGAAAACGGATCGTCAGCAAAGCCCGGTTTAGGGATTCTGCTGAGGTTGTTCGTTCCGGGACGAGATCATGCCATAGCTTTTGAGCTTGCGATAAAGTGTTGCCGCGCCGATCTGGAGTTGCTCGGCCGTCCGCGTCTGATTTCCACCGTTCAGGTCCAACGTGGCGAGAATGTACTCTTTCTGAACCTCATCAAGTGGTTTCACTTTACCCTCTGTGATGGTGGGTGTGATCGATGCTTGACGAACTTCCTCAGGCAGATCCTCCAGCTCGACACGACTGCTTTGGGCAAGGGCAACGGCCCGCTCCATCGCGTTTTCCAACTCCCGCACGTTGCCCGGCCAATCGTAGCGCAGGAGTTGATCGGCCACGCTTGGCGCAAAGCCAACAATCTTGCGCTTCATTCTCAGGGCCGTGTCTACCAGCAGCACGCGCGCCAAGGGCAGAATGTCGTCCCGGCGTTCGCGTAAAGACGGCACATGAAGCTCTACAACCTTGAGGCGATAGTAAAGATCCTGTCGAAACGTGCCGCTGGCGACTCCATCGGCTAGATCTCGGTTGGTCGCAGCTACCACGCGTACGTCGACCCGGCGACTCTTGTTTTCACCCACGCGGCGCACTTCTCTTTCTTGGAGTACACGCAAAAGCTTCACTTGCATTCCCGGCGAGACCTCGCCCACCTCGTCGAGCAAGAGTGTGCCTCCAGTGGCGGCTTCAAACAGGCCCGGGCGATCTTGCGTTGCGCCGGTGAATGCTCCGCGAGTATGCCCGAAAAGCTCGCTCTCCAAGAGAGTTTCAGCAATGGCGCCACAGTTGACCGCAATGAATGGACCCGTCGCGCGAGCGGATTCTTCATGCACGAGTCGCGCAATCCGCTCTTTGCCTGCGCCGCTCTCCCCGGTGATGAGCACGGTGCAATCAACCTTTGCAACCCGGCGGCCCAGATCCACAACCTTCTGCATGGCGGAGCTCGTGGCGACAATTCCTAGTGGTTCTTGAACTTGAGCTATGCGGATCAGCGCACGCTTGTGATCGCGGAGCTTGCGTTCCGCCTTCTTGAGCGTCTCGGTAACACGGTGCAAGGAGACGTCGAGGCATTCTTCCAGGCGTTTTGCCTGAAAGAAGCGAATTTCCTCAGCGCGTTCATCGCCCCATTCCTCCCTGGTGCGGCCGAGAAGATGGCAAGCCGCGTCACCTTTGCCCATGCAGCGATCCTCCAGAACGAAGATCTCTTTACCAGCGGTTCGACTGATGTAACCACTGATCAGACCACAGATCGTCCAACACATGGGAGCGTCCGCATGCCCGAAATGCAACAAGTGCTGCTCCGCCTCGTAGGAGGCGACGAGCATCGAACCTTCCTTGGAAACAGGATCTTTGCTCCCCGACTCAACCCGAAACAAGCCCTCGAGAGTGTGGATGCGCGTGCCAGCACGCCGCCAGTCGTCCTCGCTATCCCACTTAAACTCAGTCTTCATTGCTTCAGCCATCCGCCAGCCGTGAGCGAAGCCAAACTGAGTGAGGACAGTGCGAGCGGCCGTCAAACCGAAGTTCTCGACCAAGTACTTCCTGAGTAGTCCCATCGCCACCGCGTCAATCAAGAGCGCCCGTTGACCAGCGAAACGGATGAGGCCGCCTTCGGGGTCGAGTTCTAGGAGTTCCTTATGATCCAAGTCTTCCGCGCGCATACCTTGCTCTTTCGATTTGAAGTGCACGCTACTTCATTTTGATTAAATCTACCAGACGTCCGTGGACCGGTGTTTTAGCATAACCAACTGAAATATTATGCGATTATCACAGATGGCCCGGAAGTTGCGTTGATGCCGATACAGACAGGAAACATCTGAAGCGATCACTCTCGATGCTCGAACTGTTTCCGTGTCTCGCAAATCTCATCGGAAAAGGAAAAATATGCTTTGGACAATAGCCGTGATCTTGTTGGTGCTCTGGGCTCTGGGGCTGGTCTCCGCTTACACCATGGGGGGCTTCATCCATTTGTTGCTTGTCGTTGCCGTGGTGATGGTGCTCATCCGGTTGATTCGGGGCGATAAAATTCTCGACTAGAGCGCTCTAAGAAACCGGAGGGGGTTCTCTCCAAGTCTCTCGCATTGGAGGGGCGCTCCCTCATTCTGATTGATCTGTCACCGTCGGCACAGCCAGAACACCGCAAATCGCAACGATGTGTCACGGCATGAAAGATGCAACGCAGGGAGACAGGACGAATCGGCAGCGTGACATCCCGAGATCAAGTGAGGGATTCAAACAATGGACAATAATCGTATGAACTGGGAACAGATCGAAGGACAGTGGTATGAGTTAACGGGAAGACTGAAATCGCAGTGGGGAAAGCTCACGGACGACGATCTCGTGAACGCCGCTGGCAAAAAAGACCAACTGATCGGCAAAGTGCAGCAGCGCTACGGGATCCTGAAAGAGGATGCCGAAAAGCAAGTGAACCACTGGATAGCCAAGCTCATCGAAACACCTGAGCCAAAAGACGACACCAAGCCCTCGCTTTAGAGGTTGAACGGTGAAACCCTGCAAAGACAGGGAAACAGGAGAGGCGAGAGTAAAGCAGGCGGGAAGCCGCCTGAAACCTTCGCCCTTCGCAGGCCCTTGGCGCGGCGCCTGCATGACTCATCAGCCAAAATCACGGCTCAGCGCTTTCACTGCTGAAGCCTAGAGCACCAGCTCAAAAATGAGATGGGCTCCAAAACAAACCCAAAAGCACATCGCGCAAACCGGTGCTCCGTCGACGCTCGCCTTACTCATCTGGAGTGGGCGGCGACAGAACCCCACAGCGTATTGAGCCGGTGATCAAGCATCAGGACACACCATGAATCGAATTCAAAACAAACACCCTATTATTCCCCTCCTCTTTGCAGCACCGTTGATGGTCGCATGCGGGGGGAGCTTTCCACCACCCACTCAACGGCTAGCTGATGCACAATCGGCTGAACGGAGCGCACAGGAACTTGGCGCAAACAGCGTTCCTGCAGCTCAACTTTCGCTCAAGCTCTCGCAAGATCAGATCGCGCTGGCTCAGAAAGCGATGGAAGAAAACAAGAACGAGCGTGCTGACGCTTTGCTCATCCGAGCCAAGGCCGACGCAGAACTCGCCGTTGCCCAAGCGCGTGAACAAGGCGCAAAGACTGGTCATCAGGATGCAGTCGAAGATTCAGCCGCACAAAAAGCGACGAACGTCGGTCAAGGAGCAGTCAATTGAAAACTCTACATAACATCAGTCTCGTTCTCGCTATTTTTGGAACCTTCGGTTGTGTGCCCGCTGAACCGCCACAGGATCTCATCAGCGCACGGGCTGCATACAGCCGCGCAAGTGAGGGCCCAGCACCGACGGTCAACCCACGAGACATGGACACAGCTAGGAAACAGCTCGACAGGGCTGAAGCATCTTTCGAGAAGCACGGGGACAGCCAGGAGACGATAGATCTGTCCTATGTTGCGCTTCGCAAGGTAGAGCTTGCGGAAGTCGTCGCTCGCACTCGACAGACCAATCAAGCCAAAAATGCCACGGTAGACGCGATGCACGCAGACGAAACGAAGACCGTGGCGCGTACGTCCGCGGAGCTTGCTCGCACGCGTAGCGATCTCGCCTCTCAGGACGCTGCGTACAATGCCCAGGGGGTAGCCTACACTGCTCAAGGGGAAGCCCTCGAAGTAGAGAAAGCGCGCCGTATAGAAGCCGAAAAGCGCGCCCAACAAGCGGCGGCCGATCTCGCTCAGTTTGCCAGCGTCAAGCAAGAAACACGCGGCATGGTGATCACCCTCTCTGGCGGCGTTCTCTTTGTGTCGGCAAAATCGGATCTGCTTCCAGCGGCACAGGCGAAACTGAATGAGGTCGCAAATGCGCTCATCAAAGAAGACCCGCTGTCAAAAATAGTGGTCGAGGGTCACACCGACTCTCAGGGCTCTGCCCCGTACAATCAAGACCTGTCTCAGCGTCGCGCACAAACCGTTCGCGACTATCTCGTGTCGCAAGGGATCGCCAGTGACCGTATCAGTGCACAAGGTTTCGGCCTCACGCGTTCGATCGCAGACAACAATTCGCCCGAAGGTCGTGCCAACAACCGACGCGTCGAGATCGTAGTCCAGCCGTCCACTGCAAAGTAACGGCAGCTGATAGCTTTGCAGAGCCGATGGTGGCGTGTCTTGAGAGAAGTAATTCTCTGGAGCGTCTTCGTCGGTTCTGTTTTTGCTGAACAAGCAAATCCATTCCCATGTCAGAAGCCCCATCGAAATCCTCAGAACCTCTCGCCCGAGTGGTCCTCGTTCTGATCGCACTCGGAGTCTCCATCCTCTTTCTGTGGATGATCAGGAACTTCCTGATGGCTCTTCTGCTGGCCGCTGTGTTCAGCGGCTGGTGCTACCCACCCTACCAACGACTCACCGAGCGCCTCGGAGGGCGGAAGACCCTGGCCGCCAGTGCCACGGTCTTCTTGGTGTTCCTCGTTGTGATCATTCCACTACTCGGTTTCTTGACCCTCGTGGGCTTTCAAGCCGTGGAGCTCGCGCGCGACGCGCGGCCTTGGATTGAACAGACGATTGCAAACGGTGCCGACTTCGACGAGATGGGTGACGCTCGCTTGATGGAAGTGGTAGCGCCCTACCGTCAACAGATTCAGGAGAAGCTGGGCAGTCTGGTGAGCGATGCGGGCTCATTGGTTATCAAAGCAGTCACAGCCGCTGCCCAACGGACGGTTGAGTTCTTCCTCGCGCTCTTCGTGATGCTGTACGCCATGTTCTTCTTTCTGATGAACGGCCGCACCCTCCTCGAGCGCATCCTTTATTACCTGCCACTTCCCTCCGGCGAGGAAGATCAACTGGTCGCTCGTTTCGTGTCGGTGACACGCGCGACCATCAAGGGCACTCTGATGATTGGCGCGCTCCAAGGAGCGCTCGCGGGGCTCGGGTTCTGGGTCGTTGGCATCAAGGGGGTTGCCGTCTGGGCGACAGCGATGGCCATCCTTTCGGCGATCCCGCCCCTCGGGCCCATGATCATCTGGGGGCCCGCCGTCCTCTATCTCGCGGCGAGTGGACACTGGTGGGCATGCGCTGGTCTGCTCGCGTGGTGCGCCCTTGTCGTGAGTACCGTCGACAACGTGCTACGCCCGCGCCTCGTCGGTCGAGACACCAAGCTCCCCGATCTCTTGGTTCTGATCTCCACGCTTGGCGGTCTTATGGTTTTCGGACCTCCCGGCGTCATTGTCGGGCCTATCATTGCTGCACTCTTCGTCACGGTCTGGGAGCTCTACGGGGCGGCGTTCGCCAACGTTCTCCCTCCCCGTGAGGCAATACCGGCGCAAGTAAGTGACCCAAGCCCAGATCAGCCAAAGCCCGAGTCGTAAGAGCACGTCTGAAAGTCTGTGTCCTCACTGTTTTTCTATCCAATGCTTGCCGATGAAGGGTTTGATCTTTACCCCAGCGGGCGTGACCTCAAAACCCCACCGCCCTAGGGGCATTTTGAGAGTCCCGAGCGCACTTGTGACTTTGCCGGAGGTCAGCTGCCCCTCCCATTGTGTTTTGCCTGTCGCGATATCGATTTCAGAAAGAGAGAACTCTTGCTTGGTCCGCTTGGCGTTGAACGTCCCGGTGATGGGCCCGGTGGGAAGGAGTTTGAGCCCCAGTTGGGGCAGCCAAGCTTCTCCTATCCACTCCGAGACCA
>CAYMQT010000009.1:25514-40123 GCA_964392575.1 uncultured Polyangiaceae bacterium
CGTCCTGAGGATCGCCTCCTGAGATCAGAAATCCCCCTTCAAAAGTACCCTGCTCCGCGCTTACTCGCAGCGTCTTTCGCGTCTTTAGACGGAGCCAAAGGTCCTCGGCCTCACCATCCGACTGCACGTCAAAGCGCAGATAGGGAGCATGAAAATCCACCGAACAGTCCGCTTCTTCTAAAGCCCCCCTGCAACTGACCTTCGTCTCAGAGGTAACCCCCATGCTGTGGCCTTCCACATAGAAGCTGACGCTGTGCATCTTCAAGTTTGCATCGAGCTGAGCGGAGCCTCTCTCAGGCATGTCCGCTTTCGCCTGCAAGTGAAATGTCCCCGACATCGGGATTGCGGCATTATGGCCAAGCAAGGCATGCAAAAATTCGGGATGAGCGCAATGCAAAGTCTTCACGTCGACCTGCACGCCCCGCACCTTGACCTCGGTGATGTCGCGATGCTGCAAAGCCGCACGCGCCTCGAGTTTCTCAACAGAAAACGCAGCCCCTCTTTCAGGTGGCACGAACACAAGAGCCGCCACGCCCACATGCCCTCCTTGTTCAACGCTCATTGAAAGCTCGCCGCGCCCTCGCGCAGACTGCGCCACGTTTTCTTTGCCCTCAGCTTGCGCCGCGACGGTCAAGGGGTCGAGACCCAACGACACACGAGACCCCGGTTGCATTTGCCCCTTGATCACGGTGGTATCGACCTTGAGCTGCCCTTGCCCGTCCAAGGCAAGCGAGTCCATCGGAAAATACAGTTTGCTGAAGGAGAGAGTGTCCACCTCGGCCGAAAACTCTCCTACGCGCGCCGAAATTTTTGGGATTACCTCTTTGAGAGGAGCATTCCTTACCTTGAAGGGTGCAAGGGCAAAAGCCAACGACCCCTGCACATTATGGGCGATCTGCTCTCTGCCCACGCTCATGGTGCCCTCACTCACTTGCACCTCACAGGGGAGCACCTCGGCTTCGTGAAGAGGGTCGGTGTAAAAGGCGCCCTTTGCTGACATCTTGCCCCGCAGTTGGTACTCCATGATCCAAGCAAATCGCGCCTCGGCCTCAATGGAATCAACCCGCAGACTCCACAGCTTTTTGCCCGAACGTGGCGGGCGCGGCGCGTCATAATAAGGCGGGCGCTGAAAGGCGGTGATATCGGGGAAGGCCGCCAAGCGCGCGGCGCTTTTCTGAGCATCACGGACGCGATGCAGCATCTTGAACTCGACGCCCGACGCGCGCACCCAATGCACGTGGATCTGCTTAGCGGGCAGGCGATGAAGGGCGATGGAAAGATCAGCCTCATCAGCGGACATTGCCATCTCAACATTGTAATCTTTGAACTGTACGCTCAGCCCCTTCAAATGCATCCGCCCAGGAAAAAGCGAATAACCGCTCTTCACATCGATGCGCACATCGTCTTCAGTCTGCGTGACCCAAGTCATGCCGCCCCAACAAACGAACGCCGTCGCCACTGCGACATACAGCGCGTACAGACCGAACGTGGCGCCAATGCCCCAATACCAAATGCGACGAGCGCCCTGTTTGGAGTCAGCCTCCGAGCGTTTACGCCAGCGGGTCAGCCTCCCTCTCAATCCTGCAAAAACAGCCACAGTGCATCATGGTAGCTTTTGGCGTCCTGTCGATCCCGTCGAACAAATGAGTGGAGACAAGCCAGGTATCCCGTAAGTGGGGAATGAGAGGCAAAGATGTTACGGTCCAAAAGGAGAACCTGTGAAAACGTCGGACCTACTCGTTCAATGCCTAGAAAATGAAGGTGTCGAATACATTTTTGGCATTCCTGGCGAGGAAAATCTGGACCTTCTCGAATCGCTGCGTCATTCGAAGATTCGTTTGGTGCTCACGCGGCATGAGCAAGCGGCTGGTTTCATGGCCGCGACGATCGGACGGTTGACGGGTCGTGTGGGAGTGTGCCTGGCAACCCTAGGCCCTGGTGCAACGAACTTCGTCACAAGTGCCGCCTACGCTCTGCTCGGTGGCATGCCGGTGTTGTTTTTGACGGGACAGAAACCTATTCGGAAAAGCAAACAGGGACGCTTTCAAATCATCGATATCGTGCGCCTGATGAATCCGGTGACGAAGTTCACGAGGCAGATCGTCGATGGTAACAACGTAGCCTTTTTGATTCGAGAATGTTTTCGACTTTCACTTGCGGAAAAGCCAGGACCCACTCACCTCGAACTGCCGGAAGACATCGCGGGCACCGAAGTTGAAAGGAAACCTTTTCCCATTTTCCGAGTGCGACCTCCTAGAGCCAGTCAAGAAGCGATCACGGGAGCGGTGCAACTGATCCAGGCAGCAAAGCGCCCTCTCTTACTCTTGGCTTCCGCCTGCAATCGCAACGAGAGCGCGCCTGCGTTGCGCCATTTTGTCGATCATACGGGCATCTATTTCTTCTCGACCCAAATGGGAAAGGGAGCGGTAGATGAACGTCACCCTCGCTGTTTAGGCACGGCGGCTTTATCGGCTGACGACTACTTGCATTGTGCGATTGAGCGTGCCGACTTGATCATCAACGTGGGCCATGATGTGAGCGAAAAGCCACCCTTCATCATGAGCCAAGAAGGGCAGCAAAAGGTCATACATCTTTCCTTCTTTCCCGCTGAGATGGACGATGTGTATTTCCCTCAACATGAGGTGATCGGTTGTGTAGCGACGAATCTGAGAATGTTGACCGAGGCGATGGCGCCTTCTCAGACTTGGGATTTTGACTACTTCGAACGCATCAAGTTGGAGGTCGAAAATCATGTTTTCGCAGAGAAGGCCAACGACGACCGCTTCCCGAACGTGCCGCAGCGTATTGTCGCTGATGTGAGGAATGCCATGCCCAGCGATGGCATCCTGTCCCTCGACAACGGCATGTACAAGCTATGGTTTGCTCGGAACTATCGAGCCCATGAGCCCAATACGGTCCTTTTGGATAATGCCCTTGCAACGATGGGAGCCGGGCTTCCAGCGGCAATTGCAGCCAAACTTGTGTATCCGCAACGCAAAGTCTTGGCCCTCTGTGGGGACGGGGGCTTCATGATGAACTCACAGGAGATGGAGACCGCAGTTCGCCTGAAACTCGATTTAGTGGTCATCGTGCTGCGAGATGACGGATATGGCATGATCAAATGGAAGCAGAGTGGTGACGGGTTCGCCAATTTCGGTCTCGATTTTGGGAATCCTGACTTCGTTGCCTATGCTCAAAGCTATGGGGCACAAGGCGTACGAATCGAAAGGACGGGTCAGCTCATCCCTGCTTTGGCTGAAGCATTCGCAAAGGGAGGAGTGCATTTGATCGAGGTCCCCGTCGACTATTCAGAGAACGAGGCCGTATTCATCAAGGCTCTGAAGGAAAAGACCTGCGTTCTCTAATGTGATTCCGCAGTATGTTTTGGAAATTTACGATTGCTACCGAGACAGCGATTGATTTTCAGAAAGGGTAAAGCCGCTCAATGTCTGAAACGACGACCTTTGACGTAAAAAGCGCGTTTGATGAGAGACTACTCGAAACCTTCGATTCTATGGACGAAGATGCTGTGTTGGCTGCTTTAGAGCGAGCCTATCGACTCTACCAAGATCGCGAAAGCTGGTTGAGTGCTATCGAAAGAACATCTGTACTTTCTCGATTTTTTGAGTTGGTGAGTGAAAAAAGGGACATGCTCGCGCGTCAAGCCGCGGAGGAAGGGGGCAAGCCCTTGCGTGACTCTAAGGTGGAAATCGATCGCGCCTTGAACGGGGTTCAAGTGGCGATTGCAGAGATCTCTCGTTTACACGGTACGGAAGTCCCCATGGGGCTCAGCGTGGCATCCCAGCATCGTGTTGCCTACACCTATCGTGAGCCACGGGGAGTCGTACTCGCCATCAGTGCATTCAATCATCCTTTCAACTTGATCATCCATCAAGTGATCACAGCGATTGCGACAGGCTGTCCCGTGCTTGTGAAGCCGGCGAGTGCAACACCCCGATCCTGCCGTAGCATTGTACAACTCCTCCAGGAGGCAGGGCTGCGGGATGGATACTGTCAGCTGATCTTGACGACGAATCAGCTGACAGAAAGGCTGGTTTCCGACCGTCGTGTTGCTTTTTTGACCTTCATCGGCTCTGCAAAGGTTGGTTGGCATTTGCGCTCTTGCTTGGCACAAGGAGCGACCTCTACGCTCGAACATGGAGGTGTTGCGCCTGTGATTGTCGACGCGAGCGCTGATATTGAGGCGAGTATCGCGCCTTTGGTCAAGGGAGGATTCTACCACGCTGGGCAGGTGTGTGTGTCAGTGCAGCGCATCTATCTCCAGAGGGAGATCGTCGATAAGTTCAGTCAAAAGTTTGTAGAGGCAGTGAGAGCTCTGCGCGTAGGCGATCCTCTGCTTGAAGAAACGGATGTTGGTCCGCTGATCCACCGTTCAGAAGTGGAAAGAGTGGAGGAATGGGTGCAAGAGGCCAAAAGCTATGGGGCGCAGCTTTTGTGTGGTGGGCACCGCCTTTCAGCAACGACCTACGCTCCGACGGTTCTCCTCGATCCGCCCGATGACGTTCGCCTATCCAGGGAAGAGATATTTGGCCCCGTCGTGGCCCTCTATACCTACGATAAAATAGATGATGCCGTGGCACGCGCCAACGCTCCAGATTCCTTCTTTCAGGCTGCTATCTTCACGCGTGATTTGGATACTGCGCTGGACGTCTCACGACGCCTCCATGGCATGACGGTGATGGTGAACGATCACACGGCATTCCGCGTCGATTGGATGCCTTTTGGAGGGCACCAAAATTCAGGCTTGGGTTTGGGCGGCATCGCTCATTCGATGAAGGAGATGACCATCGAGCGCATGGTCGTGTTTCATTCGAGCAAACTTTGACGTAGAAGTCCCAATGGTGAAGCGAGCGTCGAGTCCCCGTTGAGCGATTGACCAAGATCGGAAGCGCGGACTCTATTGGTGTCATCAGGTGCCGTTTCCGCTCGTGGGTTGGAGAGGAAGCCCTCGTGGATCCTGTAAGGGACGAGCCCCCGGCTGGGGTTCTCGGACGACCTGATCGGCCTCGATCATCGCATTGCGCATTTGTTCGGTGAGAGTCGTGAGATTACCCGGAGAGTGGGGGATCAGGATGGCATTCGTTCGCGACGACGCGCCAATCTCTTTGAGCATGTCGAAGTACTGGGTCATGAGAACGAGGTTCATCACGTCCTTGGCGGTCGTACCTGGAACGGACTTTCGAAACTCGTCGACCGAGTCTCGAAGGCCCGCAACGATAGCCTGCCTCTGATCGGCTATTCCGCGACCTTGAAGCGCCTTGCTCTGAGCTTCGCCTTCGGCGGCTTTTACTCGTAGAATCTTGTCTGCTTCGCCTTTCTCCGTCGCGGCGACGCGCATCCTCTGCGCTGCGTTAATCTCGTTCATCGAACCCTTCACTTTGGCGTCTGGATCGATGTCCGTGACGAGAGCTTTGAGGATACCATAACCAAATCCGTCCATCACCTGAGCCAGCTCGCTCTTCACGATGTTGGCGATGTCGTCTTTCTTTTCGAAGACGTCGTCGAGCCTAATTTTAGGAACTTGAGCGCGCACGACGTCAAACACAAATGAGGTAATCTGACGCTGTGCATCGTCGAGCTTGTAGAATGCGTCGTAGACCTTGTCCGGGAGGACGTAATACTGAACCGCAACTACCATCCGAACGAATACGTTGTCTTCAGTCTTGGTCTCGATATCAACGTCCAACTGCTGGACGCGAAGGTTGACACGGCCCACCACTCTATCGATGAAAGGGACCTTGGTCTGGATGCCAGGACCAGCCTCTCGCACGAATTTCCCCAATCGTTGCACGATGGCGATCGTGCGTTGCTGTACTGTGAAGAACGTACTGCCAAGCACTATGAAGATGGTGAGAATCACTGCTCCCGCAATGGAGAGAAAAATCGGAGTCTGAGTCAGCACGGTGGTGTCCTCTACTAGGTTGTTCGGGTTTGAGCATCGGCTTGTCACACGACCCCTTCGGCCATAGACAGCAATCAACCCCTACATGTAAGCAACAAACGTGCCTGGCCTTGGAACAGCTGTGGATCCACTGTTTGGTGCATTTACTTCGGGCCTGTACGTCAAAATGATCTCTCGCATTGGAGAGGCGCTCTCTCATTCTGATTGCTCTGTCGCCGTCGGTGCATCCCAGACCAGCGCAAATCGCAGCAATGTGTCACGGCATGAAAAATGCACCGCAGAGGGAGACGGGAGTGAATCGGCAGCAAGACATCCCGAGATCAAAGCAAGGAACAACGGACAATGAGCGCATGAACTGGGAACAAATTGAAACCCAAAACACCTGAACTGGGCCAGTGCTACGAGGAAGGGCCTCCTGGATACGATTTTATCGCTCAACTCGCTTTGCATTGCGGTGTCGACCGAAGAACCGCAAAGATGATGCTCGGCGAGAGTCTTACAAAGGGCTCCCAGGCTCGCCGAACACGTAGAGGCAAAGATGGCATCTAGCAGGGCTGTGACTGTCTCAACGCCCAAAGCCTCCCAGGCAAACCCTCAACAATCCCACTTGCTTTCGGAGAAGCAGTTTCTTGACGTAATGCTTGTTCAAATTGCCACCGTCGCTCGCGATGTCGATCCCGATTCCCAAGTGATGGGGCGTATCAAGACAATCAATTCCAGGTTGGCAAAGGCCCGAAGGTACGAAACCGACGTAGCGCAGATTCACGACAAGGTAGGGATCCGAGTGGTTGTACCGAGCACCGAGCACTGCTTTTTCGTGATCGACGAACTCCACAACTCAATGGATGCCCTGATGAAGCACTACGACGACTATATCACCCATCCCAAACCGAACGGTTATCGGGCGCTTCACACAACCTTGATCGGAGTAGACAGCCGAACACTGGAGGTACAGGTGCGTTCGCAGGAAATGCACGCCTGTGCTGAAGAAGGCTCGGCGCAGCATCGACTCTACAAGTCCCAGCAGGAGTTTGTCTTACCCACCTTGCTCACCGAAAGTATCCCGTGAACGATCACCATAACCCGGTTGAACTTTTTCGGCGTAGCGAGGCGAACCCGATTCTGACCGCCGCTGACTGGCCTTACGAGGTCCACACGGTATTTAATCCAGGTGCTGTCCGACTCAAAGATGGGACAACATTGCTGCTTTGCCGCGTAGAAGACCGACGGGGTCATTCTCACCTCTGCGTAGCGCGTTCGTTCAATGGTGTTGACTCATGGACGATCGACCGAACGCCGACACTAGTGGCAGATCCTGAGCAGCATCCAGAAGAACTCTGGGGGATTGAAGACCCACGAATCACCTACGTGGAGGAACTCGAGCGATACGCCGTCGTGTTTACGGCATGTAGTCGGGACGGGCCGGGTGTGGCGATGGCCCTGACAGAGGACTTCGTTCAGTTTGAACGTTCAGGCATCGTCATGCAGCCGGATAACAAGGATGCGGCCCTCCTGCCTCGCCGAATCGGAAACCTGTTTGCTCTCATCCATCGACCGGCAAAGGACAAGGGAGGCCACATTTGGATCTCGTATTCACCCGATTTGAGCAACTGGGGTCATCACACCCTCATGTTGGCCGCGCGCAAAGGTGCTTGGTGGGATGCCAACAAGATCGGACTTTCGCCCCCCTTGATAGAGACAAAACGGGGTTGGCTCATGATCTATCATGGTGTGAGGCAAGCAGCCGCTGGAGCCCTGTACCGTCTTGGATTGGCACTCTTTGATATCGAGAACCCGGCGCGCTGCCTTCTTCGTGGTGAGCCGTGGATCTTTGGGCCTGAAACGGACTACGAAAGGCACGGGGATGTCGGCAACGTAGTCTTTCCCTGCGGAGTAACTCTTGGTGACGATGGGGACACCTTGCACCTCTACTATGGCGCTGCCGACACATGCATCGCTTTGGCGACGGGAAGCGTTCAAGAACTCCTCGATTGGCTAGATATGCACGGAGGCGCGGAGCAGCAATGATCACGGTCCGCAAGGCTGGAGAGCGCCGGTACCAGAAGGAGTTGGGTCAGGATTGCTGGCTGACCTTCGGACCGAGCGGAGAGCCCTCGCTCGGCACCTTCGGCAACCTTGAGATCTTTCGGGAGCGCAGGTTCGTTCCCCGTGCGGCAGCACGCGAGCCCCGTCAGGAAGCTGAAATCATCACCTACGTTCGAGAGGGATCTCTTGCTTTCGAAGACTCCCTTGGACAGACAGGAGTCCTGCGCCGCGGTGAGTTTCAGCGCATGACGACAGGTATGGGGCTGCGTTACAGAGAGATGAATGTATCTCCCGTTCACGAAGCCCACGTCTTCCAAATTTGGCTGCGCCCCGATCAATCGGGTCTTACGCCCGGGCACGAACAAAGGAGATTCAGTGTTGCCGAGCGTAAGGGGCGCCTGTGCGTGATCGCTTCACCCAGTGGTATGCAGGGGTCCCTTAAAATCCACCAGGACGCAGTCCTCTACTCCGCGCTCTTCGACGCCGGACAGCGGGTGGTTTATGCTCTGGGTAGTGGACGTGGCGCCTGGCTTCACGTCATCGAAGGTGCGGTGAGTATGATGGGGCCCATCCTCTTGCAAGCAGGTGATGGCGCAGGGATCAGCGAGGAAGCAGCGGTTGAGCTTCTTGTCCAGGTGCCGTCAGAAGTGCTGCTCCTGGACTTGGGGAAATTCCCTGCACATCAAGATTTCGGCGACAATGGTCACGAGGCGGGAAGGCGGCAGCAATCAGAGGACAATGGCTCTCCTGTGCTTTTCTGATCGTAGAGCGCTCGCGACGGTTTTCGAACGCGCTCTTAGGGCTTCTGAGGCTTGTTCCTCTCTTCGGGGCGCAGATCACTCACATTGATGGCTCTCTCTGCCGCTTCTTCGAGCTTCTCGAACACCTCGGCCGCCTCGCCTTTCGGAATGTCATCGAGACGCACGTCCTCACGCATGAGAAACGCGCCGGCGAGTTTGTCTTCGAGACGCTTCTTTTCAAGAGCTTCGAGCGCCCGCTCTGCCTTGGTTCGACCGTGGAGGCGACGGTTGGTTTCCGCGCGCTTCTCCTTCTCTTCCTTCGCCTTCTTCTTGCGAAAACGGTTCAGATTGACGAGATTGCCCATGGCTCCTCTGACTTCTGCCATGACACAGACCCCATGGAAAGAGGAAGAGCGCCTGTGCCCTAGAGTATGGGGTCTCAGCAAAGCTATTTCGGCAGCTCTTCGATGAAGGTGCCCATTTCGCGTTCAATCACGTCAGTCCCGGCGCACCCCGAAGCACCGCCCACCCCGTCGCCATCCTCAGCAGGTTCTGCTTTCGAGGAAGCGCAATCCGCCGTGATGAGTTCCATGATGGTGATCTCTCCGGACGCGGGGAGAGCACCGATGAGGTCAATGCCGTAACCGAAGGAGAAGGTCAGCTCTCTCGCGCTCGAGGTGATGCCCGTGATCCCCGTGAACTCTTCAAAGTCCTCGTTCGGGATGCCACTTCCCAAGTACGCGTCTCGAAAAACATTGACGTAACTCGGAGTGCCGTCCTCCGTCTGCTCCAGACGGACGGCGAGATCGAACACCCCTGAAATGCGTCCGTCCTCCGTCTGTACACCCAAAGTCAGGGGCGCCGTCACAGTTCCCCCGCTTCCCGCATCACCCGGCTCCCAACACATCTTCCCCACCTCAGGGATCACTGTCATCGGGGTGGGCTCGTCATCGGCAAAGGTCAGACGAAAGGTCGTGTGGGAAAGGAGTGCTTCAGACAGCACCGCTCCTGCTTCACTTTCCGCGCGAAGAACAAACCCGTACTCGCAACCGGCGAGGGGAAAGCGCGCCATAGAAAGTGGACCGACGCTCGCGACGTCGCCCCACCGCTGCTCGACCACTCCGGACAGCTCGCCGCGCATGGAACTCTGAGCGAAGGCCAAAGAAAGATGAATTTCCTTCACTTCGGCGCCTTCGAGTGCGCTCGCGTCGATGGATAGACTCCCGGACAGGTTCGACGGGTCGACGGGGATCCTCGTGCTGGTGAGCAATCCGTCGCTCACGAAAATCGCGCGGTAGGTCTCGCTGAGCGCTCCGTTGTCCAGCACCACGGTCACATCCGCTTCGAAGCGAAGCTGATCGCGACACGGATCAGATTCGTAATCAGCAGTCGTGCCTGGCTCTCGTCCCGAGTTCCGCGGAGCGGGCGAGCGCTCGACGAGCTTCTGGCTGCCCGCAACCGGGTTCACCGTGACAGTGATAGCCGTCTCCCCCGCCTCGGGAAGAACAACGACACCCGGAAGTCCGCCTTCTTGCAAACCAAAATCCACCGCTGCCTCGTGGATCCCGCGCACCGCCTCCATCACCTCGGCGGCGGAAAACCCAAAGGCACTTTCCTCCTCTTCGTGAAGCTCCCTCACCCGGTCTTCGATGCAGACATCTCTATCACTATTTCCCACCTCACCGCCGCTATCGCTATCCACCTCGCCCCCGATCTGTCCACCGGTACACGACGCCAAACTTCCGAGAGCAGGCAGGAGCACGCTCACGAAAAAAAGAGGGCGCGAGAAGGGAGCGCGGGAAATCAAAGGACGATTCAGAGGACGGTGCAGCATGGGTCAGTCTCCTACTCGTCCATCGTGCCCCGGCTCCGAGCGCCGGACTATGGGTAATTTGCACCAAATGAATGCCCAATTGCCCTGTTTGGTGCATTTCGCCATGATTCCGACATGGACTTTCACGCTCTGAGCGCTCAGCTCGTCCGCGCCCGCCGCGGCGCGCGCACTCAAAAACAACTGAGTCGCGCCCTCGGTTTTCAAAGCAACGTCCTGTTCGCTTGGGAAAACGGTCGGGATACCCCCACGGCGCGCCTCTTCTTCGAGCTGGCCGCGCGCTCGGGTCCTTCGATTGATCTTGAGCCGTTCTTGCGTGGAAACGAATGCCCGGATCTGACCACGCGCGAAGGGGTGGCGGCGTTTTTGCGCGCGCTCATGGAGGGACGCAAACTCACGGACGTGGGCGCACAGATGGGGCGCGATCGCCACGCGGTCGGACGTTGGCTGCGCGGACAAACGGAGATCTCACTCCCTGATCTGCTTGCCTTCGTCGAATACACGACGCTTTCGGTGCTCGACTTTGTCTCTGCCTTCGTCGATCCACAGGTGCTGCCGGAAGCGAAGGAGAGTTACGATCTTCTCGAAGCGGCGCGCGAAGCCGCACGTCAAAAACCCTGGACCAACGCCATCGTCCATATGGTTGAACTCCCGGCCTACAAGAACCTCAAGAAGCATCAGCGTGGATGGTTCGCTTCCCGTCTCGGTATCAGTATTCAGGACGAGGACGAGTGTCTCACCCTGCTCGTGAAGATGGGACAGATCCGTCAAGAAAAGGGCATCTACGCTCAGACGCGCTCGATCAATGTCGACACCCGTCGCGATCCGGCTGCGACGCGCCAACTCGCTTCTTTCTGGATGAAGCAGGGCGCCGAACGGGTCTTGAGCCCGGGAAACGGCCGCTTCTCCTTCAACACCTTCGCCGTCAGTGAAGCTGATTTCTCGAAAATCAAGGAGCTTCAAAGCGAATACTTTCGCAAGCTGCGGGCCCTCGTCGCTGACTCCTCTCCCATCGAAACCGTGGCCGTAGCGACCTTTCAGCTCTTTCCCCTCTCCGTTTCTGAAGAAGACAAAGAGCGGTCGGAGACGGTGTGACGCGCGCCCCGGCCCGGGAGGAACAGAAAGTCCCTGAAGAAGCGGGCTTCTCCGTCACGGACCGAAAGGCGGCCAAGACCGGAGCTTTGCTCAGCGTCATCGGCGGCGTGTTCTTGGCCGCCGTGCGCGCCATGGGGTTCTTCCTCCGCGCCATCTTTGGTGGAGACATGTGGGGGCTTTACGCCATCGCTTGGGCGCTGATCGAACTGATCTCCTTCTTTTTGCTGGGTGGATTCAACGACGCCGTCGTGATCTTCTCGTCGCGCGCTCACCACGAGAGCGACCTCGATGGAGACGGCAACGGCGAAAGCAAAGGAACCGACGACCACTACCAGGCCATGGCCACCATCCTCAAGGTGCCGTTTGCGCTTGCGCTCGCGGTTGCCCTCGGCCTTCACTTGACCGCGCCGTCTCTCCACGCTGCCCTGTGGAGTGGCCAGGATCCGCTCCTCATCGACCTTTTACAGACTTTGGCCTGGGCTCTCCCCTTGCTGGTCCTCGTCCAAGTCCCCGCCGAAGCCACTCGCGCCACCCTATCCTTCGGATGGGCCATCGGTATCGTGCAGATTGCGTTCCCGGTGCTCTCGGTGCTGTGCGCTCTCGGCCTGTACTTTACCATGACCCCGGGCATTCTCGCCGTCGCCCAGGGAACTCTGGTTGCTCTCTTCCTCTGCGTACCCGTCTCCCTCTACGCTTTCTCCCGGCACTTTGAAGTCAGAAAGGCCTTGCGCGCTTCGCTGTCACCCCGTCTGCACCGCGAGGCTCTTTCCTTTGCGCTTCCTCAGAGTCTCAACATGATGCTCAATCAGGGTCTCGTGCGCCTGGACAGCCTCATGCTCTCCTTCTTTGGTGTGAGCGCAAACACCATCGGCGTTTACAGCTTGGTAGGAGACATGACGCAGGTGATCCGACTGACGAAGATGGCCTATAGTGGCGTTTTTTCGCCCCTCGTGGCGAAATATCGCGCGCAGAAGAATCGCACCGGCGTCGACCAAGCGCTGGATGTGTTCACCCGTAAGACGAGCAGTCTCGGAGTGGCTGTGTGGCTTGCGGTCATGGCTACTTGGCCCCTCTTCATTTTTCAGTCCGGCGAAAAGTGGACCGAGCCTCATCTCTTCGCCTGGCTCTTGTGCGTAGGGCCACTCATGAGCTGCTTCTTCGGCCTGTGTGGCAACGCGCTCTTGATGTACGGACGTTCGCGCCTGCTCCTGCTGAATGCCCTTCTCTCCGGGACCCTGAACGTAGTGCTCAACGCCCTCCTGATCCCGCCGCTTGGCCTCTCGGGCGCCGCCCTGGCGACCGCCATCTCCAGCATCACGATCTCCTGCTTACAGATGACCGAGCTAAGAAACCTCGAGCGGCTCTCCCCTCACATACGCTATTACACGCGCACCCTCATCAGCGCCGCCGGTCCGGCCCTCGCTTTGATCCTCTTTGCCGGACTCCTATGGCCGGTGGAAAACCCGGAAGATCAGTGGGCGCCGCGCCTGATTCTGGCTCTTCTCTGCGTGGCCGTTTACGGGCTACTTCAGGTGATTCTACCCGGAAAACGTCCGTTTGACCTGGCTCGAAAACGGACGGGCACGGGTCAGTAGTTCACCTGGACCTGTAAGCGCACGAGCCCGCCCTTCTCCTGCTCATACGGGGGCTTCGAGTAGGTGCGCTCGGCGCGCGTGTACGCAGCCGTCACTTCGAGCGGCTTGATGATTTGCCACTCTATGCCGCCTTCGATCTCCTTCACCGAGTACTTCGGAGCGTTCATCTCGTGCTTCTTGCCGCCTTCGTAGAGCATGCCGCGTACGTAAGGAAAGAAGGTGCCGACCGAATCGGTGGCGAAGCGAAAGGACGCGAGCGCTGCGCCGCCGTGCAAGAACCCTTCGCGGATGATTCCGGAAAAGACCGAGCTTCCATCCGCCCCGATGCCCTCTTGCACGTCGTTGAGCTCCGGCCCAACTCCCATGTTGTACTCGACCTGTAGTCCAAACGGCTGCGGGTAGAGGGAGAAACCGGCATCGACGCGCGCATCGCGGAAGTCATTTTCACCGCCCACCGTGTCGCTGGGATCGACCGTGAACTCGTTGTCGTGGTCGACCGTGAAACGCCCATAGTAACCTCCGCCCCACACCTCGAAATACTGACTGCCGAACAAAAACGGATACGCCACGCGCGCGACGACGTGCAGGTTGTCGTTCCTTTCGAAGCGATTGGCGGTTTGACCGTTGTAGGCGCCGAGCGCCAGCATACCGTAGTCACCAGAGCCCTTGAGCCCGTCGTCGACCAGCGCCTTGAAGCGACGGCGAATTTCCTTCGGGGCGTAGTAGATGAAAGCGCCCAGATCTCGCTCATTGGAAGCCGCACTGTTGATGGGGTCCGAACGATCGAGCGTCAGGCGGTTCTGGCTCGATTGCAGATTTTCAAACCCGAAAGGAACCTTCGACTGACCGATGCGCAGGCGGAGTGTCTTTTCCTTGTCCGCGAAGAGATCGAAATACCAGTCACGCATCTGGACGTAGTTCAGCCCGTCACCCGCGGCCGAAGCAAAGTCCGGCTGCAAGTAGATGGATACATGGGGGTGAATGTCGCCGAAGAGAATGATGCGGGCGCGACGGATGAAGAGCCCGCCATTTTCCCCCATCGACTTGTCGCCCTGCGCGTTGACCAGCTTGCCGTTGCTCGCCGCGAGTTGATTGTAGCGAAACTGCGTGTATCCGCGGACGTTGATCTTGTCGAAGAAGTGCTCCTTCTTCGCTTCGGACTCCGGAGGTGCCGGCTCCGGCGCGAGGGAAGCCGGGGGCGGCGGGGCCGAAACAGCCGAGCTCTCGATCGGTGCCCTCACGGCGGACTCGGGCGCTGTCGTCTCTGCCGTCACGGGGGGCTCAGATGGCTCAGCGGCTCCGGATGGTTCAGCGACTCCGGAGTCGGCCTCAGGTGCCTCGGCCTGGACCGCTTCGGGCGAAGCTCCCTCAGACGGAGC
>CAYMQT010000009.1:40133-52651 GCA_964392575.1 uncultured Polyangiaceae bacterium
CGGCGCTTGGCGGGGGACGCTCGGAGCCTGGGCGAAGACGGGATGGGTGAAAGCAAGGAAAATGCCTGCCGCGGCTAGGCAGAGGGCAAAGGAGTTTCTCATCGGTGCGTGCGTTTTCGACGATGAATGTGACGACCGCGTGACGAACCAGCAGCGACTTGGCAACTCCTGGGCTCATCCCGGCGGGACCTGCGACCTCCAGCAGTGCTGATGGGAACACTTCGCATCGAGCCCACCAAGGAGTCCGAGCTCGCCACCGGGGCCGGTCTAGTTCGCACCGTTTGGGGCTTCGTCCACGAGAACGAGGCGCCGCGCACGGTCTACTTCGCGCGCGAAGGAGGGGATCCCGGCACGCGCCGGGGCGTCGGCGTGCTCGCGCGCAAGCATCAAGGGCGCTTGGCTCCGCTCCCCTGGTCTTGAGCGCCTCACATCGTGAACGTGCAGGTGTTGCCAGCGCCGCAGTCCGGTGAGGTGACCGCGCCCACGACCTCGGACGCCGGCATCGCCGTGTAGCCGTAGGGGATAGTGAACACGGTGCCCATCGAGGTGTTCATGTTGCTAGCGGTGCCGGCGTTGCCGACGCCCTTCCAGCCACGCGGGCTCCCCATGTCCGTCCAGATGGATCGGTTCTCGGCGTAGTAAGAATTCTCGGCGATGAGCGCCATGTCCTTGCCTACGCCGTGGATCTGGCCGCCGCCGGTTTTGTGGTAGTTGTTGAGCATGTGGACGTTGCCGAAGCGCCCGCGCGGCTGACGCGAGTCGACGCGCTCACCCCAGTGGCTGTTCATGTACGTGATGCGCAGCTTACCCACGCTGTTCGGCTCGTCGTCACTACCGGCGATCAAGTTCGAGAAGCGATGCTCTTTGTTGTACGTATAATAGAATTTGGTCCACGACACGGTGATGTAGTCCGCGCCTTGGGTGGCGTCGCAGTTGCCGTCCTGACCGTCGGAGATGTCGAGGTGGTCCAGCCAAATGTGGTGGGCGCCGTTACCCATGTAGACGGCATCCGCACCGGCGCGGCATTCGTCGTAGCTCGAGCAAGCGTTGCCGCGTACGGCGATGTTGCGAATGATAATGTTGTTCGCGTCCGCTCCGGAGATCGAGACGTTGCCCTTGATCATCACGCCGGGCGCCACGCCAATGATCGTCTTGTTGGCCTTGGGCTGGAGGGTCCCCGTGTAGGTACCCGGCTGCACCAGGATGATCGCCTCGTTCGAGCCCTTCACCGCGTTCTGCAGCTCGCTCATCGTGCTCACAGTGATGGCCGAGGCGAGGTTCGTGCCGCCGCCTGTCGTGCCACCCGCGACGCTCGCGAAGCCCGGAACTTTGTCGGTGATGCTCAGGTCCCCGACCACTGCAGGCGCTCCGCCGGTTCCCGCTCCACCCGTTCCGGACGCGCCTCCGGTGCCGCCGTTCGAGCCGCTGCAGATGCAGTAGTCCGAGCCGTGACCCGAGTTGCAAGCCAGCGCCGGTCGGGCGGTGTCGGCCGCGCACTGGCCGTCCACGTTCTCCATGGCGCCTGCGCAGCTGAGCCCCGCCGCGGCGCAGACGGCGTCACAACCGGCACCGTTCGTGTACACCGCTTCGCAGGTGGTGTCGCTGCTCGTACAGAGCTCGTAGCCCGCCGTGGTGATGCCGGAACAGTCGACCGGCGTGACGACGCCGCCCGCGCCGCCGGTTTCGCCCGTGAAACCGCCCGGTGCCGCGCCGCCGGTGGAGGCTCCGATCCCGCCAGTCCCTGAAGCCTGGCCGCCGCTCCCGACAACTCCTCCGACACCCGGCGCTCCTCCCATGACGGAGCCTGGCTCGTCCGAGGAATCGGTGTTCTCCCCGCCGCAGGCGGCCAGGAAAGCCAAAGTCGAGACGGAGGCGAAGCTACGGAAGGTCGTGATTCGAGTCATAGGATCCCTGCTTTCCCGAGCCAAGTTGCGCTGAGGGAACGAGAGCCGTCACAAATCGACCGAAGCAGCGCGTAACGCCCCGGGCGAACGATTCTTGAAGGGTGAAAAGCGGCTCGCGCAACTCGCGTCTTCAGTGTCGCCTTGGTGATGCTCGTCTCGAACCTGATCGTCGCACTCCTAGGCTAGAGCACATCTAGGAACACACATCCCTGAACGCCATCATTGTCCGTCGTCTGTTTTAAGCTCTCAGTCCGAGCTTCTCTTCCCATGCCGTCTCGAGCGCTTTTTGGAACACGGCGACGGGCTGTGAGCCCGAGATGGCATACTTGCCGTCGAGGAAAAAGAACGGCACGCCTGAAATACCGAGATCGCGAGCTTTCTTCATATCGGCAACGACGTCCTCTTCAAAGGCTCCGCTCACAAGGGCATCGAGCGCGGCGGCGCGATCGAGCCCGACCTCGCCGGCGAGATCGGCGAGCACCTCGTGTTTGCCGAGATTACGGCCCTCGGTAAAATAGGCGAGGAACAATCGCCGCATCAGCTCGTGCTGCTTGCCCTCGCGCAGGGCAAAATGGCTGAGCCGGTGCGCGGCTCTGGTGTTGACCGCAAGCACTTCGTCGAACCGGTAGTCGAGCCCTATTTCCTTCCCGCGTGCCGTGACCTGTGCATTGAGCGCCTCCGCTCGCTCGCGGGGTATGCCTTTTTCGCGAACGAGCAGGTCGTTCACGTTCTCCGCGCGATCCGTCGGCAAGTGCGGCATGAGCTGATAGCTGTGGTATCGCACCTCCACCGCGTGCGAAAATTGTTCGAGCGCACCAGCAAGCAATGCCTCGCCTAGGTAGCAAAACGGGCACATGATGTCGCTCCAAATATCGACGACGAGTCGGGCCTGAGTGTCTACACTTTTGGTCATGACGAGCATTCTCCTTTTCGATCACAGGGCATCATGAGTTTACGAAGCGCCCGAGCGGCTTGTGATCGGAGCCTTGCGGATCCTACCCCAAGCAACAAAGGCCGCGATACCACCAAGGATGACGTTGCCCACGATGGCCGACCACTCGCCGCGCAGGGCGTGGAAGCCCGCCGCGAGCACCATCACCAAGACGAGCGCGGCGGCCGCGATCGGCGTGAGCTTGGGCTGCACGCGCGTGACCGAAGGCAAGACGAGCCCCAGAGCGCCCAGAAACTCAGAAACCCCGATGAACCGGACAAGACCCGGCACGACGAGCACCCACGGCATGTTGAGCGCCAGCTCATCGATGGGCTTGGTCGCCTTCATCGAGCCCGCGAAGCCGAACAGGAGGGCGAGCAAGATCTGGGCGATCCAGAGGGAAATGTTGAGAGCCCGGCTGGGGGTGGGCTTGTCGGTCATAAGGGTTCTCCTAACGCACCTGGTTACTTTGGGTGACTGAGGCTATATTGATGCCTGTCACCAGCGACGCAAGGAGGCACATTCATGTCACTGACGCACAAAGACGTTCCTGTCAGCGCAGACTGCATCGCCGCTCGCGAGGTCCTGAGCCGCGTGGGGGACAAATGGAGCATGTTCGTCATCGCCCTCCTCGGTGAAGGGCCGATGCGCTTCAGCGAGCTCAAGCGCGCCATCGAGGGCATCTCGCAACGCATGTTGACCCTCACCGTGCGTGGGCTCGAACGCGATGGGCTCGTGACCCGCACCGTCTTCCCCTCGATCCCACCCAGGGTGGACTACGCGCTAACGCTCATGGGAAAGACACTGCTCGAACCCGTGAGCGTGCTCGTTATCTGGGCACAGGAGAATCGGCAAACGATCCAAGATGCGCGCAATCGCTTCGACTCTCAAGACCACGAGCCGCAAGCCATCAAGCGATGATGTGCTTGCGACTATGCCCGTCCTTCGCGCTCTGCCTGCTCGACGGGCTGACGAAAGCGCGACGTGCGCCCCGGTTGCCCCCAACGAGCAAACTTCCGCACGACCGAGATGTCTGGTACTTTTGCATCATGGGGAGAAAGCATCTAGCTTTCATCATGATGAGCGTTGGCTTTGCTGCGTTTTCGTGCAGCGAGTCCGCAGTCGAGCAGAGCAGTGGCAGCGGCAGCGGAGGATCGTCCGCCGCCGGGGCCAAGCACCAGGCTGGCTAGAATGCAGGGGGCTATTTTGACCACCCAAGAGTGAGGAGAAAGGCACTCTTCTCGATCGCCTCGATACTGTGGCGGAGTTCCGGTTCGAGCACGAGGAGCTGGCCGTGGTTCAGCTCGACGGTACGTCCCGGTAACTGTAATCGAAGATGCCCGGAGAGGACGTGGACCGAAGCTGTCTCGTTCGCTCGATGCTCCTGGATCTCTGCACCGCTGCGCATGACAATCAACAACACACGTAAGTCGGGAGCTTGCACGAGCGTGCGAGCATTGTGTCCGCGCTCCTCGTAAAGCACTTCGCCCTGCATCTCTTGCTCGATGGCGGTGAGGTTGAATGTTGCGCCGTTTTCTATCGGCTGAGGTGGCTTATGCATTTTCGATCTCCTGCGCCTACTGATGACCACAAAGTGTGGTTGGCTACGCTATCAGCTTGACGACTCGATCCTGTGCCTGAGAAAAATTCAGCCTAAAGTACCTGGCAATACCCATCGCGACACGCGAAGCCGGGTTGACACTGAAAGGCAGACGTGAAAGTGCGTCTTGAGTCAGGCAATTTGGGCTGAGCAGCTCACTCCTCACGCCGTAGCAGGGGCAGGGGGGGGTTGTTTTGCTGGAAACTTCAGCCGCGTGTGCGAGCGCGGGCGGACCCTCTTGTTCTTGATCCGCAAGTAAGCGCGCAGTCGCTCGATGGGCGTGAAGCACACCGTGGGATCCATTCTTTGATACGCTTCTTCACCCAACTGCGGGGTATCGAGAATACGCATAGACACCATATTATCTTTTTGACAGAAGGAGCGCCCTCTCGCAAGCTCGCCTGAGCACAATGAGTAGAGGTGTTTCTCCGCCGATGCGCGCGCATGTGGGAGAAAGTCTCTTTACCAGCTTACCCGAGCGGCCGTTCAATTAATCACAACTCACTCATATTTAGACCCGCCGAGTCTACGGATTCTTGCTACAAATGCTTCGTCTCCACGTGTGTGCGTTCTGAAAGCGCTGCGTATCCTGAAAGCGCTTCGACAAACCGGCTACCTGGGCCCTCTCGGCCGGCCACCGACAGTTGTTAGGAGTGCGTAGATTGAGGAGACTCGTGATAACTCACTTTGACTTTAGAATTGACTATGCGTTCAACGGGCGCTTTCGGGGGAAATGAAGAAGAAGTAGCAATCCGACCCGGGTTCCTCCGTCGAGTGACGATGGACAGGAAGCGACAGGTGTTCGCCACCCTGAAGGATTGCAATTCACAGGAGAAACGCCGCGAAGGCGTCGGACTCGATCTGTTGGCGCGCATCCCGCGAAAATCAAGTCGGAGCAACCCGGGTTGCTCCACAAGATGCGCGCAATCGCTTCGACTCTCAAGACCACAAGCCGCAAGCCATCACGCGATGATGTGCTTGCGACTATGCCCGCCCTTCGCGCTCTGCCTGCTCGACGAGCTGACGAAAGCGCCCCGTGCTTTCGCCTAAGCGATCACGGATGAAGTGGAACTCCAGACGCTCACCGTGTATCATTCACGTTATGAACGAGTTGCCTCAACCGAAACGCCTCTTCCGAGCTATGAAGTATGCCTCGGATGATAAGCCTCTTTGCGGATCGCGTGCCAACGAACTCGGTGTGCGTGCAGGGGTGGACATCTCGCAAGATGGAAACGGTCAGGTTCATCCTCGGACCGGTGGCCTTTCGACGACGCCAGACGATCCAGCCCTTCTTCCCCCACACGTCCGGCCCCCGAGCTTGGGTGGTCAGGGCAAGCTACCCCTCTTCGTCCTAGAGGTGATCCAGTTGGATATTTCCCTTGTTCCTCGTCGCGACCCGAAAAGTCCGCTCAAGCATGCGTTCATCGAACCGGGCGAAGTGATGGCTCTCTCCAAAATGCAGGAACATCTCTGCGACACTCGTGCCGCGTGGCGGGAGGCTACACCATGAGGACAGATCTTCTGGACCTCTACAGAGGACGGATGACCGAGCTTTTGATCCTTCGAGAAGCCGAGGGCGGTGAACTACCCGTCGAGGTCGAATCTGCACACGTGGAGCGATTGGACGATCTGTGGTGGCAGCTCTCCGAAGAGGAGCAAGCAACTTACGAAACTGAACTAGCTAATGCACAGCCGCCCCCGAGCCCAGAAACGCTCAACCTCGTCGATTGCGAAGTCAATGAGGGAGAGCATGCGCCCCCTAGAAAGGCGGCGTAACCATGTATTTGACTTCTCACCACGTGCTCGCTCCATCCAGCCAACACGAAGGCATCAACTCGTTTCTCTACTTGCACGGTTCATACACCTGGCAGGAGCCGCCCCCAGGGATTCCAGACCAGAACCTGGGCACTTTGGCGGCACAAAGTATCTCCCTTCGCCCACCGGGAAATCGCATCCGAAGCTACCTCGACATCGTAGCTCCGGACGAAGCGCGCTGGGATGAAGTTCGCATTGAGATGATGGACTTCGTGGGAAAATCGCAACGCAACCCACTACCTTGGGCTGGCCAATCTGGAAGATGCTACTTTCGCCTCGGTATGGAGCTAAGACTTGCACAACAGTGGCAGAAAGAACTCGCCATTTTGTACCGCGCCTCGCAAGCACTTCGCATTGCCAACCCGACGTAGGGTCGCTGGAGTTGCAATGTCCCGCGCCCAAAGAAGAAGAGTACGTCGACGCGCATTGGTCTGGAGCGCGCCTCGACTGGGCCACACTGCTGCGCCGCGTCTACGACATCGACTCGCTGGCCTGCCCCTGCGGAGGCCGCCTGAAATTCGTGGAGCTGATCACCGACCCAGAAGCCGCCCACGCGCTCCTGGTACAATCTGGCCTCCCTCACCAGCCCACCATCCCCCGTTCACGGCCACTGCCCGATCTGCCCATCGATCTCGAACCTGACTACCACGCAGTCGAACCCGCGCCCGACGACTGGTGACCCACGGGCCTGGTGGGCCCCCCGATCACTCCCTCCCAGCGAGCCCCCAAAGGCCCCGTCAGTGCGGTGCTACGCTTTGGATTCGCTCACCCACATCCTACCACCTTCCTGCCTCCACCAAAACGCGCATAATTCTCATTCCGTCTACTTCTGGAAGTGGAGGCAAGCCTCGGGATCTATGTTGCAATTCCTATCCCCCCACCTTCTGGATCTGGATCGATGTGGACGGCGACGACCTGTGCGAATCCGGCGACGACCTGTTCGGCATCGCCTACGCCGCATGGAACGGCTCATTCGAGGCGCCAAAGTACAGCGGCGTGGTCAGCGAGTACTTCGAAAATGGGCAGGGCGCCTGCCCGGTGGTGCGGCGGCAGGACGTGGGTACGCCCCCGTGAACCTACTTCTTGTCCAGGCACGGCGTCCCGTTCCAGTCCGGCGGCGGATTGCCGATTGCCCGGGTCGGATTGCCCCTCAGGGTTCAAGTTGCAACATCGCCTCGTCAAGCACCGCGTCTATGCCTCGCGCCATGTCCGCCTCATCATTCTCAATCAAGGTATCAGGCATGAAACCGATGGCTTCGATGGTCGTCTCCCCGTCCGGGAAAAAGACCTCCTGGGTCCCAATGGTGAGGTACCAGCCGTTGAGCAGTTCTCGCCCCACTGACGTTGCAATCGAGCCGTTCGTCGGCTCCCCGATGAACGACACATTCTCAAGAGTGGCGAGCGCCATGACCGTCCGCTCCCCGGCGCTGATCGTGTAGCGATCTGTGAGAACCTTGACCGGAAAATCGATATCGGTGCCGCGACCTCGGATCTCCCAATCATACCAGGCTGTAAACTCGTTCCGCTCGGGGCCATTCCGAGTTCGGCTTCGAGAGACGGGTCGATCTTTTGAGGTCCATTGTTCAAGTTCGTAGTAGGCCCACGTCATGTCCCCCCCGCCGTTGTGCCGGAGATCAAGCACGAGACCGCCGCTCTTCTCCGCCCGAGCACGCGCCTCCTGAAGAATGAAAACCTCGCTAGAGATAAAGGGAAGATAGAGGTAAGTCGCGCCGTTCGGCAGCTCACCAAGAGTGTACTCGCCATAGTCGCCGGTCTCATAGTCCCCGCCGAGGTAGGTCTCTCGAACCAGCTCAAGGTCAAAGCGCGCAAGTCCTATTTTCTCGCGGTAGATCCGGTTCGCAAACCACTCCTCCCGTCCGGGAGCAATGAGATGCACGTGGCCGTCGTCCGTTTCCGAAAGCATTTCCGTGAGCACGTTGAAAAATTCATCGTCACTCATGTCGTCCGAGACGAGCGGACGATAGGCGTCATATGCCGCGTCCCAGTCCACATTGCGGAGGCTAAATCCGCCGTAGGTGGCGCTGACTTCTTCCCACATTTGCTCAAAGGTCTCTTCATGCCCTTTCTTTTCCGTGGTGCAGCCCACGGTGCCGACACAGAAAACCAAGGCGGCATGTCGTAGGAAGGATGGAATCATTTTCATCATGCGCGTTCCTCAGAAGCGGTAACTCACCGCGAAATTGATGCCGTAGTCCTGGGTCATCAGGGGTCGCGGCTTTGTCACAGACAAAATCCGCGCTTCACCTTCCGCAGAGAAACCCCAGCGTGGCGAAAGAACATAGTCGTAGCGCACGGCCAACCTCACGGCCTGCACCTGGTTCCAAGTCCGAAACTGCCCGTCCGCGATGTACCGAAACAGCGTCTTTAGGGCGTTGTGTTCAAGGTTCATCGCGGTCTGCTCGTCATCATTGAGCGCGTAGGGCGAGCGAGCCACCCAGGCAAAAAGAGGCAAACCAAGCTGAGCAGAAAATCGATGATGATCACTGTGTTTGTAGTTTGCCTCGGCGAACGCATCGAGGGCGAAGACACCGTAATGTCCGTCGACTCCATAGGCGGAATAAACGTACGTGGCCTGTTGCAGATCCATGTCCAGAGCCGGACCAACCCGGAGGACGAGATCCTGACGAAGGGGGATGTTTCTCAAGTATGCGTAGGAGAGGCGAACTGAAGTGAGCGGATCCCCTTCAGTCGTGCGTGATTCCTGGTCCGGCCACGAGAGATAGTTGAAGTCCTTCTGAGAGCGGACTGTGCTCGTGAGAAAACCGAGCCGTACGCGATGCGCGTCATGCTCATTGTTGCGCCGGAACCCTGCCAAGAAAGACATAAGTCCAGGCCCTGAGTAGAGACGCGGCGACTTGATCTGGTCCTTTCTGAAAACCACTTTCGGCCCAAAGCCCAGAAAGATCTCGTTTTTGGGGTCGACAACTTCAGGCTGTCCCCGCGGAGCAGTCGTTGACCCTACCTCCGCAGTCGTCGACCCTGCCTCCGCGGGCGCGGGCACTGGCGTCACCGCGCTTGCCGGGAGGACCAGCAGCAGAGCCGCAAGTCCCAGCCCCGCAAGTCCCAGCGCACGACGGCACCCCCAGGATCGTCTCGACCGAGGCGTATGGGCGTCTGAGTAGGGCACTGTGATTGTATCCGTTGTTCGTGCCCGGGCGAGCGAAAGTGTTCATGCGTATAACACCTCCTGCCCCCAAAAGTCCACTCTCCGCGCGAACGCTAACTCGGCTTCGGAGACTGGGAAATCCAAGTGCTGCTCACGCTTCTTGAGCGGAGCTGTCACCACAGCAAGAAGGCCGCGCGTGCCGGGGAACTCAGCGACTTCTTTGGCTTCGCCGAACTCCGCTCGGGCCCGGGCCCCTCGGCGTGAAGGAGGTCAAAAAGTAACTTCAGCAGGCTCGTGAAAGCGTGTGCGGCGGGGCCCAGAGGGCGCTCATCGAATGTACCGTCGAACACGGTTCAGCCAGCTGTCAGGACCACACAAGCAATGTGCGCGGACGACGAGCCCGACGATATCCATGGCTGAGTCGCGGAACCCGAGCGGGGATATTTCTCCCGCTTCGTTTCTTTTGGGTTCAGTTTGCGCCCGCGAACGCGACACCCCAACACAGCAATTCCCCCGCCGTGGTCACCCCGCAGCTGGAGTCTCCACCAGCCGCCACCACAACAAGATCGGTCGCCGGTACGTCGGTCTGTCCTTCGTCATTTGCACCCCAGCAGGCGGACACCCACATCCTACCACCTTCCTGCCTCCACCAAAACGCGCATAATTCTCATTCCGTCTACTTCTGGAAGTGGAGGCAAGCCTCGGGATCTATGTTGCAATTCCTATCCCCTTCGGAAAAGGTGGAGCTAGGCTTCGTCACATGAGAATTGTCAGCCCTTGCCTGCTTGGTTTTCTGATCTTTGGTTTCGGAGCCGCTTGTTCTGCTGTTGACCCAGAGGATGATGCTACAGCCACTGGAGGAGCGTCGAGCGGTGAAAGTGGTGGGGCAGCGGGTAGCGGGGGTGGCGGCATCACTGGCGGTAGCTCATCCTCAGACGGTGGTACCACAGCGAGCGGAGGACAAGCTTCAGAGTTCAGTGAGGTCTATGAGCGAATGGCAGGGCTTTGCGGGACGGGTCGTTACATCAGGGCGTCGCTAAACCTTGAGGACACGGAAGACACGCAGGACGGGCTGGGTTTGATCGCTAGCTCGGGCACGGATTCAGTCGAAGGCGACAAGAGAAATCTATTTTTTACGACCCGGCAGGGATATGACTTTTACTTCAGTTGGTCGTCATCTGCTGCGGAGGGAACGGAGGTGGACGCGTCGGGAGTTCTCCTCTCTTCCGATGACTCGGCGTACAATCACTGCTTTACGGGAAAGGCCATCGTGGGAAGGGAAATCAACGGGGAGATCTTTCATCTCGTGGCCTCCAACAATCTCACCCTTGCCGACGCTGACGGAACCTGCACCGACACACCCGCAGCGGGAGACGTGGCCTTCTGTATTCCTGACGGATTTTAGTCCGCTGAACTCTCTGGCCAAGACGGGAACTCAAGCCGAGATCTTGTTCTTCTCTGCTTGAGTGTTGGCCTTGCCCAAAGAAGGGTCGGTGAAGATATCCGTCGTGGGCCAATGTCTCTTTGAGACTACACTCAGTCGAGGCATTCCTCGAAGTAAGAGTATTCGGCAATCGCCACGAGCATAGCATCCTCGGTGATTTCCTCTTTTTCGACCAGGCCGCTCGCTGCGTAGCTTGATTCGGTGAGGCTGAGGCCGGAGTCCGTTTCCTCTTCCGCAGTTACGGGACGACCGAAGTCGTCGTAAGTGGTTGTGGTCCTGGAGAGCAACACAGTCATGTCTTCGTCCTGCCAAATCTCTTCGAGCAAGAAGTCCCCGTACTCGTTGAGGACGACATGTATCGCCTCATTGAGTTCACCAAATTTGTAGATCAGATGGTTGTATTCCCAATCGGAGAGCCACTCGTAGGTTTCAGTCTGGGAGACTGTCCCATCCGTCAGAACGACCTCCACAAGGATGATCCGTCGGTATTCATCATACCCGATTGAGTATTTGCTGGAGAGCTGGTCTGCGGGGTTGTAGTAGTCGACGCTCAACAATTGACCTTGTTCGTCGTAGAAGTAATCACCCCGTGAATCGAGTTCTTCATCGCCATTGTTGTCGAAGCCCCAGGTGACCTGGTTGCCAGCGTCATCAAATGTCCAATAGTTACCGCGCTCGAAAAAACCGTCGTTGCCCGCATCCTCTAAGCTTTTCAGCTTGTTACCCTGTTCATCATAGAAGAAGCGAAGAACGTGATCGGCCTCGACCGCTGGCTCGCCCGTGCTGTCCACTGCAAACTCTCTGCGTTCTCCGTAACAAGGGTAATCCTCGACTGGGTCAGGCTTGTCGTCAGGATTTGGACCGCCTCCATTTTCTGAGCCATCTCCGCCGCTACCTGAGCCATCTCCGCCACTGCCACCGATCCCAGGTGTTCCGCCCTGTCCGCCCGATGCAGTGGCCATGTCGTCATCAGACTCGTCAGAACCTGTGGAGCCTCCGCAGGCGAAAGCAGATGCTGCAGCAAGAAGTGGAAGGAGCAGTTTGAATTGAGAGGCTGGTTTCATCATGGCCACCCACATCCTACCACCTTCCTGCCTCCACCAAAACGCGCATAATTCTCATTTTGTCTATTTCTGGAAGTGAAGGCAAGCCTCGGATCTATGTTGCAATTCCTATCCCCTCCCCGCCTCCGCCGGCCATGGGAAGAAGAAGGGGCGGAGTGAGCGACTTGAGAAATATTCCGCTTGGACGTATTATGAACAGCGATGGCTATTCCCGTCGAGCAAATCACCGAAGCCGCGCTATCGCTCCCGAGCGAGGCACGAGCGCTTTTGGCAGATCGCCTCGTAGAAAGCCTCGACCCCATCCAAGATCAGGAAGTCCAAGCGCTTTGGGCTGCTGAGGCCCTACGGAGGCGCGATGAAGTCCGCAGTGGCCTGGTGAAAACCATTCCTGGACCAGAAGCGCTGGAACGTGTTCGTCGTGCCGTAGCCAGATGAACTACGAGTTTCATCCCGAAGCCCTCTCGGAATTCGAGGAGGCAGCGCTTTACTACGCAGAGAAGCAGCCAGGATTGGAGCCGCGCTTCATCACAAACGTCGAAGCTGCCATCCACTGCATCGTCGAGCAACCATCAGGCTACGCCCTTTTGGAACAAGATGTTCGGCGTTGCCTCGTGCGCGTTTTCCCCTACGCAG
>CAYMQT010000010.1:0-52515 GCA_964392575.1 uncultured Polyangiaceae bacterium
AGGCCGAGGAAGAGTTTCAGGAGGCTCACGAACTGGGGGCGGAGAAACACGCACCTTACGAATACTACGCTGCCAAGGAACGGCTCAAAGAAGCGAAGGTGCAGGCGGCTCACGCCGAATATGGCAATGCGAGCACCCTTTCTCTGGAGGCCACGGACTATGCTAGGGACGCCTCAGAGAAGACGAAGATCGCGCGCGCCGCAGAACATCTCAGGACCTCAAAATCCGATGAGGCGAGTGACGAGGCGACTCAGTGAATCTCATGTGGACAAGAGATTCAGGGACAACCGTACGCATTTCGACCGGGCTTCTGGTCCTTTTGGTCGGAACCCTCGTCGGTTGCGACAAGGCTCCTCAGCTTCGAGGCCGTATTTCGAGTCTCCATCAGGTCGCTGACGAAGCAGAGCGTGCCGGAGCGCTCAAGTGTGCTCCGCGCGAGCTAGCGCTGACCCGCGCTTACACTCAATTTGCGGAGATGGAACTCCGTAAAGGTGCGCTCAGCCGGGCTTCTGACTTCGTTTCCCGCGCAGAACTCAATGCCAAAGCCGCCCGGCTACAGTCTCCTGCTCAGTACTGCGCGGGGGGTGCGCCCGTCGCGCAACCGGGCGACCGGGACGGAGACGGTTTTCCCGATGCCGTGGATATGTGTCCGGATCTCCCTGAGAACTTTCAGGGCTTTGAAGACATGGACGGCTGCCCCGATGACCCAGACACCGATGGGGACGGCATCCCAGACTCAATCGACGCTTGCCCCCTTCATCCGGAAGACATGGATGGGTACCTGGATTCTGACGGCTGCCCGGAAAAGGACAACGACCTCGACGGAGTGCTCGACGTCGACGACAAATGCCCGCTGGAACCCGAAGATCCTGACGGCTACGAGGATTCTGACGGCTGCCCCGAGCCCGACAATGACGGCGACGGGGTATTGGATGTGGACGATCAGTGCCCCAACACCCCGGGTCAAGCGGACAAGGACCCGATCGGGTGCCCGCTCAAGCCGTCCCTGGTGGTCGTGACCGACTGCGAGGTGAAAATCACGCAGCAGATCCACTTCGAGTACAATAAAGCTGTCGTGAAAAAGGAAAGCTTCCCGGTCCTGGATGCGGTGCTGGAAGTGCTCAACAATAATCAATCCATCAAACTAGAGATCCAAGGACACACGGACGATCGCGGAAGCGACAGCTACAACGAATCGCTCAGTGATCAGCGCGCGGCGGCCGTGCGCAAGTACCTCGTCTCTCACGGCATGCCTCCCGAACGACTCGAATCAAAAGGCTACGGAGAAGCGCGCCCCCTCGTCGACAATGACTCAGAAGAGAACCGCGCTTTGAACCGCCGCGTACAGTTCATCAGGACCGAAGGCCAAAAAGAAGGCTGCGGTCCTCAGGCCCCCAAAGAATAGCCCCCAAAAAGAAACCCCCAACCCCCCCTCGACCCTTCCCGCGGCCCCTCACGGGATTCACCGCGCCCCCCCTCAGCGAGATTTTCGCAACTCCGGAGTATCAATAGTGAAAAGCCGAGCAATCCATAGACTGCTTGCAGCCCTCGTCATCGGGCTGTTCTCCCTTCCCGCCATCGCCCAGTACTCGCGTGACGCGTCTGCCAAGTCCAAAATCGACGAGGCCATCAACAGCCATTACCTGATGATGCAGCTCGATAAGGCCGAGTCTACCCTCACAGGGACGATTTCGGCCTGCGAGGACAAGTGCTCACCCCAGACGAAAGCCAAGGCATGGATGTATGTCGGCATCGTCCGCGGGAGCGGAAAGAACGACCAGTCCGGAGCCGCAGAAGCGTTTGCTGCTGCGAAAGGTCTCGACCCGGCGGTCTCCCTCGATACTGAGCTCGCCACACCAGAAACGAAGGCAACGTTTGATGGCACCTCGGGCGGAGCCGCACCCGTCTACACGCCTCCGCCGGTCACAACGCCTACAGGCCCCCCTCCGGGAGCAGCTCCCCCGCCCCCTGGAGTTCCCGGTGACATGCTCTGTAGCCCTCAGGGCTCACCCATTCAGACCGGAATGCCCATTCCGATCAGCTGCACCTCCGATGCCCCGGTTGCGTCTGGCTTCATCAAGTTCCAGGAGCCTGGTGGCGGTGACTGGAAAAAAATTCCTTTCGTGAACAATGCCGGACAGTGGCAAGCGGAAATTCCCTGTAGCTACACAGCTACGGCGGGTGAGCTCAGGTTCTACATCGGCGTGAAGGACTCCAACGGTGAGTACGTCGATCAGTTCGGAAGCCAGAAGCAACCCGCTGCTTTGACTCTGAGCGAAACGGGCGTCGCGCCCGCTTACCCCGGTCAAGCACCGGTCACCCGCTGTTCGAGTTCGGCCTCCGACTGTCCCCCGGACTTCCCAGGTTGCGAAGCCGCAGCCAAGGAAGCCGTTTGCGGTGATCTCGACTGGGGTGCATCTTGCAACAACTCGTCGCAGTGCAAATGCGGCCTCCTTTGCGAAGAAGGCCAATGCGCGACCGCGCCTACCTGCACGACCAACGAGGAGTGCTCTACCGGAGCATGCGTTGACGGCTACTGCAGCGCTTTAGCCGAAGGGAAGGAAGCAGGTCCGTTCAAGAAGCATTGGCTGAGCTTATCGGTCGGTATGGACTTGATGCCCCTCGGTGGTGACAACCTCTGCGGCGCCGATCAGGGCTTCAAGGATAGCTACGGCATCTACTGCTACAACCTCGCCGGGGAGTCCGTGACCCCGGAAAACGTAAACATCCAACCTGGTATCGGGCCAGGCCAGTTGCGCATCAAGGTAGGCTACGATTTCGCCGTCTTGCCCATGCTCCAGCTTGGTATTCGCGCCGGCGTCTCTTTTTTGAACACTCATCCCCGTGCTGTGGGTGAAGTCGGCTTCCTTCCCCTTCATGTGGAAGGGCGGGCTACCTGGGCCATCCTGGGTCTGAGCAAGGCCGGCATACGCCCCTCCCTCTACGTGGCTGGTGGCATAGGCGAGGTCAACGCAAAGCTCGTCGCAACGGAAACGAGAGTCTACAAATTGGCAGGGCGTATCTTTGTCTCTCCAGGTTTGAAGCTGGAGTACATGTTCAACCCGCAGATGGGGATCGGGCTTGATACTCAGCTCGCCCTGCTGTTCCCAGCAGGTGGTATGGCTATTGCCGTCCACCCCGCACTCAGCTTCACCTACGGGCTGTAACGCAAGAACTGCGTAACGCTTGCTCCTGGGCCCTGCTGTGATTACGTCAAGGGACATGTCTACTCCGCATCATCGAGTTCTGATCATTGGCTCTGGACCGGCCGGCCTCACCGCCAGCATTTACGCGGCGCGGGCAAACCTGCGGCCGCTTTGTGTCGAGGGTTTCAACGCCGGAGGATTGATTCCTGGCGGACAACTCATGTTTACGACCGACGTAGAGAACTATCCTGGCTACCCCAAAGGAGTGACCGGACAGCAGATGATGCAGGACTTCCGGGATCAAGCCGAGGCCCAAGGGACACAGTTCATCACCGCCGATGTGCAAAAGGTCGATTTCTCAGAACGCCCCTTTAAGATCTGGGTCGGCGAGGACGAAAATGAACTTCACACCGCCGACGCGGTGATCATTTCGACCGGAGCCCGCGCCAACTACATCGGGCTCGAAAGCGAAGACAAGCTCAAGAACCGCGGAGTCAGCGCCTGCGCCGTCTGCGACGGAGCCCTCTATCGCAACAAGGATGTCGTCATCGTGGGGGGAGGCGACACCGCGATGGAAGAGGCGACGTACTTGTCCGGCCTGTGCTCAGGGGTCACCCTGATCCACCGTCGGGACGAATTTCGAGCCAGCAAGACCATGCAAAAGCGCGTGATGGAGAATCCAAAGATCTCCGTCCTCTTCAGCCACGAGGTCGTGGAGGTCTTGGGTGTCGAGAAGGATGAAGTGACCGGTGTCACGGTCAAAGACGTCAAGTCAGGGGAAACGAAGGACCTCGAAGCATCAGCGCTCTTCGTGGCTATCGGCCACACTCCGATGACGGATCTGTTCAAAGGAAAGCTCGAGACTCATCCCAACGGATACCTCAAGGTAGTCCCGGGAACCTCGCGCACCAGCGTCGAAGGTGTCTTCGCTTCGGGAGACGTCGCAGACTGGGTGTACCGGCAGGCCGTGACCGCCGCCGGAACCGGATGTATGGCGGCGCTAGACGCCGAGCGTTGGCTCTCAGAGCAGGAGGGCTGACGAGATCTCCCTTCCTCCCACGCCTCCAGGGGAGCCTGCTTCCCCCGATGCCGACGACGAGTTCTTCGACCCGCTCGGGGAACTCTTTTTCATCACCCGAGATCTGTCCGCCTATCTTAGCTGGCAAGTAGAACTGGGCGCGACAGGCCTGCCCAAGGACCCGGATCTCAAAGAACGACTGCGGGAAAACCCCCTTCCGGATTTTTCCGAAGTCCGGACTCCGAGCACTCAAGCGAGCGGTCGGCCCGCCGTGAATCCAACGCCGCGTGCCCTCCCGGATCAGCCCACTCCCTCGCTACACCCGAGCCCGGAGCCAGCTTCGAGACCTTTCCCCCCCACCGGTCCGACGACGAAGGCCCGGGAAACCTCCCCCACTCGAACCAGGAAGCTTCTTCCTGTCGCCCCTCGCACCAGCCCTGAGGCTCTGGCTGCCCTCGGAGCCGATCTGGAAGAAGTCGCAATCCGCGTCAGCGGCTGCACCGCGTGCGGTCTCCATGAAACCCGCAAACAGACCGTCTTTGCGCGCGGAACAGGCAAGACAGGGATCTGCTTTGTCGGTGAGGGGCCCGGGCAGGACGAGGACGAACAAGGGTTGCCCTTTGTCGGGGCAGCGGGACAACTGCTCGACAAAATGATCAGCTCCATGGGTCTTTTAAGGGACGAAGTGTACGTCTGCAACATCGTGAAATGTCGCCCGCCGGGAAACCGCACTCCGAGTCCGGAAGAGATGCAGAGCTGCAGCCCGTATCTTGAGCGACAGCTGGACCTTCTGGCGCCGCGTGTGATTGTTGCGCTCGGCGGAACTGCAACGACAGGGCTCTTGGGGATCTCAGAGGGGATCACTCGCGCGCGCGGCACCTTCCGGCTCTACAAGGGGAAGATCCCCGTCATGCCGACCTTTCACCCGGCGTACCTGCTGAGAAATCCTCGCGCAAAGAAAGAGGTGTGGGAAGATCTCAAGCAGGTGCTCACGCGCGTCGGCCGTTCACCACCTTGAGCCCGTCCGCACACCTGCTGCGACGGTGTGCGAACAGGCTCCTCGCAAGCGAAAACCTGCTGCGCGCCCCACAGCAAGGTCGTCGGTGCTCCTTCAGAGTCCGCTCAATCCTGTTTTTGCCGCCTCTAGATTAGGATCTGTCTGCAGGGCGCGCTCAAACATTTGCTTCGCCTTGGGCGTCTCACCGAGGCTGGCATGGACCTCCCCGAGCCGGCAGAAGACCTCAGCCTTGGTGATCGGGCTATCTCCCTCCAGCCTCTGTAGAAGAAGCGCGCGGAACATCTGTTGTGCCTTCTTGAGATCGCCCGTTTTCAGGGCCACTTCACCGAGAGACTTGAGAACATGGACGTTGCCGGGCTCAATTCTGAAAGCTTTGTCGAGCTCTTCGAGTGCGCGCGCTTCGTCACCCTGAGAGAGATACGCCGTGGCCAGGCGCCGGTGGATCTCACCCAGTTCCTTGCTTCGCTTACCACCAAAACTCTCAACGACGCGCTCTAGCACCTGTACCGCCTCCGAACCTCGCCCCGAGGCGCTATAGGCGTCGCACAGTTCAAGCAACAAGTCGCGATCCTCCGGCACGAGTGCAGAAGCTCGTGCAAGGATCTCCGCGCCTGCCGCCGCGTCACCACGCTGATTCAGATGGATGTGAGCGGCCTCCCGCAGAAGATCCACCTTAGAAGTCACGGCTTCCGCCTTCTCGGCGTCTGCAAGTACCATGTCAGCAACCTGCCCGAATGCTCCTACGCCTTCATACTCCTTGCGCAGGCTCAGACGGAGTTCTGCATTTTCAGGATTCAGCGAAAGCGAGCCCTCAATCGTACGGATGACCGCGTCCGTGTCACCCAGATCACGATAAAGCTGGGTCAACTCTGCCCGACGTGAGAGCTGATCCGCCCCGTCGAGGCTACTGCAAATCTCCTCCAGCGAGGCCGCCGCGTCGCTCCGATTTTCGGCAGCAAGCTGCAGACGGAAAATCGACTCAAGCACCTCCAGAGTATCCTCGTAGGCACGGATCTTCATCCAGATCTCAATCGCAGCGCCGAGATCGCTCAGGGACACTTCGTAGAGCGTGGCCGCACGACGGAAATACTCGAGCGCCCTGCTTTCGTCCCCTTGCTCCTCAGCCAAGGCAGCTTGACGTCCCAAAAGACCCGTCAATTCCTTGAACTGCTCCGAAGCCGCATAGATCTCTCCTAGAACCAAGGCTGCCTCCGGATGCTCCGGATGCGTGCTGAACACCTCCTCGAGAAGTTCGATGGCCTTGGCGGTGTCTTTGAACTGATCGCGCTTGAGACGGGCCAAGCCCACCTTAAGGTTTGCTTGCTCCAAGGGATCGCTCTCGGACGACATGAGCCGAAAGATGAGATCCCCGAGCTTTTCATACTCACTCGCCTTCTCGTAGGCGCCACGTAACGCTCTCGCTACCTGAGTGTCGGCAGGAAGATCCTCAAAAAGTCCCTCGAAAATCTCGATGGCCTCATCGAGCTTCTGAAGCTTGTCACGAGCTAGCTCCGCCGAGTCGAACTTGAGAACTCGGAGCTTGTCCGGATCGGACTCGAGCTCGATACGCCGGGCCAAGAGTGCGTAAGTCTCGGTGTCGTCACCCGCTGCACGTCGAAGGTACGAAAGCCCTTCAAGCGCATTCAAGTCCTCGGCATCCGACTCCAAGATCTCCCGCAGGACCTTTTCTGCAACGTCATTTCGGCCCAGCCCCTCGGCCAAATCGCGACAACGTCGAAGAACCTCCACCCGGGTGCCCTCATCCGGAGCAAGCTTGGCGCGTTGGATCAGGGTTTCGAGCAGGTCCGCTTCTCTTCCCTCCGCGCCCTGAAGCGCTTCGAGCTGTTCTAAAATCTCGTCACTCTCCGGGTCAAACTCATGGGCTTTGACAAGAGCCTTTTCCGCTGCTTCAGCGTCGCCCGCCTTGTCGCGGAGCCAACCAGCAGCCCGTTCACAAGCCGCACGCCCCGTTTCTGCGTCGATGCCCTTCTGAGCAGTGGCGGCAAGCAACGCCTGCGCTGCCTGCGCCCAAGCCCCTGTGATGGGGAGGAGGCGCTCAATTTCATCGCGCAATCCCTCATCTCGGATGTCGTCCGTGAAGCCCTCCTGCAAGACTGTTTGAGCAGCGAGGGGATCTTTGCACTCGTCTTCGAGAACTTGAGCAAGTCCTCGGCGCATGTCGAGGCGCTCTTCAGCGCTCGACGCCCGCTTCACTCGCAGGCCGTGGAGGTCGGCGAGATCTGAACCCGCAGACCTGTCGCGATAAACGCCATCGAGGATTTCAAATGCTTCTTCGAAGAACTCGTCGCGATCCAGAAGACGAGAAAGCTGCTGGCTGGCCTCTTGATTGTGCAAATCGCGCTCGAGCGCTTGCCGGAACGACGACAGCGCGTCTGCGGGCTCCTTCTGCTTATCAAGCTGTAGCTGTCCCTGCCGGACCAGAAGGCGGGCGTGATCCTCATCCGTGTCGGCTAGGGCCATGCGGCGTTCCACCAGCTCGACCACTGATGCCGTATCATCCAGCGAGGTGTAAAGGCGATCGAGAGCGTTCAGGAGATCGAGTCGATCACCGACTTGCTCCGCTGCCGCTTGGTAAGCCTCCACCGCTAGCTCCTCTTTTCCCAACTTCTCTTCGTAGATACCGCCCAGTCTGACCCACATCCCACAGGCAATCTCTGAGTCAAAGGTCTCTTTCGCCCGCGCCTTGAGAACCTCAGCGAAGCGCGCCCATCCCTTTGTCAACTCCGCAAGACGAGCCAGCTCCTCGTAAATGTCAGTCGCCTCCGGAGCTTCCGCGATGGCCTTGAGGAACGATTCAAACGCTCCCTTCTGATCTCCAAGATCCTCTTCCTGCACTTTGGCCATCGTACGCAGAGTTTCCACTCTCTGATGTGCGTCTTGCTCATCGGTCAGACGCAGGGCCAGCGCCTTCACCAGGCGCGGCTTGAGCTGCGTTTGACGAAGCGCGGGAACAAGAATGTCAGTGGCCCCGCGCACGAGGTGCGGCTCCCTCTCCACCAGTGCAAAGACGGCATCGAGAGCAGCTTCATCGTCCGGCTTTTCGTCGAGAACGACTCCATAGGCTTCCAGCGCCTCCTCGAACGACTCAAGCTTCTCCGACAGAATGCGGGCGATCTCGTGGCGGACCTTCAGACGCTGCTCTGCGTGATCGGCCGTTCCGGCCTCGAGTCGCAAATTGTCGAGCAGCTCCGACCACAACTCCTCCTGCCGATAGAGACGGTTCAATTCCGTGATCGTAAGAGCGTCCCCAGGGCGTGCCGCCAGGGCCTGATTCAAGCATTCGATGGCGCGGTGCGCGTCGCTCAGCGAATTTTCAAGCAGCCGGGCTGCCTTGGACAGTAGCGCAAACTGCAAGTCATCGTGCGCTTCGCCACCTTCTACTCTCGCGAGATAGAGGTCGACCAGACGCGCCGGTTCATCCTTGCCCTCATAGAGAGCAATGAGCCGATCCGTGACATCGGGATCTCGCTCATTGGCCTCAAAAGCGCGCTCGTACGCTTCGATTGCCCCGGTTTCGTCCCCCAGCGTCAAATGACGCAGTTCACCCAGACGTGACAGGATCTCAGAACGGAGTGCATCGTCATAAGCGGTCTCAGCCTTTGCCTGAAGAGCACTCTCTCGCGCGCGCCAATCACCGAGCAAAAGCGACAAACCCAGCACCGCATCGAGCGGCATCTCGTCGCTCGGGTCCATTGCGGAAAGCTCCTGATACCGGATCAGAGCACCGCGAGGATCGTCTAGCTTCGTATCGTAAAGCTCTGCGAGCCGAGCCACCACTTCCCTCCGACCCATCATCTCGGGATGCGCATCCAAGACCTCTGCGTACAGGGAGCCGAGCGGACCGTAGTCTTCCAGGACAGCTGTCAGACGCTCGAGATCGGAACGAACCTCTTCGTCTTCCGGTTGAAGGCGATAAGCTTCGGTCAAAACCACACGCGCACGGGTCGGCGCGTCTCCGCGAGTTTCCCAGTATTCTGCGGTCTCCCGCAAAATCGCCACCTGCTCCATGGGATCCTCAGCCAGAAGGAAACGATCCTCGTTGAGGTTGATCAGATGACGCCAATCATCTTGAGCCTGGTAGATCGGTCTTAGGATCTCAACGACCCTTCCTCGCAAATCCTCGCTCTGACGCATCGCTTCTAGTCGTTCGATCGCCGGCCCAAAGTCTGGCTGATCACGTACGATTTCCTCGAGTTGATCGAGCGCGGGTTCATGCTGACCCAGCTTGCGCACATAAAGGTCAACGAGCGCAATCCGGTATTTCGCCCCGGCAGCTGGGCCGACGCTCTCCGCTCGGCGCAAGTACAACTCAGCGAGATCCGTATAGTTCTCCGTCTGAGTGTAGAGGCGCGTCAAAGCGTCCAGAGACGCTTCGTTCGTCTCATCCGCTTCCACCGCTTGACGGTGGGCATCGATGGCAGCATCCACATTGCCGAGCTTCGCTTCCTCGATTTCCGCAATCACCATCAGCAATTTCTGCTGCTCTGCCGGGTCGTAGCGATGCGAAAGAGCGTTTCTATACAAGGCCACGCGCTCTTCAGGGCTTCCCTTCTTCTTCAAGAGGGCGTCGATGGCGTCAAAAAGTTGCTGACTGTCCGGTTCGACCTTGAGGGCGCGCTCAAGAAGTGCAAGCGCCTCCTCGTCCCGGCCACTTGCCGCGAATATCTCGCCGGCGCGGCGACAGAGTCTTGCTGTCGCGTCGTCATCGTCGACGTCCTTCACCTGAAGAGCAAGTAGCTCTGCCAGGCGCACCTCCGCGCCAGCGACCTTGGCCAGACGTTCCATCTCTTCGAGAGTCAGATCGTCTGCCGGATCATCTACGAGCAGCTTGGCCGTAATTTCGAGGGCGGCTCCATAGTCCTCTTTTTGTTCCTCGTGGATCTGAGCGATCCTGGTGACCAGCTCTCGACGTTCGTCAGGCGAATCGGAACCTTCGAGCCGCAAGGACAACGCCGAAAGCACGTTGTCGTAGTCGGCGCGCACCATGTACACGGGCTCGAGCAAGGAAGCGAGACGCCCTCTTTGCGTCGGGTCTTCGATCTGGCCGCGCAATTTCTCGAGCAAACGCACCGCGCCGTCGTGCTGAGTGTCCTCCTGCAAAGCTTGCTCGAGTTCATCGAGACCCCTATCTATTTCTCCCTGTTTTTCAGCAGCGACCGAAGCAAGCTGCACTCTCAACGTTGCGACATCGCCGTCTCGCTCGTCGATACGTCGCTGGATCATGGACCCGAGGTCATCGAAGCGCTCGCGTTTTTCGTAAAGCGTTTCGAGAGCCGAAATAGCGTCTCGGTCGAGATTCAGATCCAAGATCTGTTCATAGGTCTCGATGGCTGTGTCTTCATCCGAGAGACGGTCTGAAAGGAGTCGAGCCTTGCGGAAGAGGAGACCTTTGCGTGCCGTCTCGTCCTCTGCGGTCTCCGCCCGCATGTCCAGGACCCCCAAAAGCTCTTGCCACTGCTCGCTCGACTCAAAAAGCTGTTCGAGGGCGACCAGAGATTCTGCGTCTTCTGGCTGAAATTCGAGCGCCTTTCTGTAGGCCAAGATGGCCCCTTCGCGATCACCCAGCTCCGCCCGCCGCAGCTCACCGATGCGCTTCTGAACCAACAACTGCTGCTCAGGGTCGAACATCTCGGTCACCACGGACTCGAGGACTTCGACCTGCTTCTTGCGCGCACCGGAACGCGGAGCAAGCCGCTCCATCATTTCCAGCCAAGCACCCAAATCTCCGTGCAAAGCTGCCTCTTTGGTTCCGAGCGCAGCAAACTCCATGGCGCGCTTGTCGTCCCCTAGAGAGTCCTCGGCGATACGCACAGCCGTCTGGTAACGCGATGCTTTGAAGGAAGGATCGTCAGAAGCACTCGCTTGAACCTCCACAACCTTGAGGAGGTTCAAGTGATCAGCATCCGCCTCATAGATGGGGTGAAGGATCTCCGCAGCCTCGAGACGCGCCTCGGCGTCCTCGTGCTCAAGCAGACGGGAAAGGGCCTCCCGGCTGGGCTGGTGACCCATATCTACCGAAAGAGCGCGGCGATACGCGGAGAGGGCGCCCGGAACATCTTTGAGGTGAGTAGAACGGAGTTCGCCCAGAAGCGCGAGTGCTCCCAGTCTTTCTACCTCGTCGGCCAAGGTGTCGGACTGACGCTCATAAATGTCTGCCAGATCCTCAAAGCGCTCGGCCTTTTGAAAGAGTCTCGCGAGCGCAGAAAGTGCTTCCGCCGTAGCGCCGGTTTCGTCCAGAATCGCCTGGTAGGATTCGATCGCCTGCTCGGGGTTATCGAGGTGTCTTTCCTGGACGTCCGCCAAGTGACGAGCCAAATTCGCCCGCTCTTGATCATCGCTCGAAGCGTCTCTGCGTTGCTGAAGGACTCGCGCCACGTCTTCGTAGCGTTCTACAGACTCATAGAGTTCCGTCAGGTTGATCAGCGCCTCGGTGTTGTCTGGGCTATCGCTGAGTAGAGCCTCCCAGGCGTCGATAGCGCCCTTCTTATCAGCGAGGAGATCCGAAAGCAGGTGCCCAACGCGGGCCAACAGTTCTCCCTTTCTGTCAAAGTCACCCTCAAGCTCAATCTGCATCTTCAGATTCAGAGCCAGTTCTTCGTTGCGGTCTTGAGCGATGAAAATGGGCTCAAGAAAACGAGCAGCCGCAAGAGCAGCCTCAGGCTCATCCGCACGCAGCTGAACCACGAGCTTGAGTGTCGCTTCTGCGCCCTGAGTATCATCGAGCAGATCCCCTTGAACGGTCGCCGCCGAGAGGTAGATCTCTGCCTTGAGAGAGGGTTCGATGGCCGCTTCCGCAGCGGCCAAAAGGACGGCCACCACCTTCACGCTCCGGCCGAGACGACGACCTGAATCGATCAAACGCTCACGAAGGTCCGCGTCACCAGGATCGAGCGGGGAGAGCTCGGCGAAGACGTCAAAGGATCCTTCGTCGTCGTGCAGGCGATCATCGCGCAACGTTGCAATGCGGCGCAACAAGTCCCGACGTTCGTCCTCACGCTCGCGTATTTCCGTTTCATCGAGTTCCTGTCCTTCTTGAGGACGCAGCGCGTCCACGCGAACTCCAAGAACGCGCACCAGATCGCGGATCTCATCCTTGGTCTCGTAAACCACCTCAAGGGCGAGGGCGGCCTTCACGCGCACGCTTCCGATCTGAAGGAGTTCTTCGGCGATGTCGCGCGCCTCGTAGTTTCCAGGCTCTTCCACCAGCACAGCTTCAATGGCGCCGACTGCTCTTTCCGGGAGGTGCAGAGAAAGGGCGAGCTGCGCAAACCGCACACGCAACTTTTGCTGCTCCTCACCTAGAGCGATGTCCGCCCGCTTCTCGAGAAGTTCGAGCAGGGGTTCCTTTCTCTCCACGCGGGTGTAGAGCCGGTCTAGGCTCTCAAGGGCAAACCCGGCTTCTTCGTCCATTTGCAGGATGCGCTTGTGGTACGAGATCGCGCGCTCGGCATCGCCCATGATGTCTTCAGCGAGAAGCGCCACCTCCGCCAGCATCTCGATGCGGCGGGCTTCATCGTCCAGCCTCTGGATCTCGGTGTCGTACAGCTCCTCCAGCTCCCGCCAGCGCTCACCCGCGGTGAGGATTTCCTTGAGGCGACCGAAGGCTTCCTCGTCGTCCCCTTGCAGCGCAAGGATCTTCTCATAATACGGAACAGCACCCTGAGGATCACCCAGGGTTTGCTCGTGAAGCTCCGAGGCGCGGCGCGCCAAATCGAGCGTCAAGTCGTCAGGGAGTTTCTGGCGAAGAGCCAATCGAAACGCTTCTGCCAAATCCGTAGGACGCCCAGCAACGGCCGAAAGCGGTCCCGCCCGATCCCACAAGTCGACTTCCGAAGGATGCAGCGCGAGGGCATCCACGAGGACGGAAAGCGCGGCACCGGGCTCGTTCAGCTTTTCCTCAAAAATGTCCGCGAGCTTCTTGTACAGATCGACTTGCTCGTCCGGATCGCTCGTTTCTGAAATGAGCGCGCGCACGGCGTCTGCTTCTTTTCGTGAATCCCCGCCGGCCTCATACTGTTCGCTGAGGATTCGAGCGGCCTCTCCGCGAACCGAAGCGACCTCGACGAGCCGCTGCAAGACCGGAATCACAGCCCCTGGTTCAGCTCCACCGTCGAGCGCACGTTTGGCCGCTTCCAGGGCTTCCTCGGGACGCTTGAGACGGTCTGCCAGCAAATCAGCCAGCATGGCGTCCTTGTGAGCGGCATCCACGCCACTCAGAAGATCCCGATGCTGAGCGAGCGCTTCAGCTGCTCGCTCCGGCTTGTTCTGAGACAAGGCCAAGCGCGTCACCGCTTCCAAAGCAGCTACATTTTGGGGTTCCACGGCAAGTGCCGCATCGAACTTTTCGAGAGCCCCCGACGGATTTTCGAGCTGCCCCTCTTCGTAGAGAGCCCATTCAATCAAAAGCTCTGTCTGACGAGCCGGCGACGTCGCGTGCGTTTGTCGATGATCGTAAAGCCAACGCAAGTCTTCGGGACGATTCTCACGACGAAGAAGCGCATCGAGCGCCTCCATGACGTTGCTGTCGGTGGGCGCGGCCGCAGCCAGCACCTTGAGTCTTCCGACGGCCTCTTCTACTTGACCCAGTTCCTCACCGATGACCCTCGCCAGGCGCAGGGCAAGCGCCCGCTGGCCCGCAGTCAGAGCCGGACGTTCCGCTTCTGGCGCTTTCTTGATCGGCTCTTCAGGCTCAGGAGGAACAGAGGAGCCCTTCTTTCCACGACGGCGGCGCTTCTTGGCTGCGGGCTGCTTCTCGACCAAAGGCTCAGCTTCTGGAGTTTTCGGGGCCGCCGCAACGTCGCCACCCAGCGTTTGTAGGCGAGCTTGAAGCGCCTCCACCATTTCACCCCAAGCACCAGCCGCGCGCGCGGCAGCATCGAGAAGCTCCACAGCTCTTTCATTTTCTGGAGCGGATTCGAAAGCACGACGCGCGTAGTCCATCGCCGCCTTCTTGTCCGCGAGGCGCCCACTCGAAAGATCGATGAGGCGTTCGTACATCGCGACGCGCGTCTCGTCTTCTTCAGCGGTCTCTACGAGCACTTCAAGGAGCGGAGGGATCCGAGCCCACTTTTCCTCCTGCTCATAGAGGGGTAAAACCCGCAAAATCGCCCGGTTGTCCTTAGGGTCGATGGAGAGGATGCGCTCGTAAGAGCGGATGGCGCGAGCAGCCTGTCCCAAGCCCTCTTCATAGACGCGCGCAGCGCGGTAGCTGAGATCGAGCTTCTCAGCATCATCCTTGTTTCGATCGGCGGCGGTGCTGAGCACTTCGGCCAACCCTTCGAGGTCCTTCTGCGACGTGTAAAGTTCTTCCAAGTCGTCGAAGCGCGAGGCTTTGAGGTAAGTGTCCCTGAGGACACGCATGGCGCGCGGATGCGCAGGCTGCACTTCGACGACTCGGCGCCAGGTACCGATAGCGTCCTCGGGACGGTCCAGATGCTCACCATAAACGGTGCCCAGCTTTTGCAGGACGGGCAGGCGTGACTCATCCTCCGGCATTTGCGCCAGACGACGTTCCAGCACTTCCACCAATGTGTCCCAGTTCTTCCCGCGCTCCGCATGCTTCTCCATGCGGTCGAGCACCTCCATCCTGGAGGGATCGAGGTCGAGGATCTCCTTGTAGTAGGCGAGTGCTTCATCGACTTTGGAGAGCCGATCCGCTGACAATTGAGCCATTTCTCGCAAGAGAGGAACCCGCGCCGCGCCTTCGGTCCCGGCCAGCTGCTGTTCGTAGAGCATGAACAACTCCTTCCACGCACGTCGTTTGCGGTAGAGATCTTCTAGACGTTCTGTGGCTTCCGCGTCGGTCGGGGCAAGCTCATGGAGAGCCGCGAAGGACTCCATCGCGTGCTGAACATTGGAAAACTGATCCAGCCAACGACGACCGACTTGACGATACAAGCTGATCTTCTCCTCCTTGTCCGGAACGATCTCGGCCAACAATTTCAAGCTCGAGAGGAGGTCGCGCGGACGACTGAGTTTCTCGTAAAGAGAAACCAGCTCACGCACCTCATCAACATCGTGCTCGTCCAGCTTACCGTCGAGGTGCACAATCTGATTGAGCACACCAACGAGAGCGGTCTCACTCTTGACGTACTTGCGGTAAACGCTGGCAATCTCGCGCATGATGGACAGCCGCGACTCCAGATTTTCTTCTGGTACCCTTTCGAGTTGCTGACGCAAGAGTTCGACCAAAGCGTTGTGACCCTGAGTTTGTTTGTACAGGGTTTTTAGCTGCTGACGCGCCTCCTCGTCGTCCGGATTCTCCCGCAGCGCGCTCTTGTATTTTTCGATGAGCTTTTGCGCGGAGGCTTGATCATCTTGCCTCTCGGAAATCTCGACCTTGAGACCTTCGGCTCTCTCATCTCCAGCCGGAAGAGCAAGCAGAGCCGCTTCCAGGACTTGAACGAGACCTGCATCGTCGTTGAGAGATTCCTTATACTCTCTGTAGAAGTTCAGAACGCCATCATGAGCGGGTTCGATGGCGGCGATCCGTGCAAACCACGGCTCGGCATCTTCTGCAGAGCCGCGCATCTTCCAGTGAAGCATCGCCACTTGGAGCATTTCCCCGACGTGCGCAGCGTCACCCTCACCGGCCACTTTCAGCGGGCGCTCATAGACACGAACCAGATCACTCCAGCGTTCCTTCTGTGAGTAATACTCAGTGAGGAACGAAACCGCGTCGACCTGATTGGGGTCGGATTCGAGCACTCGGTCAAACGCACGCGCTGCCTTCTCTTCGTCGGCCAAGCGGTGTTGATAAAGGCGCGCCAAACGCACGCCCGCCGCTACCCGTGCCTGCTTCTCCGGGGCCCGGTCGGCGGCCCGTTCGAGGACACGCACAACGGAGTCGAAGTCTTCATTCCGGCGATAAATGACTTCCAAAAGGCGAAATGCAGGCAGGTTCGCCGAGTTCAGTCTCAAACTGAGCTCCAAATTCTCGATCAGCTTTGGATAAGCAGGGGCATCGCTGAAACAAGCTTCGGCCTCAGTGGCGCGCATCAGCATTGCGCTTCGGTAGTCATCGTCCGATGCGTTGTCGGCTTCGTTGAGATAGTTCTTGACCTGAGTGGCGTAACTTTCCGACCGACTCAAGAGATCGGAAAGTTGACCTTCCAGATCAGCGTCTCCACTTTCAGCGCCACGACGCAAAGTCGTGATGGCCTTGTTGCCACTAAACAAATCTTCCAGATAAACGGTGCCGAGCTCTCGGAGGAGTGCAACCTCTTCGGAGGTGCCGGCTGCCACTGTCACCGATAGTTCGAGCAGTTTGGCAACAGCTTCTGATTCGCCCCGCGCCCCGTGACGCTCGCGCGCTGCCTGGAGAAGATTCAGGGCCTCATTTTGATCGAGATCTCCCCCTGACTCCGCAAGACTGCTTGTCAAAAGCTGCCAAGCGTCAGTGGCATCCGGGTTGGATTGGATTGTTCCGAGCGCGGTGCGAACCGTCTGTCCATTCATTGCTGATCGTCTCTTCCCCAAAGCGTCTGATCGCGGCCGACATCGGCGAGCGGATCGAAACCGGGTGACGAGAGTAGCGTTGCCTTAAACCTGCAAACAACCCTTTCATTTCAGCAACTTCCCCTCCTGCCCCCAGGGCCGAGCGCTGACCATGTCGCCCGATGTAGGTCCTGAGCAAGGAGACTTGCGCGCGCGGGACAAGCGCGCTCATTTCCGTTTACCCATGACGAGAGACGAAACTCCTCCTTCCCCGCCGCTCCTCCGCGCGGATCCACACACCCAACGTAGAGAAAATGCTTACGTATCTCTCCCCGCTCTGGGGTTCGGATGCCTCTTGGGGACCACAAGCGACGTGCTCCGGCGACTTCGCTTACATATGTGCGTCCTTGCCGCCTCCGCTGTTCTCTTTGTCGGCTGCGACGAGGAGAAACCGTACACACCTTTTCAGGTTGCGACCTCGCTTCCAGGCGCGCCTCCCGCTCCTGTCTCGACATCCAACTCCTCGCTAACCCCTGAAAACAAGCAGCGCGACCTCGTTTCACGAAAACCCAGCAAACCGACCGGCCGCTGGAACGAATTTGGACGCACGCTCAAGGCCCCCGAAGGAACCGTTTTCTACGTGGGCACGCTCGATCCGGCCGATGAGTCGGACTCCGTGATCGCTTGGGCCCTCCCCAAACAAAAATCAGATCCCTCAAAGAGAAGCAGTGCGGGACTTTATCGATTCGATGTCAGTGGAAGCCCCAAAGAAAAGATCCTGCCGGTGCCCGATTTTCTCCCCCAGGGAGAAGACTGCACCTTCAAGGCCTCTCTCCAGATCACCGGGCCCTCTTCCCTGACCAGCGATCTCTCCGTCGAGTGTAGTTCTCGTTTCCTTCCGGGAACCCCCGAACGCTCCGTGGCAGTCCTCATGACGGGCAAGGATCAAAGAACTCTTCTCCACTTCCGAATTCTTCAACAAGCTCCCGGAGAAACCCTGAACCTCGAAGTCGACTCCAAGGACGCAGATGGTGATGGATCCGATGACATCAAGATCGTCGTGACCTTGCGCTCCCCGTCCGGGGTCGAACAATCCCTGCCTCTCGATTTTCTCTCCCGACCAGGAGGCGCCTCCCGAGAAATGAACGAACCCGCACAAACTCTCTCGAAACAAACGGCTCGGCTCCTCATCGCCTCAGTGAGAAAGGCCGAGCGCAAGGATGCTCTCGGTAAGATCGATGCGCTCAGACGTCTTTTAGGAGCGCTGTGCGAAGAGAGCGCAATTCCGAAGCTCCTGAGTGCAGACGGAGAACCGCTGACCTGCGAAGGGACGAGCAAGGCAGCCTTTGAACTCACACAGGCTGCGCTTCAATGCCACCTCGGTGAGGGGGAACCTGCCCTTGCTCTGGGGGAACTCGGACGAGTGGACTGGTATTTTGGGACAAAAACGGCGACTCAGAAGACGGAACTACAAAAAAAGCTGCTCTCATCACTTCAAAATCGCGAAGCGAAAAAACTGGCTCGCTTCGAAATTCAAGTCGCGGGGACCTCCTCCATGCCGTTCGCCTCACCCCTCGTCTTCAGCCCAGACGGCCAACTTTGGGCAAGAACTCAAGAAGGAAAAACGAAACGCCTGACTCGCTCCGGCGATCCGCCGTTGCACGTCGAAGATCCCGAGGGCACAGAAGAGGGTCCGGTCACTGAACCCGTCCTTCCAGACATCGCTCTCTACCCTGAAGGCCCGCATCACGGAACGCTCTCTGCCGCCCTTCCTTCCTGCGACCGCTCCGAGATTCAGCTCGTGTTCACGGACACGACGGGCGCCCGAGCAGAACCACTCGCGCCCATCACCCTGCCCATCCTCGCGCCGCGCCCAGGCATCTGTCGAACACTCAGACCCATGGACTTAGAGTTGACTCCGCTGCGCAGAGAAGCCGGACAAATCGTGTTCGCACTCGCCGCTTCCCTCTTGCGCAGTGACGGAACCTTCAAAGGCGCTCCTCCCCCTTTCGCTTGGTCCACTCCCCTCGGCATCGCCCTCGGGAATCAGAAGCAGCTCTCTCTCCTCACGGGACCTCATGTGAAGGGCCTCCACCACTGTGTCGCCAATCACCAAGCAACAGAAATCGCCTGCCTCGGCCCCTCAGGCGTGACCGTCCTCGGAATCGGAGAAGCCGAGGGACACTGACCCTTATAAAATATAAGTAAAGGCACACCCCACAGCCGAAAGAGCAAGGAGTGCAGCCGTCACCTCACAGCCCGACGCGACCGCCTCGCAGCTGCTCCCTCAAAAGCGGAGTGCCTCAGGGTCGCCGACCCCTCAAATATCCACTCGCAAGAAGGAGAAGCGCGGGCTGAAACAGAAGTGCACTGATCAGGCAGATGACCACCGTGACGCCGATCAGCTCTCCGAACTGCCGCACGGAGACAAACTCACTCAACATGAGCACGGAAAACCCGAGCGCGAGCGAGATGCCTGAAACAAAAATAGCAGTTCCGGTACCGCGGGCCGCGCGGAGGAGTGCGACGCGCAGAGAGCTGATCCGTCGTTGTTCTTCGCGAAACCGTGCGACAATGTGCAGCGTGTCGTCCACCGCCAGCCCGATCCCAATGCTAAACGTGATCGCCGTCGTGATGTTGAGCTGAATACCGCGAGCCATCATGTACGCGCCCGTCGCCAGCAACGGAATGATGTTGGGGGGCATGGCGGCGATCGCGAGCGGCAAGCTACGAAAAACGACCGCGAGCAGCACGAAGATGGTCACCATGGCCAGCCCCAGACCCGAGAGCAAATCACGGAGCACGTGGTCCCTTCCCACAGAGCCCACGTAGGCCTCTCCGAGGAAGCTCACGTGGACCTTGGGTCCCAGCTCCTTTCGTAGGCGCGTTTCGAACTCTCCCAGCACGACAAGCGTTCTTTTGATGCCCACATCGGCGAAAAATACGGTCGCCCGCCCGGTCCTTTCGTCCGGGGAAAGCAGCTCGCCCAGAGCGCCCTTTGAGCGCTCGAACAGAATGCTCCCCAGTGCCTGAGTTTGAGCCAACGAGGAAAAATCTGTCTTGCGTCCCTCCCCGTTCCCGGTCAAGGCCACACGCATTTCCCTGAGGGGCTGTATGTACGACGTCGAGCAAATGACGTCGTCGGGAGAGAGGGCCAAAAGAGCGGTTTCTACGGCTTTTATGGTATGAGGTTCAAGCAGAGAACCGTCCGGTGTCTCAATCAAGATTTCCAGAGGACGAATTCCAGACAGCTTCTCTTGAATCAAGCGAATCACCTCGGAGACCTCCTCTCCTTCCTCGAATGCGTCCAGCAGCTTCGCGTCAGCACTCACGCGGCTCGCTAGAAGTCCTAAACCACAAGCAACGACGACCGCAGCCACCGCCACCGATTTTACTCGCCGGAAGGTAGCCAGGGTCACGACGACGACAAGACTCTCGATCCAGCCTCTCCTTTCCGGGAGGGCTTCCCCCGCGGAGTCCGTTTTGCGCGGTGCGCGCATGAGGGTGATGAAAGCCGGTACGAAAAGGATCGTCGCGAAGTAAGCAAAAATCACGCCGATGGCGGCCACGATTCCAAAGCGCCCGAGCTCCGCAGTGCGCGCCGCGAACAAAGAGCCAAAGCCAACGGCAGTGGTCAGGGAAGTCATAAAGCAAGCGCTGATCAGAGCGCGCGCAGCTTTGCGGCCGGCGAGGACGCGCACAGGTTCGCGCTGCAATTCCTCGAAATAGCGTCCAATCAAGTGAACGGAATCACTCAGGCCCACGATGATCAAAAGGGGAGGAATGATGTTGGTCAGGATGGTCATCGGCTGACCCAAAAGGGCCATCCCGCCAATCACCGCAAGCACGGCGAGTGCGACGGCCGAAATGGGAGCAACGACTGCCGGCCACCAACGAAACGTTGCCAGTAAAACAATGAGGCACAAGATCATCATGGCCGGATTGAGCGTGAGCCGATCCTGCTTGACCTTCTTGAGGATCGCTTCTTGAAGAACGGGCGCGCCGCCCAAACGCACCTCGACACCCTTGGGCGAAGGGACGGAATCAATCACCGCACGCACAGCCGCGAGTGCTGCGAGCTTCGTGGGTTGATCATGGACGACTGTTGCGTCGAAATGCACGACCAGAGACGCCGCGGAGCGATCCCGGCTGAGGAGCAGCGGGCTCACGAACTGAGTTTGATCGAGGGCGACCAGGTAATCTTGATAAGCGTCGGAACTCTTTTCAGCCTCATCCACGGAGACAGCCGGCTTCACGCTCCCGGAAACAAGGTCTCGTGCGAGACCCGGAAGGCCCTCTTTGAAGTCAGCCGGATCGCCATCGACCACCGCTTTGAGCTCTTTTTCACCGAAGGTGAGGCCACGCAAGCGCGCTTCAAAGGCACCCAGCACCTCTTGCTCCCTTTTGCGGGCTTCCTCATTCGCTTTCATTCGAAGCGGACCGGCGACGGCTTCCGGCAGACGAGACAGGCGCTGTTCAAGCTCGGCTTTCGCCCGCTCTCCCTCGTCTACTGCGGCTCGATGAGCCGCTCTCGCAGCGCTCACGGCTGCTTCATCCCGGAGGGGACTGAGGGTCGTGCTGGCAAGTCCTCGCACGTAAGCGACCTCCTTTCGCTTCATGAGGGCACGCTCCAGGTCTCTCTGATAGAGAAGCACCGGGAGTCGAGTGACGTCTTTGCTCTCGACGACGACGACGAGCTGCGTGTCCGAACCGGAAAAGAATTTTCTAAAGCGCGCTTCCACCTCCGCTTGTCCGGAGACCGTTGCCACAAGGGCTTCCGGCGAAGAGTCGACCCGAAGCTTGGGAAGTTGCGACGCGAAGAACACCGCGAGGAGGGCGGAGATCACCAGGATGGGGATCCGTCTCTCCACGGACCAGCGGCTCAAAAGATCAGCGATACGGCTCATCACGGGCGCGGACTCTAGGGGCGGCCCGGGAAAAGCGCTAGGAGGCCTCTGAGGTCTGATACAAGGCCAGACTCAGCATTTTTTGCAGGATTTCGTGAACGTATCCCTCCACTTCGCCGAGCCCGAAGACAGCAAAGCCGAGAGGTAACCCCTTGTGAAACAACGGCTCCACGACGAGCTGTCTCCCCTCCCATAGAGGAATCACCCCAGGCGGAACGAGATCCGCACTCTCGAAGCGCCGACGTCCATCCTTGGGTTCAACTTTCCCGGCCGGACCAAAAGCGACAACCAGCTCCGCCCGCCCGATTTGATCCTGCGCATAACGACTCACGAAACAAGTCCTGATCCCGATGCGCGGAAGCTGAGCGAAGATGAGATCATCCAGACGCACTCTTCTGTGAGCAGAGGCCAGACGGGCACTGACGTCACTCAGGACACGCGAGGTTTGTTCGAGGGCAAGCCGCTTGCGCGCTTGCGCGCGCTCCACGGCATCCGTGGTCAAGAGGCGTGCGTCATGCAGAACTGCTTCGTAGGTGCGGATGTTTCCGGCGTCATCACCGGCGCAGAAGGACAAGTGACGTCGAAGCGAAGAAATGATCCCGTTCACGGCGCCGATGTCACCTCCAGACACAACCAGTCCTTCGAGGAGCAGATCAAATTCTCGACGAAAGGCCGTCGGCTGACCCCTCAAGACGGCGTCCAGCGAGTCAAACATCCTCCCTTCCCAGTCAGGGCCCAACTCAGAAAAGTCCACTCCCCCGAACTCGGCAAGCTCGGAGACGATGAGCTCCCGCCTGCGCTCCAGACGGTCCACCATACTGACGTCGGTTTCCCCCACGGGCCGTTCCGTAATGAAGCCAGAATCCTCAGCCGTACAGCCGCAACTGCGGCGGTACACGTTGACGGTTTCGAGCACATGAGGCTGAGGATCTCCCTCTCCCCGCAGCGCAGACAAGACAAGACGAACCGCCCGAGCGCCCTGTTCATGGAGCGGCTGTCGCACCGTCGTTAAAGGTGGCGCCGCGTAGCGCGCTTCCTCGATGTCATCGAAACCACAGACGGCGACGTCCGACGGAATCGACAGTCCCCGCTTCCTGAGCTCTCGCGTCACGCCGATGGCGATCAAATCGTCGGCGGCGATGACAGCATCGAGGTTTTCAGGGGAAATTCCTCGCTCATCGAAGAAAGCGCAAATGGCTCGTTCTCCCGTCCTCTCGCGAAACTCTCCTTCAAAAACGAGGTGATCGTCCACGGGGATGTCATTCATCTCCAGGACGTCGAGGTAAGCGCGAAAGCGTTCTTCGGCTTCAGGATTCGCGTGAGGGCCACGCACGAATGCGATCTTTCGGTAGCCATGTTCCGTCACAAGGTGCTCGACGAGTCGACGCATTCCGCTACGATTGTCGATCAACACGGACGGTGAACCGACGACCGGATAAGCGACGAAACACACGCGCTCCTGGGGCATCTTCGGACAGATCTTGCTGAGAACCTGCTCACCCGAGACCCCTCCTAAAGTCCCGGTCATGATGACGAGGCCGTCGAACCGCGTCTCCGACACAAACTCAAACAGACGATTTCTCAGAGAAGCATCCGGAAGTGAAGCATCCAAACTTCCGCCAGCGAGAGCAACGAGAGTTGCTCCCTCGGCCTTGGCCGCGCGACGCGCCCCTTCGACGACGTCCATCTGGTAGGAGTATTCGAGAAAGTCGACGATGATCGCGATGCGTGGGGCCCTGCCTTGAGGAAGGAACGCTCGCGGATTCGTTTGAGTATCTCTATCTAGTGTCACGCCGTCCGTCCCCCGCCTGCATCCAAGATAGTCTAGCCGTCCTTTCAGCCGCGGGGAAATGACCCTTTCAAGGCCACCGCGGACGGAGATATGGTGCGCTGGCGGGGCACAAGCTCCCACCCAAAATGCATGACTGGCTCAATGACTGGCTCAATGAACGGGCCCGATGATTTTCGAGCACTCCTCCTAAAAAGCGCCGCGAGCGAGCTGCCGCTCCGCGAAGAGACACGAGCCTCGGTGAGTGTCATGACCTGGATCGGGCTCAAGAACGGAGAATTCTTGATTCGGCGGGAGAACGAAGAATGGGTCCTTTCAAAGGAATGCATCTCGAAAGTGTTCGAGCGCTACGCCGCTCCTCTGGAGAGAGCGGGGGAATTTCGAGCTCACCTGATGGATCCCGAAGGGGCTATCCTTGCTCATATGCGCTTCGTTCCCACCTTCGATGTAGAACCGAAAGACTACCTCGTCCTCTCTGTCCCGGGCGAAGTTCCCCTGGTTGAACTCTGTGCCGTACTCGGCCCCCCACTCATCCACCTCGCCCAGACCTTCTCACGCAGGTAACCAGCTCAAAAACCTGCTCAGCCAGGGCTCTTGAATCAGGCAGCGAAATTGCTAGGTTCGGCGCCCCTTTCCCGGGGTCGAGCCCTCGACCTTCTGGGGCGGGGAGGATTCCCAAGGCAAACCCCCGAAAGGCAGCGCCCAAAAGAATTCGCCAACTTAGCTCAGTTGGTAGAGCAGCGCATTCGTAACGCGCAGGTCACCAGTTCAAGTCTGGTAGTTGGCTCCAGCCCCCTTCGAAAGAAGGGGGCTTTCTTTTGGCAAATCACAGCGCAGGCCTCCGGGCTCTTACGCCGCTCCGCTCCGTCCTACGCCGCTCCGCTCCGTCTTACGCCGCTCCGCTACGGTTTGCCGCTGCTGGTGCACCGCGGAGCAAACCTTCGGATGACAGATCTTCATCAATATCCGGCCAGTGAATACCGTACCCAGCTCCAGCAAGTTGCCAGTTTTGACGAACCTCATCCGAGGCATCCGCGAGACGTGGAAACCAGATAAGCGGAACGATGATAGTGCGCCCATCGGCGAGATCAGCGGCCAGTGTGTGTTCATCAACCCGAACATCGATGATGCGTTCGCTGGGATTAAAGGTCGAAGTTGTCATGCCATGCCTTGAGGAGGGTTGCTTCATGAGTCTTTATCATCCGGCGGATGCGCGCCAGTTCGACGGGGGAGAAGCCTATATTTCTGGCCAGTTCGATGGGATGAAGCCAAAACTTGCAGCTGGCAGAATCACGGTCGACGTGAATGTGTGGCGGCTCATTAGGCTCATGAGTGTAGAAATACAGGCGATAGGGCCCTTCACGCAAAATCGTCGGCATTGATCTGGTTGGTGGAAGAAGTATTCGACCGGTACGCGGGGCAATCCGACAGCCGATTGTAGTCTGTCGCGCAAAAGCCGTCCAGCCAAAACCCAGCGCGCCAAGTTGCGCGGCTGAGGCCCACTGTCGTTGCACTGACCCGTGCACTCCTCATTGCCCACCGAGTCCGTCACACAGACGAGTGGATCAGGTCCATCAAGAAGGTCCCAGGACGTACCCTGCCTGGTTGAGCCCACCGAACTGCTCACCGGCGAACCCGCGAAACTGCGACGAAAACGCTAACGTGGCCACACGCCCCGCTTCGCTTCCCTCCGGGAATACGACTCGCGTGCTTCCGCGTTAGAGTCGAGAGATGGTGGCACCCCGAGACGCGAGAGCGAATGGACTCTCATTTTTGAGAAGTGCGGAAGGCCTCGCGCGAGCAGTGGCAAGCGGAGCAATCACCGTGTCGCTGCTTGCATGCGCTCGGTGTCCCGAGCCCGCTTCGCCTTCCGCTCGAATGGAGCGCGAGGCGCCGCCGCCCGTTCCGCCTCCGCCACCACCACCACCGCCCAAACCCACGTGCTTGGTCCTTTCGGTCGGAGCAGCCAAGGGACTCTCGCACATCGGCGTCATCGAGACCCTGAAGGAGAAGAACATCAAGATAGAATGTGTGGTGGGAACCAGTATGGGCGCGCTCGTGGGAGGGCTTTACGCGCACAATCCTGAGGGGGATCTGCGGGCGGATTACCGAGAAATCATGGCCACGTATGAAAAGAGAACCACTGAGGCCTACGCCAAGCGCGGTGTCATCGGCGGCTTGCTCCTTGCGGGAGCGGCAGTGGCCAGCGGTGGCGCCGCCCTCGCCGTCGCCGGTGCAGGCGCTGCCGGTGCGCTTGCGGGAGCGGGCTCCGTCTCACGTCGAGACTTGGAACGCTTTCAGGAGGTCCTGAACGCTCATTTCGGAAATCAGAGAATCGAAGAACAACCGATCCCTTTCTCCACCCTTTACGTGCGCGTGGAAGAAACAGGGACCGAGATGGTCCCCGTCAAGGGCGGCCTGCTGGGCGACGCTGTAGCGGACAGCGTCGCCAACCCGCTCATTTGGCCTGGGCTCAAGCCGGAGGAAGGCGCCCACCTCGATCCGGGGATGGACCGCCTGGCCGCTGTACCCCTCGACTACGCCTGTCGTCTCTATCCCGACCATCAATTCATCGTTTCCAACGTCAGCGGGAAACCTCTGGTCTTCACGGCTGAGATGCATTGCCCCTACGAAGAACTCGTTCTCGCGGTGCCGGATTCAGACATCTCCCGCACCATCCGCGGACAGGAGCCAGAATTTTCCGAAGTCATCCGGGTGGGGACACAAGCGGCTCGCACCCTAGAAGCGGCGCCAAAGTACCTTTTGTCGTCTCCAGTGCCTCCTCCCGATCATCCGGCAGATCACTAAAAAAATCCCACCCACTCCTCATCTCGATCTCTCGAATCACGACCTGATAGTCGCAAAAGTCAGCCGAGCGCGGCACTTCCTGCTCGACCACAAAAGCAGAAGCTCGCTCCCCGTCGCCCACCTCCAAAAATACGATCTTGAAGTATCCGCTCGGTACGCGATGAGATTTTTTCGTGCCGGGGAGCGAGGGCATTTCACGTTCGTAGAGAGGTCCCGTGACCACATAGACCCCCGCCCGCTCCCTCTGGGCCAGCTCCCGCTCCGCTTCCTCTAATTTGCGCCAAAGTTGCTGATTGAGCGCGCTCTTCTGGGGGGTGACGTTGCTCAGATAATTCAACTGCTGCACCTTGTCCGTGCTTCCAAACGAAGCCAGGGGAACCTGATGCCCTCGATCGGTCCCGAGAGCCGCGTAGGCGCCACGAAAAGCCTCTGGAGCCATCGTCGTGTCCGGGGGAAGATCAGGATCGATCACCCACTTGCGTGGTGGGGACTTGCCGATCGTTTCCGCCGTGACATGGTACGCGACCCAGTCGGCGAACTTCGTGCGAGGATTGTTGCAGAGAGCATACTGCTCACGAAGCAGAACGGGCCCTTCTCCTCCCTGCGCGCGCGGGCAACCGTAAACGCAGTGCGGACTCTTGAGTGCGGGAGGTACGGGAGGCTCGAGACGCGCGGGAGACTCCAGCAAAGGAGGCGTCGGCTCCTTTGCGCTCTCGACCGGTGGTTTTGACACCGCTGCGGGCACCCTCACGGGCTCCCGCAACTCCACGCACGCCAGAAAAAGCACCGAGAGCACAGGCGCAGACAGGACTCGCGTCCTACGGGGTCGAGCCACGACCAAGGGTGCCGCCGTCAAGTCCCGGTGGGTTTTCGGAACAGTGCCTACCCGCATGCGAACAATTATTCCTCTGAGCTATTATTTATGCAAATTATGCAACAATAATCCGTGCGCTCCTCCCAGAGCATTTTCCCCGAAAAACCACCAACTCCTGCAACAGCACATCTCAGAAGAAGTAAGGGCTCCACCGCCGCCCGCCCAAAACGGTGAGGCGAGCGTCAGCGGAGCCAAATGCACCGCTCTGCTCGATGTGCTTTTGTACTTTTTTTTGCAGCACATCTCATTTCTGAGATGTGCTGCTAATGCTCTCCCGTGACTGAAGTCAAAGGTTTCCGGTTTTCTGGATTGAGTGCGGGCATCAAAAAGAGCGGCGCGTTCGATCTAGGTTTGATTGTGGCGGATGAGCCCGTGCCCGCCGCGGCTCTGTTCACCAGAAACCTGGTCCGTTCTCATCCAGTGAATGTGGCCGAAGCGAGAGTTCTCAGCGGCAAGGCTCAAGCGTGTCTCGTCAACTCTGGAAATTCCAACGCCTGCACGGGCGCACCAGGACTCCAGGCGACACTGGAAACGACCGAAGCCGTTGCAAGCGCGCTGGGGATAGCGACAGCGCTCGTCCTTCCCGCCTCCACGGGCGTGATCGGTCAAGTGCTCCCGGCACAGAAAATCATCGACAAGACCTCGGCTCTGGTCGACGCCCTTACTGTGAACGGAAGTGATGACTTCGCAGAAGCGATCCGCACCACAGACCGATGGAAAAAGGTAGAAAGCACCACGATCACCGTCGGAGACAAAACCGCCACGGTGCTCGCCATCGGCAAGGGCGCCGGCATGTTCCATCCTGATCTGGGCCCCGCCGGCGAGCTCCCTCAACCCAACGGGGACAACTTCGAATCGCCTGATCTGAGCGGGCTTCACGCCACAATGCTGGTTTTTATCGTGACGGACGCTCTGTGTGATACGGCCACGCTCAAGGCTGCCCTCATGGCCGGCTCCGATTGCACCTTCAATGCTGCGACGGTCGACGGCGATACGAGCACGAGTGACACGGTCGTGCTCATGGCCTCGGGCAAAAGCGGCCTTACCTTGGATGAGAAACAACTCACCGAAGCGCTGATCCGTGTCTGCGCGCCCCTGGCCAAATCCATGGTGCGGGACGGTGAAGGCGCCGAGCACGCGGTGACCATCACCGTCTCAGGCATGAACAACGACGCGGAAGCTCGGGACATTGCTCGGGTCGTCGCCACGTCACCGCTCGTCAAGACCGCGCTCACGGGCAAGGACGCCAACTGGGGTCGGCTTTTGATGGCCGCAGGGCGTGCGGGTGTCCCTTTTGACCCGACGCGGGCCACCGTCAAAATCGGAGGGATCGCCGTCTGCGAAGAGGGTCTGGTCACCTCGGCGGACCATGACCAAAAGGCCAGCCTTGTGATGAAGAACGCCGAGTACGAGATCGAGCTTTCCCTCGGCCGGGGCCTTGGAAGATTCTCGTACATCACCTCTGATCTTGGCCACGGGTACGTCGACGTCAACGCAGGATACAGGACCTGAATCTTCCTGAGCCTGCCCCAGCATTGAAGCAGGTCCCGTGGGATTCCATGGGGACCTGCTTCAGGCGTTTTTCCCTGCAATAGCCCAGGAAAATGGGACCTTCGGGTACGCTTTCAATAAGGGGCGAGATCGCGTAGAAGCTCGCCGAGCGTTGCTCGGTGCTCGCTCAGAATACCTCCACAGGAAAGTCCATGAAGAACTACGTCTTTTCGTCCGAATCCGTTACCGAAGGTCACCCAGACAAGATCTGCGACAAGGTCTCAGATGCGATCCTCGATGCCCTCTTGGCTAAGGACAAGAACAGTCGCGTCGCGAGCGAAACGGCAATCAAGACGGGTTTTGTACTTCTTGCCGGAGAGATCACGACCAAGGCTGAGATCAACTACGCCAAGATCGTGCGCGAGACGATTCGAGAGATCGGCTACACCGACAGCGACATGGGTTTCGATGCCAGCACCTGCGGCGTCCTCAACGCCCTCGAGGAACAGTCTCCGGATATTTCTCAAGGCGTGACGGCCGGAAAGGGACTCCACAAAGAACAGGGTGCTGGCGATCAGGGCCTGATGTTCGGCTACGCATGCACCGAAACGCCTGAACTGATGCCGGCTCCCATCATGTACAGCCACCTGCTCACGGCTCAGCTGACCCGTGTCCGCAAAAGCGGAAAGCTTCCTTACCTCCGGCCCGACGGCAAGAGCCAGGTGACGGTCGCTTACACGGACGGCAAACCCACCCACATCACCCATGTGGTGATTTCAAGCCAGCACGCCGACGGCATCCCCCACAAGAAGATCTACAAGGATATTCTGGAGCACGTCATCAAGAAGGCACTGCCGGCCAAGATGCTCACCAGCAAGACAGAGTATCACATCAATCCCACCGGTCGTTTCGTCGTGGGCGGCCCTTGCGGCGACGCGGGTCTGACCGGTCGCAAGATCATCGTCGATACTTACGGCGGCATGGGGCGTCACGGTGGAGGGGCGTTCTCCGGAAAGGATCCGTCAAAGGTAGACCGCTCTGCCTGCTACTATGCTCGCTTCGTCGCGAAGAATCTCGTCGCGGCCGGCGTCGCCACCCGTTGCGAGGTGCAGGTCGCCTACGCCATCGGCGTGGCCAAACCGATGGGGATCTTCATTGACACTTTCGGCACCGGCAAGATCGACGACGACACGATTGCCGCCTACGTGGAGAAGAACTTTGACTTCCGCCCGGCTGCCTTGATCAAGGAGCTCAACCTGCTGCGCCCCATCTACAGCGCGACGGCCGCTTACGGGCACTTCGGCCGCAGTGAGTTCCCCTGGGAAAACACGAGTCGCGCCAAAAAAGTCGCGGCCGACTTGCTGGGTCAGGCGCCTAAAAAGGCGAGCAAAAAAACCGCACGCAAGTAAACGTAGGGCCTCAGGAAGCGACGCGGTTTCGCCCGCTCGCCTTGGCGAGGTAAAGCTTTTTGTCTGCCGCTTCATACAGAGCGCCACAGGTCTGCTCCTCGGCTAGTTGTGCCACCCCTACGCTCACCGTCACAGGGATCGGCGTTCCGTCGTAGTCAACGACCATCGCTTCTACCACGCGGCGTAAGGTTTCTGCTTCCAAGGTCGCAGCAGCACAACTGCCTTCAAAGAGAACGGCAAATTCCTCACCGCCGACTCGCGCAAACAAGTGAGGCGCCTCAAACATCGCTTGGGCCTTCTCTCCTACAAACGAAAGAACCAAGTCTCCCGCTGTGTGCCCGTGGGTGTCATTGATCTTCTTGAAATGATCCAGATCGAACATGATGAGGCTGAGAGGTCTCTTCTCGCGCTGGCTGGTGGCGGCGAGGAGACGAAATTCCTCGTCGAAGGTGGCCCGGTTGAGAGCTCCGGTGAGGGCATCGCGACGCGCAAGGCGCCTGAATTCCTCATAATAGGCCGTCTCGATGTTGTCACCGGAGAGGTATTTCAGCATCGACTGCCCGATCTGGATCTGATCTCCGTCCTTCAGTTTCTCCTCCTTCGTGCGGCGGTAGTTGACGTAAGAACCGTTCGTCGAGTCATTGTCGACCAGGTAGTGGGAATCCCCTCGCTTCTCTATGAAAGCGTGCGCTCGGCTGACGGCGTCACTGTCCAGGATCATGTGAGCGGCGGAGCCCCGCCCGATGACGAACTTTTCCGTATCAAGGAACGCCCGCTGACCTGGGCGTCCCCCTACGAGCAAAATCAGAAGAGCCTTTCCGATCCCAGAACCCCGGTTGAAAAAGGCGTGGTGATCGGAGATCGTGACTTCTTGTGTGGTGTCCAGAAAATCGTCCGGCATCTTCCATCACCTCGTACCCACCCAACCCTGGCGGAATCTCATTCGAAAGCCAGAAGTTTCCCCTTTCATGACATCGCCTCCTTAGGGGCCACGCAAGGATCCCCGCCCGGACGCTTCCCGAGGCTCCTTTTGGCTCCCGTCGTCAAAAAGGCCCGCCTTCCCAGTTCAAGAAACGAGCGGGAGCGACGGGTTTTCAGGGGGGTGGACAGGCGTGTGCCCCAATACCGCGCACGGCAGCCGGGACGGGGAGCTGCACCATGCACGGCATATTGAGCCATGCACGGCAGCAGGTCCTCGAAGGCACGTGCTCTTAAATCGCTTCTTCGCCTTTTTCACCAGTACGGATACGAACCGCCTCATCCACCGGGGTCACGAAAATCTTGCCGTCGCCGATGCGGCCAGTTTTGGCGCTCTTCTCAATCGCGTCCAGTACCGAGTGAGTGAGGTCGTCGGCAACGACAATCTCAATCTTCACCTTCGGCACAAAATCCACCACGTAGGCGGAACCACGATAGACTTCTTTCTTACCACCGGTGCGGCCAAAGCCCTTCACCTCAGTCACAGTCATACCTTGGACGCCCACCTCAGAAAGGGCATCCTTCACCTCGTCGAGCTTAAAAGGCTTGATGATCGCTTCGACCTTCTTCATTGGGTTTCTCCCGAGTGCTCCCTTGCGGGAGGTTGTGTTCACCCACCCGGACCCGGAGGGGCGAAGAGAACAAGTGCACAAGCACTGATTGTTTGCGCACTGGTTGGACCAGACGCTCGCCGGAGGTTCCATTGGGGAACAGCCGGTCAATTCAGCTTGAGAATCACTTCCGTGACCTCGGGTAGAGAGGTAGCGGGGCTCACGTTTCCGAAATGTTTCTCGTTCGCTTCACCGTTCGGATCAGAGAAAGAATCTTGAAACCAAGCGCAAATTTGCGGCACTTCTCCCTTGAGGCCCCGCACATTCCGGCTCTCTCCCGAAACACGGCTCGGGCCCAATCCCCCTCTTTGGGCCTGCAATTGCACTGACTTGGCGGCCAGAGAGGAGAAGTCTAGGGTCGGCTGGGGGCCCGGCTCCGGCTCCGTTCTAATGTCAGACTCGCAGAGTTCTCATGTCCCTGTAGGAACCGTACTGGAGGGAAAGTTCCGGGTGACCCAGGAGATCGGTCGCGGAGGAATGGCCGCTGTTTACGAAGCGGAGAATATCGACATTGGCAAGAGGGTCGCCGTCAAGATCCTCTCCGCGGAACTCATCACCTCCCGCATCGTCCGTGAGCGTTTCATCCGTGAGGCGCGAGCCGCCGCAGCTATCCGCAGTCCCTACATTTGCGAGGTGTACGACTCGGGCATGTACCACGAGCGTCCTTTCCTCGTGATGGAACTCTTGGACGGCGAGAGCTTGTATGATCGCATGACGCGCGTACGACAGCTCAAGGTCGTCACCTGTCTGAAGGTGCTCAGGCACATCGTACGAGGCTTGGCCAAGGCGCATCAAGCAGGAGTCGTTCATCGAGACCTCAAGCCGGAGAATATTTTCCTCACCCGCGATACGGATGGGCGCCTCCTGGCCAAGATTGTCGATTTTGGTCTCGCAAAATTTTACGAAGGTCGCGAAGGAAACGACGATAAAAACATCCGCCTCACACGTGAAGGCGCCTTGTTCGGCACCCCGGCCTACATGAGCCCGGAACAGGCAAGAGGACAGGGCGAAGTCGACCATCGCGCGGATCTGTGGGCGCTGGGCTGCATCGTCTATGAATGCCTGACGGGAAGAACCGTCTGGGACGTACAACAGGGTGTCGCCATGATTCTGGCTCAGATCGCCAAAGGCGAGCTCCCAGACCCACGTATCTATCGCCCTGATCTGCCGGAGGAATTCTCTGAATGGTTCAAGAAAGCGCTGCACCCTGACCTCAGTCAGAGATTTCAGTCCTCTAGGAGCTTCATCGAATCACTGGAAGTCGCGCTCTCCGTCGACGGCGAACCGATCTCGTCCGCCGAACCTGGATCGACCTCAAGCTCTTATGACATCCCCGATCCCGCCCCGCCGCACCCTGACCTCCCCTTGAATGGTGGCGAGCTTGCGCCGGGCGGGACCACGGCGCGTGCCATCGCCTGGCTCACCATTGGCTCCGTGTGCGCCCTGTCCGGCTACGCCTTCTGGCTTTATGTCCTCAATCCTCCGGGAGCAGAAGGAGACGAGCAGAGTACCCAGGCCCAAATAGCTGCGCCCGCCGAGCAGGCAAAAAAGCTAGTGCCCGTCGAAGAAGGTCCGGGTGCTGAACTCATCAACCGCGCCCAGAAGCAGTTTCGCTCCGATCAGCATGAAGAAGCCATCGCCACCCTCGAATCCGCCAAAGGAGAAAGCCCGAACGTCGCTGGCTCCCTGATTCGACATGCGCGGGTCGCACTAGAGGACATCGGCGGAGCGTGCCGTCTCGCCGGCATCGGGCGGCCTCGACCCTTCGACGTGGGTGATCCAGCATCCCATGCGCGCATTGCTGTCGGAAAAGATGGGATCTTGGCGATGTGGACTGACGCTCACCAAGATCCCAAACGCCGCAATGTGTACAGCGCCTTGCTGGACGACTCCCTCAGGCGCGTCAGCCCTGTCCGCAACGTCACGCCAGAAGCTACCTCCGCCATTCACCCGGCCCTCACCCCTTTGCACGACGGTTTCGCAACGCTCTACTGGGATTCGGCCAAGAAAGAACCAGGGGTTTTCGTGCGCGCCATCTACGCAGACGGCCGGATCCGCACCCCCGCGCGCCTGCTCTCCAGCGAAAAACAGGACGACTACTTTCCCACCCTGGCGCTCTTGCCGGGAGGAGCGCTCCTTTCTGTTTGGAGCGCCAAGATCGCGCCAGACGGCAACAGTAACATCGTAGCACGGCACTTGGACCAAGATCTAAGTCCACAAGGAGAACCAGTAGCGCTGACTGCCCTCACGTCTGGGGACGCGACTCAGCCCTATGCGCGCGTCTTCGGCGATACGCTCTTCATCTCTTATCGTTACCTGGTACCGAGAAAAACAAGCGAAATCCGCCTTTTGCGTATCCCGCTCGGCGCAGAAGCGCTGAAATCCGGAGTTCAGCACGAAGCCGGTGCGGATCGCGCAGCGGGTTCGAGTATCACTCTGCGGACACAGCCGCGCCAAGCTGAGCCTTCCATGACCTGTGACAAGGATGGCTGCCTTGTGGTGTGGGACGACGAAGGCGGCGGTGCCTTCGCCGGATTTGTGCCCCCGGATCAGGACGCGCCGCTCTGGCACCGCGAATTTGCGAGCAAGGGAAAGCGGCCGGTGGTCGCTCGCAACGCCGAAGGCACGTCGGCCGTCGCCTACTTCGCGGGTGATCGCCTCTTCATCGCCCCTGTTTCGCGCGACGGGATCGGGAAGCCGAGCGTCATCAGCCGAGTGAGTGGCTTTCAACCCAGTCCGAGTCTCGTGGCCGGTCAAGCACCCGGAGAATGGCTCGTGGCGTGGCGTGACTACGAGGCGGGGCATCTGGAGATCTTCGTCGCAAGAGCCCACTGTAGCCCGCCCGAGGCGCCGTGATGCCACAGCCGACGGTGAACACCCGGCGGCGGAAAGGGGAAGTTTGCTTCCCGAGCCGGACCGAACTCACCCGGAACCCTCTGTTCACCCCGCGCCTCACCTTGGAACCCGTGGACGCCCGGACAAGTCGTAAACTCTATCGAGCGATAGAGCACGCCCGGGAGTCTCTCCTCCCCTGGCTGCCCTGGGTGCCCTTCACGGACACGCCCGAAGCAAGTCACCGCTATGCAGAGGCCAGCGAGGCGGACTGGAGGGCGGGGACAGCCTTGCGCTTCACGCTGAGACGCAGAGACGAGCCGGACTTCGTCGGGGTCATCACTCTAGAGAGCTGCTCCAAGCTGCACCGCAGTTGCGATCTCGGATACTGGCTCACTCCCGCCCTCACCGGTCAAGGATACATGACCGAAGCCGCTCGACGAATCCTCACGTTCGCGTTTGACGAGGTCGGGTTTCATCGCATTCGATGTGCCGCTGCGACCGAGAACGTTCGTAGCCAAAGAGTCATCGAGCGACTTGGATTTCAGACAGAAGGCCTGGCCCGAGACGCCGAACGCGTGGCGGGTCGCTGGGTCTCCCACCAGGTCTACAGCTTGCTCAAAAGCGATGCTAAAAAGCGCAAGCTCTCGCAGGAGGGTTAGTCATGCGACCGATCCCTTTCGCGCTTGTCGCTCCGGCCGTCGTCCTGCTTTTTGGGGCGGCAGTCACCCTGGTCTCTACTTTTCTCGGTCTAGAGGAGCTGACGAGCCACGCTCGCACTTCTGCTCAATTCGAAGCCAATGTGCTGGCCGATGCCGTGCAAGCACGCCTTGAAAGTGAGCCCTCGCAAAAATACGAGCAGATCTCTCGAACCGCCGCGCTCTATTCCGGCAGCATCTTCCTCATTCTGAGTGGCGATCGAACAGTGAGCCACGCCGCTCCTCGACAGCCGCTGGCCGAAAGTGCGCTCTCTCACCTTCGTGACGCGCAAGGGAGCGTGAGTGACGGCGAAACCTCCTACCTCTATGCGAAACGAGCGTTTTCTTCTGATGGTGAGCACCTGGTCGTCCTTTCACCCCTCCCGGACATCGAAGAACGGGAGGCGGCGTACATCTCCTCCATGATCATGTTCTCGGCGCTTCTCCTCTTTGCGGCGGGGTTCGTAGGATGGGCGCTGGCGCGCGACGTACATTCAGACGTGCTCTACGTGCGCGATCTCATCGTCACCATGGCCCGACGTGGAAGCTCCCAGGACGATCAACAGATCCCCGTGCGCACCATCGATCAGGTCGGTCAGCTCACCGCTTCCTTCAACGCTCTGCTCGCACGTTTTCAGGCAGCGGAGCGGGCCTATCGCCAGGATTTGTCCGAAGCGCGGGACTTCGATCAAGACCGGTCCGCCTTTCTGTCCGCTCTGAGCCATGAACTGCGTACCCCTTTGAACGCCATCTTGGGGTTCGCCGATGTCTTACTCGACGAAATCGACGGTCCGCTCTCCGAAGAGTCGCGGGAGAATCTGACGATCGTGCGCACGAGCGGAGAGCATCTGCGCTCGCTCATCGACGACATCCTCGCCCTCAGCGCCCTGGAGTCAGGCGAATTTCGCCTCAGTCGAGAACAGCTCAACCTCCACACCCTCGCCCGCGATGTCGTCATGGAAGGACGGGTTACAGCGATACAGAAGGGCATCACCGTCGACTTGGAAGAACGCAGCCCCGGAGAGTCCGAGCTTCTAGCCTACGCGGACAAGCGGCGGATGCGGCAGGTTCTTGGAAACGTGATCAGCAACGCCATCAAGTTCACGAGCAGAGGCGGGGTAAAAGTGCGTGTCTTTCGCGACGCGGACGTCATCGTAACGACGGTGTCCGATACGGGGCCCGGGATCGCCCACGAGCAACTGGAAGCGATCTTCGAAGAATTTCGTCAAGCCGAACCTGCGTCCGCGGGCAGGGTCGGGACCGGTTTGGGCCTTTCCATCACCCGTAGATTGATCCAAATGCACGGAGGTTCTGTCCGGGCGGAAAGCGTCCTAGGACAAGGCTCCGTCTTCACGATCAGAATCCCCATCGATGAGCCAACGATCAGTCAAGTTCCGCCGCTCGTGTCAGGCGTGAAGGAACCGATCATCCGAGAGGCCTAGGAGATCTAAAAAAGTGTTCCCTGGGGCTGCCCTTTCTTGCCACCCCCGCGGGTGAGGCCGAGATGATCGTACGCCTTCTGAGTGGCCGTCCTTCCTCGCGACGTGCGCGCCAGAAAACCCTGCTGAAGCAAATAAGGCTCGTACACGTCTTCCACGGTGTCGCGCGGCTCAGCCAGGGCCGCCGCCAGAGTCTCGACACCAACAGGCCCTCCCCCATAAAACTCAATCAGGATTTCGAGCAGCCGTCTGTCCATGACATCGAGGCCGGCCTCATCCACTTCAAGGCGTTCACAGGTAAACTCAACGATGTCCTGGTCAATGACGCCGGTCCCTTGTACGTCCGCGAAATCTCGGACGCGACGAATGAGTCTGTTGGCCACCCGAGGGGTTCCTCGCGAGCGATGAGCCAAGCTGAGAGCTCCCTTCTCATCACAAGGAACGCCGAGAAGCTTGGCGCTACGAACGATGATTTTTGCGAGATCTTCCGGGGGGTAGAACTCAAGGCGCAAGGTAACACCAAAGCGTTCCTTGAGGGGCTTCGTCAACAGTCCGGTTCGCGTCGTCGCGCCCACGAGAGTGAACGGCTTGAGCTCAAGGGGAATACTCTCCGCGAAGGCACCTTCACCCATCATCACGTCGATGCGAAAATCCTCGAGCGCCGGGTAGAGGGCCTCCTCGACCGGAGCCGTCATCCGATGAATTTCATCGATGAACAGCACATCGTGCTTTTCGAGTCGGGTGAGCAATCCCGAAAGCACACCCTTGTGCTCGACCGCCGGACCGCTGGTCAAATGCAGATTCACCCCCATCTCCTGGGCTAAAATATGCGCCAACGTCGTCTTGCCGAGGCCCGGAGGGCCGGACAAGAGAATGTGATCGAGAGGCTCGCCACGCTTGCGCGCTGCCTCTACAAATACCTTGAGGTTGTCCTTGTGTTTTTCTTGTCCGACAAACTCATCGAGCCTGCTCGGACGGAAAATACGGTCGAATCGCTGATCGTCGCTCTGCGCGCGCGCCGCGACCAATCGCCCCTCTTCCGAAAGTTCCTCTTCTCGTTCCGGCACCACGGTTTCGTAGCCACGAGACGCGCGCACAACAACCCACAGGCGTGCTAAGCTCCGGCGCCTTGCCCCGACGACTCTTTCGCTTCACCCTCCCGGCGCTGAGCCTCGGCGCCCTCCTGGGCTTGGGCCTGGTGAAGCCCGTTCAAGGCGAAGACTCGGTCCAGAAGCCAAGCGGGGCAGAGCTTCCCAGCCGCGTGTACGCCGACTCGTTTCTCGTCTGGATTTACAAGCGCCCCGAACAAGATCCGGCCCCCATCGGCTATCTGCGCGCGGGACAATCCGCTCGACTGCGCGCTACCGAAGGCCACGCCCCTCATCAAGCGGTCCGTCGCGGCTGCGGTCGGGGCTGGTTTGCCATCGAGCCGGCGGGTTATATCTGTGCTGACGCCCGCGTAACTTTCAAGCGCACTCGATACACTCAAAGCATGCTCGCTCTTGCCCCGGAGCCGGGCGCGTTCCCTTTCGAGTACGCGCTTTCGATGGGCACTCCTTCCTACCGTCGTGTCCCCACCGCCACAGAATGGGAAAGAAAAGAACGAACCTTCGGGACTCCGAAGATACGCCCCCTCCCTCCTCATTGGCAGGGACACGAACAACTCATCACGGACCGAATGATAGAGAACACGCCCCGGCCCGACTTCCTCAACGGACAGGGTTCCGTTTCCCGAGCAGAAGAGGGGCGCCTGACGCGACGGGACGTTCCCTTCGGGTCCATGCTGGCCGTTTCCTCGGCCTTCGAGGCCCATGGTCGTTCCTTTTTGATGAGCGCGGACGGGACCGTCGTGCCGGCCGACCGCATGCGGATCTTCTCGCGCTCTGAGTTTGAGGGAGAAGAACTCTCAAGTGGAGAGGCTTCCCCGCGTTTACCCTTGGCCTGGCCTCGGAAAAGCACCCGCGCCTACGCCATCGATGTGACGGCCGCGTCTTGCATCCTTCCGAATCTCCAAGCGAAGGTTCCCGGACGCCTCGACCCCTCGTCGAGTCATCCCAAAGCATGCCTCCAGCCCCAGACCAGGAGCTTCCCGCCGCGAAAGCCCGTAGCGCTCACGGGTCGCACGGCAAAAATTGACGGGACGCGGTTTGTGGAAACGACCAAGGGAAGTGACGACGGAAAAGCTGTCTGGCTTCCGCACGACTACCTCTACGTCGCCGAACAAGCCTCAAGGACCGTTCAAGGCACAGACGCTCAAGGGACGGACGAACTCTGGATCCATTTCAAAATCGGGGCAGGAACCCTCGTCGTTTACCGAGGAGAACAGCCTGAGTTTGCGACCTTGGCCTCCCCGGGGATCGGCGGAGTACCCCGACCGGGCGCCGATCCCCTGAGCACCCGCACGACACCTGTCGGCACTTTCCGCATCCAGTTCAAACACGTCAGCGACGACATGAGCCCGGAGCAAACCGAAGAGCGGTCGTTTTTTATCGCCGATGTCCCCTACGCCATGTACTTTCAACAGCCCTTCGCCATTCACGTCGCCTACTGGCATGACTCCTTCGGCGAGCCCATGAGCGGCGGCTGCATCAACGTGTCACCAAAAGACGGAGCGCGGTTGTTTGGTCTCACGAGCCCCACACTCCCAGAAGGGTGGTACGGGGTGGGGTCTTCCCGGGAATTCGGGCTCGGAAGCACCGTCAAGATCGAACGCTGACACTAAAAAAGAAGGGCTCCCCGAGGGGAACCCTTCTTTTTAAGACAGCAGAACTGCCCAGACAGCTAGCAGCGCCGCCAAGACAGCTTGCCCGGCGACCTACTCGGCAGGCACCGCTTCTGCTTCCGCCGCCGTAGGAGGCCGACCGAGAGAAGAGGTGCTGTTGCCCATGTCGTACCCGTGCGCTTCGTGCTCGGTGTAGTCGAGTCCTTCAATCTCTTCCTCTTCCGAGACGCGGAGCCCCATGGTGGCCTTGACCACAAAGAAGATGATGAAAGCACAGACCAGGGTATACACGGCGTAGACCGCGATCCCCAGGGCCTGGATAGCCAGGCTGTGTTCCGGGTTGGTGGAGAAGAGACCCACGGCCAGGGTACCCCAAATGCCGCAGCTGAGGTGAACCGAGGTCGCACCGACCGGATCATCGATCTTGATCTTGTCGAAGAACATGACGGATCCCACCACGATGGCGCCAGCGATCAGACCCACCACGATGGACATCGAAGGAGGAATCACGTCTGCACCGGCGGTGATGCCCACGAGGCCCGCAAGGATTCCGTTCAGTGCCATCGACAGGTCGGGCTTTCGGCTGACGAAGTTGTAGGTGATCATGGCTCCGATCCCGCCTGCAGCGGCCGCCAAGGCCGTGGTGACCAAGACGTAAGAGGTCGCCGCAGGATCCGCGGAAAGGACGGAGCCGCCATTGAACCCAAACCAGCCCAGCCAAAGGATGAGCACACCGATGGTCGCCAGCGGCATGTTGCTACCGGGGATCGGCACGACGTCGCCCTTCTTGGTGTACTTGCCCAGGCGTGGCCCAAGCATCCAGGCGCCCACGAGCGCGCCCCAGCCACCCACCGAGTGAACGAGGGTAGAACCAGCGAAGTCGTAGAAGCCCTTCGCGTCGAGGAATCCACCGCCCCACTTCCATGAGCCGGCGATCGGATAGACCAGCGACACAAAGACAATGGCAAAGACCATGAACGACCTGAGCTTGATGCGCTCAGCGACGGCCCCAGAAATGATCGTCGCGCAGGTGGCGGCGAACATTCCCTGGAACAAGAAGTCCGTCCAATAGGTGTAGCCCCCGTCCGCGTAGGCAGGCGTCAGCCCATCCGCTCCAGGATCGATTCCGAAGCCCGCGAATCCGACGTAACCATTGAAGTCGCCCGGGTACATCAGATTGAAGCCGATGACGTAGTAGGTCAGAAGGCCAGCGCAGACGATGAACACATTCTTGTATAAAATGTTGACCGTGTTCTTGGAGCGGGTCAGCCCAGACTCCAGGGTCGCAAACCCCAGATGCATGAAGAACACGAGGGCAGTCGCCAGCATCATCCAGATGTTGTTGGCGGTAAAAAGGGCATGGCCCGCCGCTTCAGTAGCGGAGGCAGCGGTGGGCGCTGCTTCAGCAGCTTCAGCAGCGGCCTCTTCAGCGAAAGCCAGGGCTGGCGCCATGAGGGCGGCGGCGCTGGCGGTCAATGCGGCGAGTTTCTTCATGACTCTGGTTTCTCCTTCATTAGGTGGGCCGGCGAGCTGTGGCAGTTGCTGCCGGCCCGACCAGGAACTTGGTGAAACACAGATACGAGTCCGGGTGTTTCTCGTTCGTTTCGCGCCATGGACCGCCGGATGAAACCTGCGCTAACAGTCGAAACAGAGAGAATTATCTATTATTTTCATATGCTTAACTGATTTGACGGGGCCCGCGAATGTTTCCAAACAGAAACATTCGCCTCGACTCTGACGCGAAGTTCGCATCCTGGGTGGATGCGGACTAGCATCCGAATGCCGCACTTTCCCCGACAAAGACGGCCTCTTTCCAGACTCCCGGAAACGCTTCCCATGAGAGTTCGCGCTACAGCCACAGGCTCCCACGAGAGCAACGCCATCGGTCAGGTGGAGCTGGAATGCACCCCAGTCGGCCTCGCCCTGGGGATGTTTGGGGTGGGCGCCTACAACGAAGGCTACGCCACCGGAGCCCTGACCGTCGGAACCCGATTCACTGTCCCTTACGGTCAGATCACCTCCGCCCGGGTGCGTGCCGACCACCTCTACCTTGAATTTGAGGCGCCCGGTCTGCCCCATAAACGGCTTACTTTGAGCCGTTTCTTCGCTGGACCCGGTGTTCCGCCCCTGGAGCTCCGGCGCCGACGCATGATTTTGGAGTTCACCTCCCTCTCCGTGGCCGCCCTCGCGTGCCTCGCCGCGGCTATAGTCTCACCCACAGCTCCCAGCTCTCGCCTGGCGTTTGGCTCTCTCGCATACGGTGCCCTTGCAGGAGCCATCGTGCTCGCCCTTGGCTACCTCGTGCACCACAACCTGTTCGTCAGACCTCCGGACGAGGAGCGGACCCGGAGCGCCTTCATCGCCGATCTCATGCGGTTCTACCCGCACCTCGTTCTCGCCGATCAGCCGGGACCCAAACCCAAAGAAACGTTCACGCCGAGCTTCGGAGGATTTCTTCCCCGCACGGCCGCAACGATTGGTCTCACCCTCGCGGCCACCATCCTGACGGCGCTGGTGGCGGGACAGCGGATGGTCCTGAGTGAAAGCTCAGGATCCCGAAGTGCACTGCATTTGAACCGGGAACCAAGCATCGAAAATGAACCCCTCCCAAGAGAGCAGCCTGAGCCCCCTCCGAGCCAAGTCACCCCGACTTCAGGCCTCACCCAGCCCGATCTGCCCTCTCCTACCGCCGCTCCCCCAAGCACCACCGCTCCCCCCAGCGCGGATCAGGCCTCGATCGAGCGACGCTGCCTGTGTGATCGTCCGGCCTCACACCTCTGGAGTCGCGCGATCCCTCGTCTCAGTGGCTTGCTGATCGATCAGCGCTCGATTCAGCTGAAGAGCTACATGAAGACCGAGCTCCAGGTCGCGGTGATCAACAACGGCGACGCGCCCGTAGAGGACATCACCCTCCACGTTCAGTTCTTTGAACGTCGCGGGGGACGTCAGGTCCCGACCAAGGAACGTCCTCTCTACTTTGAGGGCCCTCTCATGCCGGGTGCTGCCATCAAATGGAAAACCGAGGCGCGAGGAACCGAGTTTCACGTTGCCGTGCCTGACCTGGGAAGCCTCGGACAGGATGGATCGGGAGCGGCACCCGCGGAAGCCTTCTTTGCCCTCCTTTCCGCCAATCATCGGCCCGTCAGGATGCATGCGGCACGCCTCCTCAGCTATCTGGGAGATCCGCGGGCGAGAGATGCCGCTCTAGCGCTCAAGGACGCCATGCGAGCGGCCGAGGCTCCCTATCTTCGGCGCATCCTCGCCGCCACCGGAGACATCCGGATCTGCGACGTCACCAGCGCTACCGGATCCGTAGGCGCCTGCGTCTACAACGCCTCAGATGAAGAACGGTCGGATCTTGGCTTGGAACTCAATCTGCTGAGCAGCACTTTGGACGTGGATCATCCGCTCTCCGACCCGCCGAGCCTGCTTGCGCAGCACAAATGGCCCATCGAAAGCCGGTTTGCTCCTCAGACCGGGGTGTACGTGCGCGTGGCCCTCCCCGTGGACTTCAAGCTCACCGATCAGTCGACCATTGAAGTGAACGCCGATTTGTTTCAGCTACTCGATTAATTCTCGGGGAAGTCGGACGGACGACGGGGCGGACGGCTGGAAGTAGGCCCGGGGACGAGCGCCCCAACGGCCATGGACAAACCACGACGAGAGTCCGCGTTGACCGGCAGTCCCAACACCGAAGCTAAGTCATCAATCTCCCGAAACGGATGAGAAGCGCCTGCGCTCGACTCCCAACCATCCACAAACAACCAGCCGGCGCGCTGCTGCAAACCGACGGGGAGAGCTTGGTACCCGGGTTCATGAAGCATCGCGAGCAGAAGGGCGCGCTGAAGAGCGCGAGCGTGTCGAGGGGAAGGACACCCGGGAAGCGAAAGTGAGCCCGTCCGTAACCAATCGTGCGCTTGCTTGCGGACATGTGGAGCGAAATACACACGCGGCGGGGCCGCTGAAGGACGCTCGGAAGGAAGGCCCGGCCGCGTGTCACCTTTCGATGCAGCCTGAGGAGGAGCCGGTGCAGCTTGAAGGGGGGGCGGCGGAGGGCTCGAAAGGTGCCTGGGAGCTTGGGAACTTGGAGTTCGGGAACCGGGTGCTCGGAAACTGGGAGCTTGAGAATCGGGCGGATCCATTGAGGGACGCGCGGCCCGAGAGGGAATGGTTTGCGGCGCGCTTGAGTAACGCGGCGCGCTCGAATGACTAGCCGCCCGACCTGAAGTCGCCGTCGACTCGCGATCGAAGTCCGGTACACGAGGCGCGGGAGGAATGCTCACGCGCTCGGATCCCGTTTCGCGCATCGAGTAGTATCCCATGCTCTCTGAAGGAGAGCGGGTAGAGGGAGCACCCGAGGTGGACGAATAACGGCCCGCCGGCCGAGCAGAATCAAACCGCGGGGGCTCTGGCATTTCTGCCGGGGAAACGCCGGACTCCTCAGGAGGAGCCGCGCGCTCAGTGATGCTCTCTCTCTTCTGCTCGCGTGAAGACGTCAGCGTCTCGAGCCAGTCAGCCGTGCGCGACACGCGGCGCGCGGGCGGAGGCTCTGTCGGAACCTCTTCAGGCCTGCCTTTCGGACGCACATCTAGCCCCCGGGCCGTGGGACGCTCCCGCGACTCGGGCATGGGAGTCGATGCTCGATCTCGGTTCGCAGGCGTTCGGTCCACCGACACGGACGGACCAAAACTATTGAGAGTCTTCTTCCCTTCGGCCACCACGGTTCTTTCCTACTTTTTTCAGAGGTTGGAGATGATTTTCTCCGTCTCCGGACAATCCAATAAGCCATGTAGGACAATAGGCGTCAATGTGATTCGGTGTGCTCCTCGCAACTACTAGAAATCGAACAGAAATTACCAACCGGCCGGCCGGTTCTCACCGACTCCCCGTTGCCCAGCCTGGCCCACCCAGCAAAACCCAGACCTCCGGAGACGCGGAAAGAGACCCGCGGCAGACCCCCCTCTCCAAGCCCAAAAATCGATTCCAGGCCGAAAACTCCATATTTCTAGATGAGAAATCGAAGTTTTCCCCTATGGAAAAACGCTTTAGTTTTTCTTTTGCTCGGACTTTTCTGGCTTCGGAACGAACAGCGCGCGGTGGGTTTCGGTCAAGAGCGCCTTCAGGGGCACGCCTTCGGGCACCCGACTTTCATCTACCCGCGCAACGGCTTCCGGCGTGGCGAAAGCTCCAGGGAACCAGTGACCCTTCCCTTCGAACATGTTGTATCGGTACTTCCCGAAAGCCTCCATATCGTAACATTTGAGAAGGCGTCGAAAGCGCAACACCTCGGGGATGTTGATGCCACTCGGGTCGTCCGTCAGCTCCAGGCCTTCATAAGCGCTCATCGGATCCACACAGAGGCGCGCATCGAGCCCGAGCTGGATCCGTAGGTCTTGCTCACTGAGCGGTACACTGGCCGGGAAGATGCCCAGCATCTCTTCAAAGTGCGCAGGCTCCGTCATCCCGAACGAGAGGGTGTGCACACCCGAAAGCCTGAGGCAAAATCGCGCGCCCCACTGAATCGGCGTGAGAGGCGAAGTCAGCTGAGAGACGAGCGGCGACGGGTTGAACAGGTGCCCTCCCTTGTCGTTGGGGGAAATAATGAACACCCCCATGTCTTTGGCCTGCGCGAGCTGAATCGCCGCCAGATTGCGCTGCCAAAAGTAGTAGTAATGAAGATTCACGAACTCGAATCGATCCGACTCGATCGCTCGACAGATCACGGGCAGGGGCGCGTGGGTCGAAAACCCGATGTGGCCGATGAGCCCTTGGCGCTTGTAGTCTTCCAGCACCTCGAGCGGTCCCCCTTTCCGCAGCGCGCGGTCGAGGATCTCTTGATTGTTGATCCCATGATAGCCGTACAGATCGATGTAGTCCGTCTTGAGACCCTTGAACTGCTCAGCGAGGACGCGCTTCATGTCCTCCGCGTCGTCCCCGGTACCCTTGGTCATGAGAAAGAAGCTGTCCCGTGAAAGGCCCAGCTCCTGAAACGCCCTCCCATGGGCGTACTCACTCTTCCCGTAACCGTAGGCCGTCTCGATATGATTGATGCCCACGTCGAGCGCCTGCTTCACCGTCCGCATGCAGTGTTCGATCACTTCGCGGTGAGGCTCGTCGCGCGGCTTGGACCAGCCATCGTGATAGCGCATGCCCCCCAGGGTAATGACGCTGAGGTGTTTTTCTGTTTTCCCGAATCTTCGATACTGCATGCCTGGGGGGATGCTCGCCCTCAGGCGGTGGCGGAAAAGCTGATGTTGGCCTGACGAAGCATGGTCTGAAGCGTGGACTTTTCAGTGGATTTGCTGAGCGCCTCGTCCGCGTCCACTTTTCCCGACTTGACGAGTTCAAACAGACTGTCGTTCATCATGCGCATGCCTATGTTGCGGGACGTCTGCATGATGGACGGAATTTGAAAAATTTTCCCTTCTCGGATCAGGTTTCCGATGGCCGGAACACCCATCATCACTTCCAAGGCGGCCGCACGCCCTCCTCCTTTTTTCTTGCACAGCATCTGGGCGATCACTCCCTTAAGGCTGGTTGAAAGCATGGTGCGGACCTGATTTTGTTGATCGGTCGGGAACTGATCGATGATGCGGTCGATGGTGCTCGGAGCCGAAGAGGTATGCAGGGTTCCAAACACCAAGTGCCCTGTTTCCGCCGTCTCCATCGCGATGGCGATGGTTTCGAGGTCGCGCATTTCCCCCAGAAGCACGATGTCCGGATCCTCGCGCAAAGCCGCCCGGAGCGCTGCCTTGAAAGAGCCCGTATGAACCTTCACTTCTCGCTGATTGATCAGACTCTTCTTGTTGGGGTGCACGAACTCGACGGGATCTTCGATGGTAATGATGTGCTTCTTCTGATTCTGATTGATGTAGTCGATGAGGGCCGCAAGCGTCGTGGACTTGCCTGAACCCGTCGGACCCGTCACGACGACCAGTCCCTTGGACAGGTTGCAAAGGCCGAGCAGGTTTGTAGGCAGACCCAGCTGATCGACAGATAAAATCTTTGTCGGGATGACGCGAAACACGCCTCCGATCCCGTTGAGATCCATGAAAACATTGGAACGGAAGCGTGCGAGCCCCGTGATCTCATGCGCGAAGTCGGTGTCGTGGCTTTCGTCGTATTCCTGTAAATTGCGCTCCGGCATCATGGGCCTAAGCAGCGCGTTGGCCGATTCTTCGGTCAACACAGGTTCACCGGAAACCGGCACCACGTCGCCATCGAGGCGAAAAATCGGCGGGGATCCCACACAAAGATGCAAGTCCGACGCTCCTGCCTCGACCATTTTTTTGAGCAAACGATCGATAGAATCCGTCATGCCGATGGGTCCGTTGATCTCTCGCTGAGATTTGGGGGGAATGCTGGGCGGACGCACTTGATGCATCGAGGGCTGAGTCGGATGGAAGACCGGACCGGGACCCGGTCCGTGCGTGGCCGAGGGCTGAGCCGGGACATGGGGAGCCCCTCGAACCGGAGGGGGAGGAGGATCGACGCCCGGCGTCATCTCCGTGCCGGGTCCATGAGCAGCCCCCTTCGTGAGATCGAACTGAGCGTGAACCATCCCCATCTTGAGTTCAGCAGTCGCCTTCACCGGCCCATGCCCCGGAAGGTCGAAGACCCAGTCTGCCCAGCCCCCAGCGAGAGAGCGCCGCGCATCGGGCGTGAGCACTGGATCAAGCATGGCGTTGATCCGCTCAGGAGTTTGAGTGTCACCGCGCACCTCATTCTCACCGGCCTCGGTCACGACGATGGTGCGCCGGCCAGGCACGAGCCTCACCTCTTGAGCGCTGACCATCAGAGCACGTTTCAACAAGTCCTTGAGATTGAGCTTCACCACGCCCCCATGAAACGATTCATCGCTCATACGGTCAAGAGCAGCCCCGAGCTCTGCCTTCCGGAGCGCTTTGCCTTCCGAAGCACTTGCGCGAGGGCGCCGAGGCACCGCTCAGTAGCGAACGTATACGACTGTGCCGCGCTGCTTATTGAGCGCGGCATGCCAACCAGGCGGAACCTGGGGATCGCTCCATTCAAACAGCCAGGCACTGTCGCGCGGGGCAAGGTTGATGCACCCGTGGCTGCGTTCTTTTCCGAATTCATTGTGCCAGTACGCCCCGTGCAGGGCGAAGCCGCGGTGAAAGTATTGAACGAACGGTACATCAGCGAGATTGTACGAGTCCGCGCGGTCTTCGTCGCCGTCCATCGTACTGCTGATGGCTTTCTCATGAATCATGAAGGTCCCCCGAACCGTCCGGTTCCCGTCTGGATTGCTGTCCCCCTCCTTGCCCAGACCGCCGCGGCCCGCGCTGATGAGCGTCGCATAGACGGGTCGTTTTCCTTCATAGGCAACCAGCGTTTGATTCTTGATCGAGATGTCGATCCACTTGCGCCGCCCGGTGGCCACGCTGGGGAAGCTGTCTCGGGGTTCGACCAGTCTCACCGAACTCTTTGCTACCCAGACGCCGCCCTCGGTCTCCACCATCCCACTGGACGCGCTCTCCCCCGTCAAAACAAAGCCACGCTTCTCCCGCTGTTCGCCGTCAGCCCCGAAAGCACCGTTTTCAAGACGCTTGTAGAGGGGGATCGCCCCGCGCACATGAAAAGCTACGGGAAGATTCTGTTCTTCTCCCAGAACGACCCCAAACGGAGCCATCTCCGAGACCAACTCGAGACGATCCAGGGGAAGGAGATCCATTTCCGTCGACAGGCCAAAGCCACGCCCTTCCCAGAGAAACAAGTCGAGCAGGGCGAACCCGCTGCCCCGATTCGCCGGCCCTGTGTGAACCACATGACGCAAGGGACTCGCGACCCCGTAGGGTTTTTCAACCTGATGAGGGGCAGAAGTCAGAAACGACGGTAATGCCGTCGTGATATCGAGTGCTTCGACGAGGCCGGCACTGACCGCGCGGCCGTACCAGTTGGCGGCGCGTTCAGTGACCTTTTTGCCCTCGATCGCTTCCATCTGCCCCTTCGTGGGCAGACGGAAGTAGCGTTCGGGAGGGGGTTCGCGACCCATCGCGTAGAGGTAGGGAAAGCCTTCCCCGCGCAGCGGGCGCTCTGAAAACTGACGGATCATCGGATGATCCAACTCCTGCGTCGCGCCCTTCCCCAGGCACACGAATCCGCGCGGATTGATGCGCAACCATCCGCCCTCGCAGCCCACATTTCTTAGGAGCGGGCCACGCGCGTCCATGATTTCCCCCGCACGAAGATAACCAAGCCGCGTGCGCTTCGGGCCTGTGTCCGTGTAGATCCACGTCCGCCACGCGATACTGGCCAGTTTCTCGCCCGTGGGATCAAACGGCAGGTTGTCGTCCATGGTCCCAAGCCCTTGGCTTCCGTCAAGCTTTGCGTCGTCTGCCGCCTCCCTTCGCCCCACTACTGAAAGGACGAGTGTCTGCTCCCCTTCTGTGTCAGCCCCTGGCGGCTCCCCTCGCCCGCAGCCGAGAAGCTGCAAGAACAGAAGGGCTCCCGAGAACTTTCTCACTCCACGTTTAGAGCCAAACTGAGCCGAATTGTCGAGTCAGGGCCCCGAGCGCCCCGGGGCGCTAGCTATAGGGGAGGCTCTTGGGCATTCTCTCGACAGAATGCGGATCCCGTCGGGAATCATGAAAGTGGTCAAGGAGATCTTACGGCATCTCCTGAGGCGCCCGGTGGTCGGGATCGTCGCACTTGCGCGGACGGTCGACGGCCGCGTTCTCTTGATCCGGCGAGGTGACACCGGAATGTGGGCCCTCCCCGGAGGCACGATTGAGTGGGGGGAAACTCTCCGCGAAACTCTTCCAAGGGAGTTGCTCGAAGAAGCCGGCGTGACCTCTGCGAAGAACGGGGGCCTCTTGGGGGTGTACTCCGCCCCGTCCCACGATCCCCGGTTTCACGCCGTCACTGTGGTCGTCGAAGCGACGATTGAGCCCCCTACTCAGTCCCCGGTGAATCCGGTTGAAATCCTGGAGGTTGCGCTCTTTGATCCAGACGAGATCCCGGAGTTTCTCTCCCACGGAAACAAGGAAATGCTCTCGCGCGCGCTTCAGGGAAACGTGTTCTGGGAATAATCAAATGACGAATAAGCACCTTCTGGCCCTTGTCACACTGATCGCGTTCTTCCTGAGCGGATGCGGGTTGTTCTCTCTCGGCGCCGACGTGACGACCGCAAAAACCGAGGCCCAAAAGCCCAACGATCTGACCGTCTATGTGACCGTTGCGGATGAGGGTGAGCCCGTCGGTTACCTGGGACCGAGTAACTTTGAGATTTACGAAAATGAGGTCCTTCTCGAACGGGAGAAAATAGGGCTCAGACTCCTGCCCCGTGACAAAATCGCATCGGCACACACCGTGCTGCTTTTAGACCTCAGCGGGTCGCCTGAGGAAAAGGATCTCGCAAGAATTTCTCGTGGGGCTGCGCACTTCGTAGAAAAGGTCTCCGTCACTCAGCCCGTGACCGTAGTTGCTTTTGATGGAACGGCTCGGGCTCGCGAGGTCGCGACCTTTTCCAAGGTTGCGTCCGTCACCAAGCGTCCTCTGCCTCCCCTGAATCAATTTCTCAGCCAAGACGACTCAAGAGACCTGAACAGCGCAGTGCTCAGTGCCATCAAGGGACTCAACTCTGGCTCGAAAAAAGGAAGTGCGGGGGTTCACTTCGGGACCGTAGCCACTTTTCTCACCGGCCCCGACCTGGCCGGGCGCATCACCGATAGAGATCTTCAAAAAGCCATCACGGAATCTGGCTACGAGTTTTATAGCCTCGCACCTCAAGGCGTCCGCTTCAACACTCTGCATCAGATCGGCCAGGACAAACGCTTCGAATACTCTTCGATGGATACCCTACCCATGCGTTTCGCGGACTTTGGCATGAGGGTCCGCGATTCTTGGAAAAGTCACTATCTCGTCAGCTATTGCTCTCCCGCGCGCGCTGGCGTGCGCAAACTCAAGGTGCGCGTGAAATTTGAAAGCAACCAGGGCAAGACACGGACCGGAAGCAGCAAGAGCGAGTTCGATGCTTCCGGGTTCGAGGGCGGGTGTCAGGCGAAGAACTCTGACCAGGCCGTGGAGGTAGAGCCCGCCGCTGACACTCCCCGAGGGAAGGGACGCCTCAAGGAGACGAAGGTCATCGGACGAGCACCCGAAGAAAACGAAGACAACATCGTTGCCCCTCCCTCTGGCAGCAAATACGAATAGAAAGGAAAGTGTGTTTTGGCGATCCCAAGTGAAACCCTGAAAAAAGAGCGCGAAGCGCTCAAAGAGCAACTCCGCAGCGCCGAAGTTGAACAGCGACGTATCGAAACTGAGCTGAAGAAGGTCAGACAAAAGGAGCTGCGCACCAAGCGCGAGATTGAAGCTCTGGAGACCCTGATCGAAATTGAAGAAGCACGGGCCGCCGAACAGAACGACTGAGAGGGCCTTACTTGAGCGAGAGCTTGGTCTTACCCAGGCTCAATATCTTTTTGAACTCGTCGGCGCTCACGGGCTGCACGCTGAGTCTCGGGCGCCGGGCTAGCACCATCTCGTTCAAGGTCGGCTCCTCCTTGACCGTTTTCAGTGAAACGGGCTGCGCAAGTTTGAGCACGGGTTTGAAATCTACCGCTGAAAAGTCTCCGCTCTTCGCCGTCGGATCCGGGTACGCTTCACGCTTCACCTCTGCTACGCCGACGACCTCCTTGGCCTTTCCGGTGTGGTAGAAAAGCGCGTAGTCGCCCAGACGCATGGCGCGCAACTGATTGCGGGCAGAGAAATTTCTCACCCCATCCCAACGCCCCACCGGATCAGTGATGAAGGTTTCCCAGCCGTATTCGTCCGGCTCGGTCTTGATGAGGAAGTACTGTCGCTTCATTTCCGGCTCCTAGCCATGGCCGCTTTTCGCCTTCGGATCGACACTCAATGCGGTTAAGAAGAAAGCTCAATGCAGAGAGTCTGCTTCGGGGTCCACTTTCGTGTGTACCTTCACGCTTGGACCGAGAAGCGACGCCAGCTCGGCTTCTTCGATGCTCTCCCTGTCGAGAAGGGCGTCCCTGAGCGCGCACAGGGAGTTCATGTGCTTCTCGATGAGTTTTTCCGCTTCTCCCGCGGCCCGGAGAAGGAGCGAACGCGCCTCCTGCTCGATGATGTGCACCGTCGCATCCGACGTACCGCCGTCGGTGGCCATGCGCTGACCCAAGAAAGGGTGCTCGGTCTTGTGCTCATGAAACACCGGACCGACGGCTTCGCTCATGCCAAAATGCGCCACCATTCTGAACGCGATCTCGCTCGCCCGCTTCAGGTCATTTTCGGCCCCAGAACTCGTCTCTCCCAAAACCAACTTCTCGGCCGCGAACCCTCCCATCAACACGCGGAGACGCGCCTCCAGTTCCGGGCGAGTCATCATGTGCCGCTCGCCCTGAGGCACCTGCTGCGTAACCCCAAGAGCCATTCCTCGCGGGATGATCGTCACTCTCCGGAGGGGCTCTGCGTGGGGTGAAAAGTGCGCCGCCACCGCGTGCCCGGATTCGTGGATCGCCACCCGGCGCTTTTCTTCCGGATCCAGCTTCGATTCGCGAACGTCTCCGAGCACGATCTTGTCATAGGCCGTGCGAAAGTCCTCTTCCGTGACGTCATCTGCGTCCCGTCGTGTCGCCGCCAGCGCCGCCTCATTGGCCAAATTGGCCAAGTCCGCGCCAGAGAATCCAGGCGTATCGCTCGCAAGCGCCGCCAGATTCACGCCAGCGCTCAGCGGCTTGTCCCGTGTGTGCACCTTGAGAATCGCTTCACGAGCCTCAAGCTCGGGCCTGTCGATGACAACGCGACGGTCGAACCGTCCAGGCCGCTGAAGAGCTTGATCGAGCACGTCCGGACGATTGGTAGCGGCGATGACGATGGTGTGATCGTTACGGGAGAATCCGTCCATCTCACTGAGCAGCTGATTGAGGGTTTGCTCTCGCTCATCGTGGCCGCCGCCCAGTCCAGCTCCTCGCGCTCGGCCCACAGCGTCGATTTCATCGATGAAAACGATAGCCGGTGCGACCTTCTTCGCCTCCTCAAACAGCTCACGAACGCGCGAAGCCCCTACCCCCACAAACATCTCAATGAATTCTGAACCGTTGATGGAAAAGAAGGGCACGCCGGCTTCTCCTGCTACCGCGCGCGCGAGCAAAGTCTTCCCGGTACCGGGGGGCCCCACGAGCAGCACCCCGTGAGGAACGCGCCCCCCCAAACGCCGGTATTTTTCCGGCTCTTTGAGAAATTTCACGATCTCTTCCAGGTCCCGCTTAGCGGATTTTTGCCCGGCGACATCGGCGAAAGTCACGCTCACTTCCGCCTCCTTCTCGAAGCGTTTCGCTCGACCCTTCAT
>CAYMQT010000011.1:0-17028 GCA_964392575.1 uncultured Polyangiaceae bacterium
CCTTGCTCCAAGGATACAGCGTGGGGGCGAGCGGAGCGTTTTGGGGGATCTTGGGCGCTCAAGCGGCCCTCGGGTTTGGACGACCGGCGATTCTCCCCGAGAGCATCCGTGGTCGGGTTCGTTCGGCGGCGCTACAAAATCTTGGGCTCAATCTCATGATCACCTTCATGGTGAATCTCGATCCAAATTCCGCGATCCGTATCGACTGGGCCGCTCATTTGGGCGGCGGGATCGCCGGAGCGCTCGTCCTCGGTTCAGGAGTGCTCTTCCTTCGTCAAGAGGGGGGCGAGAGGGGAGCGGTGTCAGAGCCGTCTTGGCTCCGGCCCGCGACTGCCTCCTGTTTGGCCCTCACCGTGCTGGCTCTCTTCCTCGCCGTGACCAGGAGCAGCGGACTTTAGAGTGCCTCTCGCGCTTAGAGCAGGCTCGAAAAACCTGCGGCGCTCCCCGCTGTGTTGGTCTACGCGCTCTGTCGGACATCCTTATATTTTATAATATCTGCGTCCTCCTCCTGAACAGCAGGCGCTCGCGACGGTTTTCGAACGTGCGTTTTCGTTCAGCACTCGTGAACTTCAAACTCTGTAGCCAGGGAGTCCATCACGGCGTCTATCTGTGACTGTGCACTCATCAACTCCGGATGGGCCTGGTGGTAGGCCACGATCTCCCGCGCGCCCTCGGCGAAGGGGATTTTTGCCCGGAAGTCCGGCACCAACCGCTTCACTTTGCTGTTGTCGAAGAGGGCGCTGTGAGATTTGTCGCCCAGCAAGGAAGCGCCCCAGTCAGGATCTCGCTCAGCGATCTTGTCCGAGGGGACGTGCACGATCCTAGCCTTTACTCCCAAGGCCCTTGCGAGAGCGTGAGTGATTTCATTCCAAGGCAAGGCTTCATCCCCCGTGATGTGAAACGCTTCTCCTAGGGCGGCGCCGCTTCCCAGAAGGCCGAGGAGTCCCACCGCGAAGTCTGCGTGATGGGTCAGGGTCCAGAGGGAGGTCCCGTCTCCGTGAACGATGATGGGTTTCCCTTTGAGGAGGCGATGGAGGACCGTTCCCCCATGACTCAGTGGCATGAGAGTCTTGTCGTACGTGTGAGACGGTCGGACGATGGTGGCGGGGAAGTTTTCAGCCTGATACGCCGAGAAGAGCTTTTTCTCACACGCGATCTTGTCGCGGCTATACTGCCAGAAGGGGTTGTGCAGGGGTGTGGATTCCGTGATGGGCAGGTGCCGTACCGGCTTGTGATAGGCAGAGGCAGAGCTAATGAAAACGAACTGGCCTGTGATGTTCCGGAAGAGTTCGAGATCGGTCTCGATGTGTTCTTCCGTGAAGGCGACGAAGTCGACGACGGCATCGTACTCCTTTCCGCGGAGCGCGCTTTGAGCTTCGCTCAGGGAACGAATGTCTGCCTTCAGAATTCTGGCTTGAGGCGGTGGCGGTCGTACGGAGCTCGAACTCCCGCGAACGAGCAAATCGAGATCGTGTCCGCGTTCGACCGCGAGCGCCGCGCAAGCTGAGCTGATGATTCCGGTGCCACCGATGAAGAGCAGTTTCATGCGGGGATCACACACGGAAACCGTCGCGGACGCTTCTCAAAAGAGCGAAGGTTTGCGCATCCCCGTCCTTTGAGGGAAAAGAGGGAAGCAAGTCGGCTCCCCACAGGCCTTATCGGGCATTTTTCGCGGCGCTGGCTTTTCCGCTTTTCGTCATGACCCGCGTGCGAGCTTCCGCCATTGCTCTCAACCAGACCCCTCTCGATTGGGAGGGAAACCGAAACAATGTTCTCCTGGGCTTGGCGGAGGCGCGGGCCTCTGGGGCGAGCCTGGTTTGCTTTCCTGAACTTTGTCTCACCGGATACGGCTGTGAGGATGCGTTCCTCTGGCCCGATACGACTTTTCGTGCCCTTGGTGTGCTTGAAGAAATAGCGCCCCACACCCGAGGACTGATTGTAGCCGTGGGGCTCCCTGTGAAAGTGGGAGATGGGATCTACAACGGTGCTGCACTCTTCGTGGACGGCGCGGTCCTTGGCATTTCGCTCAAACAGCATCTTGCCGGTGATGGCGTTCATTACGAACCGCGGTGGTTTCAGGCTTGGCCGGCCGGAAAGGTCAGCGAGATTGCGTTCATGGGATCAGTGGTCCCCGTGGGGGATCTCCTCTTTCAGGTTGGCCCCCTGCGCGTCGGCTTTGAAATTTGCGAGGATGCGTGGGTCAAGGACCGTCCCTTGATCCGATTTTCCAAGGTCGGGGTTCGCTTGGTTCTCAATCCCAGCGCGAGTCACTTTTCTTTCAAGAAACACGCCATTCGTCGCGGCATCGTGGGCTCTGCTGCTCGCGAGTTTGGCGTTCACTACGTCTACGCCAACCTCCTCGGCAATGAAGCGGGGCGGATGATCTACGACGGGGATGCGCTCATCTGTCGTCCCAGAGGAGAAGAGTCGGAGGTGGTGGCGGAAACCAGGCGTCTTTCTTTTGCTCCTCGGAGTCTTTGCGCGGCAACACTCGAAATCCCAGAGACGGAGCTTGAGGCTGCGTCCGGGGAGTCTCACCTTCTGACAGCCCCGTTCTTCTATCCAGACGTTTCGCCGCTTGATCCCGTCACGCAAAAGACGCCGGGCGCGGACGCTAGGGGTGAGCTCAGCAAGGAGGAGGCACTGGGGCGCGTCGTCGCGCTGGGGCTGTTCGACTACATGCGCAAGTCGCGTGCGCAGGGATTCGTCGTGTCTTTGAGCGGTGGGGCAGATTCATCGGCCGTGGTGACGATGGTCTGGCTCATGGTGCGTCTGGGGACGTCCGAGCTTGGTAGGCGGGAGTTTCTTGAGAGAGGTGGATTCGGTGCAGTCACGGATCTGGATCTCGGGGACCGCGAGATCGTGCAGCGGCTCCTCACCACGGCCTATCAAAGTACAGAAAACAGCGGTCCTGTGACGCGCACTGCGGCCGAAAAGGTAGCAGAGGCGGTCGGTGCCGCGCACTTTGAAATCCCCGTGGGCGCCCTCGTTGAGTCCTATACGAACCTGGCGGAAAAGGTTCTGCGGAGGAGTCTCAAGTGGGAAACGGATGACGTGGCGTTACAGAACATCCAGGCGCGCGTGCGCGCCCCCACGGTTTGGCTTTTGGCCAATGTTCGAGGGGCGCTGCTCTTGTCGACGAGCAATCGCTCAGAGGCCGCGGTGGGTTACGCGACCATGGATGGTGATACGGCGGGTGGGCTCTGTCCCATCGGAGGGGTGGACAAGGCCTTCCTCAGGACTTGGCTTTGCTTCATGGAGAAGACGGGTCTGCCTGAGAGCGGGCCTCTTTCTGCGCTTTCGTATGTGAACGATCAAGATCCCACAGCCGAACTACGTCCACCGAGCGAGCGTCAGACCGATGAAGCGGATCTCATGCCTTATGAGGTGCTCGACGTGATCGAGCGTCTGGCCATCGGCGAGCGTTTGCCGGCGCCCCTGGTGCAAAAGCGCGTGGAGGAGCAGTTTCAAGAGTACCGCCCCAGTGATTTACTCTTCTGGGTACAGAGATTTTATCGTCTGTTTGCGATCAATCAGTGGAAGCGAGAAAGGTATGCGCCTTGCTTTCATGTCGACGACGCCAACCTCGACCCCAAGACGTGGTGCCGATTTCCCATCCTTTCGGGCGGATTTCTCCAAGAAATGCGCGAGCTCTCGGCCCTTCAGAAGTGAGTTTCTGAGACGGGGATTTCTTTTTCCGCCTGCCTAGCGGGACCAGGCGGACTTGGTTTCTTCGAGGGTGAGGATCAAGCTGTCGGCCTTTGCGAGTTCGGCCGCGGCAATCGCCTGCTCGATGCGCGCGAGTGCTTCGTCGTATCGCTTGCGTCCATAAGAAACGTGAGCGAGCGCGCCGAGGATCTTCGCGCGGTCGGGACTGGTCGGGCCGGCGAGATCCAGAGATTCCCTCAAGATCCCGTCGGCGTCGGCAAAGTTCCCTGCTCGGGTCAGGGAGGCACCGAGTTTGCGGCTAAAAATAAGGACCGCTCGCATGGGGTCGTCGATTTCGCCGCGAGAAATTTCCCGCCGCGCGATATCCAGACCCTGCCTCAGGGCAAGGACCTCGGCGCCGGTATCTCCGACCGCGGTGGCTCGGTCCGCCACCTGTTCCAGTAGCAACAGAGCCTGGAAGGATTCCTGGCATTCGAAAGCATGAAGGGCTCGTGCTTCGAGCGGTCCCCTCTTTCGGTCCTCGATACGGAGGACGCGACGGTGCAACTGCCTGCGGGCTTCTGCGGGGATGCCCATGAGAGTGATGTGACGCACGAGAGGGTGACTGACGGCGGCGCGTCCGGAGGAAACGGTGATCATCCCGCGGGCCAGGAGCGCGGAAATAGCGTCTTCTACGTTGTCGATGTCTACGAGCTCGGCGATGTCCGAAATGACGGAGGAAAAGCCGAGCACACTGAGGCCTTGCAGGACCCGCCGCGCCTGAGCATCGAGCATGTCCAGGCGCTGATGAATGAGATCGCCCATGCGCTCAGGGATGAGTGTGCCCCCTTCAAAGTGATGTCGGAGCGCCTGTTCGAGGTATAGGGGCAGGACTTTCTTGTTGGCCGGGAGGGAAGCCCCGCTAGGCATGAGGCTCCGGACCTGAGTGAGGTCCAGTCCCGAAAGCACGAGCGCTGCCACGCGTTCTGCGCCCCAACCCGACTCGAATCCTGGCGTGTGGGTTCCCACGATGAGCGCAGCCACCGGCGGGGGATCTCCGATCACGTCGGCGAAAGCGTGCAGCGAGGGTCCGTCCATCCGGTCCATGTCGTCCAGGATCAGCACGGGCATTCCAGGCCCCCGCGCAGCAGCTTCCACCAGTGCCCAGCGGAGGGCAGAAGCAGTTGCGTGGCGGCGTTCCATCGGTGAACGGAGATCGCCACGGTCCGACCCCAGGAGGATGTCTTTGAGACCCCGAGCGACTTCGGAGTTGGCCCGGGGGAAGTCGCCGGCCTCGATGGCTTCAGGACTGAGGCGCGTGAGGCCACGGATGGCCGAGGCGGCGGCGAAATGGGCCACTCTTGCACCGTACGGGTCGGGTTCGACCAAAATGATCTGGTCCCCTTGGGCGCTGACGCTTTGCGAGAATTCCTCGAGAAGTCGGGATTTTCCGATACCCGGTTCGCCTGCCACTCGCGCTCCGCGTACTTCGGGAGCCGTGGGTCTTCGGGATTCGAGCCAGGAGAGTTCTTCTGCCCGCCCGATGAACGGCGGGGGAAATTGCGCAGAGCGATCCTGAGGCAGGGGCGCTGCGCACTCGCAGCAAAAGCGGGCCCGCGGCACTTCGAACCCGCAGGCTTCACAATCCACGGTCTCGCCGGCGATCAAACTGGGCGCAGCACCTACCGCTACGGTCTGTCCGCTGGACTCTTTCCTGACGATGGAAAGCGCATCCTCCAGCGCATCGGAAAACTCTCCGGCGTCGGCGTATCGATCCCCTGGCGATTTGGCCAAGGCTTTCTTCACGACCTCGGCAAGGGAGGCGGGGATGTTGCGTCGCGGGGCGGCCTGTCTCGGATCGGGGGCAGGCACGGTCAAGTGCATCATGACCACTTGAGTGGGGGACTCTCCTTCAAAGGGAAGCCTGCCGGTCAGAAGCTGAAAGAGGATCACTCCGACCGCATAAAGGTCACTGCGCCCGTCAATCTGATCGCCCCGTCCCTGTTCTGGCGCCATGTAGTCCGGAGTCCCGCAAACGATTCCGGGACTCGTGACACTGGGGCCAGGAATTTTGTCTGCCCGCAGTTTTGCCAGGCCAAAATCCAGCACCTTCACCAGATCCCCGCCTCGGCGCTGGGGCTGAAGGATGATGTTTTCTGGCTTGAGATCGCGATGAATGATCCCTAGGTCGTGCGCCTGTCCGAGAGCAGCCAGCACTTGCCTCAAGACTTCGACAATTCGTGTGAGCGGCAACTCACCTTCTTCGTGCGCTACGATTCCTAGATCTTTGCCGCGCAAGAGTTCCATCACCAAGTACGGCTGGCCGTCGTCGGTGCGTCCGAAGTCGAAGACGGAGATGCTGTTGGGGTGATTGAGCTGACTGGCGGCGCGAGCTTCGGTCAGGAAGCGGACCGCAGAATTGTCATCAGCCAACAAGTGAGGATGAATGATCTTTACGGCGACCGTCCGTCCGAGCACCGACTGCTCGGCTTGATAGACCCGACCCATCCCGCCGACGCCGATCAATTCGATGATGTGATAGCCGGCGGGGAGGGTGGTGCCGATGAACTTATCTTCGCTTTTCTTGGGAACGGTTCCGACAGGGAAGCCACACGAAGGACAGTAGGCGCTGTCCCTTCCGCACTCGCGGTGACAGTGCGGGCAAGGCGTTGCCTCCGGGGCGGCGGCGTTGTGGGGGGGGGGCGGACTCATGAGGAGGGAGGTCGGAAAGCACGTGCGGAACAGAAGGAGTTCCTGGGGGAGTGAGCGGGGAAGGCCTGGTGTCCTGGCCGGGCTCCGGCCGCTCTCTGGGTGGAAGTGTCGCTAACTTCGCTGGCCCTAGCAAATGAGGCCGCTAGGGGAGAACTTTGTAGCCTTTGTTGTAGGATGAGGCCCGAGATGACCGAGCGTGTACGTCTAGGTGAGCTACTTGTCGAAACGGGCCTGATCAGCCGCGAGCAGCTAGAGCAGGCGCTGACCCTTCAGCAGACGGATCGAAGCAAGCTGGGTGAGATTGTCGTTCGGGAGGGGATGGTGAGTGAAGCCAAGGTCACTCAGGTCCTCAGTCAACAGCTCAGCGTGCCCTGGGTTTCGCTTGAGTATGTAGATTTTTCTCGTCAGCTGCTCAATCTCGTTCAGAGCGAAACCGCCGAGAAGCACACGCTTGTTCCTATCTACGTCCGCAGAAGCAAAAATCGCAAGGAGACGCTCTACGTCGCCATCGAAGACCCCAGCAATCAGGACGCGCTTTCCGAAGTCGCGGATTTTTCTGGATTGCCGGTGCGGCCGATGATCGCTCCACCCTCGGACATCCGAAACGCGATCCGTGCCTACTATCTCGGACTGCCCCCGGCGTCGGTCGCCCCCGCTCAGCCAGAAGTGGTGCGTTCTTCGTCGCTTCCTCCGGCTCCGCCCGTCCGATCTTCAGCAGCCTCCGCCTCACAACCCCCCTCGCTTCCTTCTGCGGCCGAATTCGTACGAGCGGAAGCTCCGGCTCCGCCCGAAGAAGAGGAGGCAAGCCCGGAAAGTGTGGAACTGATTCCACGTGATTCGGCCATGCCCACTCCAGAAAAACTAAGAGTAGGAGGCCCGAAAATGATCACACTGACTCTCCTCGACGGTACCCAGGTCAGGCTGCCGGCGTCTCCGAAGGAGCAAAAGGAGGCTGGACCTGGGGAGCTGACGGCCCGAGATCTAGTCGAGGCTCTTCGCGCTGCCGCGGACGGTGCGGACGTCACCGAAGTGCTTGGTGAAAATGCCAACTGGCAGCGCATGTTCGCGGCGCTTCTTTCCCTGATGTTGAAGAAGCATCTCGTCCATGACTGGGAGTTCGTCCGGGAACTCAAGGGTTAGATGAGCGAGGGCGAAGAACGCGTCCTTTCCGTCTTTGAGCTCGCTCAGGGCCTCAAGCGGATTGTGGAAGATGCTACGGCAGGATGTTGGGTCGAGGGAGAGATCGGCCGTCTTCAATGCCCCGTCTCCGGGCATGTCTATTTCACCCTCAAGGATGAAACACGGGACGCAACGATCGATTGCGTGATGTACAAGCGAGAAGTCTTTCGCTACCGAGGCATGCTTTCCGAGGGAGCGCGCGTTCAGCTCAAGGGCCGGGCCTCTTTTTATCCGCCGCGGGGCAGACTCCAGTGGATTGCAGAAGCCGCGCGCCCGGCGGGTCAGGGCGCCCTGCTCGAGGCGATCCTCAAAATTCGACAGAGGCTCGTGGAAGAGGGCCTGACGGATCCGGCAAGGAAGCGTCCGCTGCCGAGTGACCCGCGCACCATCGGGGTGGTGACGAGCCGGACCGGTGCGGCATTTTCAGACATATGCAGCGTGGCTCAGCGTCGGGGACCGGTGCGTTTACTCCTCTCCCCTGCCGTCGTTCAGGGCGACGGTGCGGTGTCGTCACTCATGAAGGCTTTTGATTTGCTCGAGCGCGCGCGCCCGGACGTGATCATCGTGGGGCGCGGAGGGGGATCGGCTGAAGATCTCATGGCTTTCAACGACGAAGCGCTCGTGCGCCGAATCGCAGCGAGCTCAATCGTCGTCGTGAGTGCGGTGGGCCATGAGATCGATACGTCTCTCTTGGATCTCGTCGCGGATGTCCGCGCCGCCACGCCCTCCCAGGCCGCTGAGCTCGTTGTCCCCGATCAGAATGAACGAGTGCAGATGCTGAGGCGAGAGACCCGTCACTTGTGCCAGGTGACGCGGGTGCGTCTTGCGCGGGCAGGGTCGGACCTCGGGCAGAAGCGCCGGAAACTCGCAGATCCGCGTTTCCTCGTGGCAGAGGGACAGCAAGCGCTGGATGAACTTCGCATTCAGCTCTCGCGCCGGAGTCATCACTTGCTCTCTTCGAGTCGCTTGGCCCTCTCTGGGCAGCGTCACCGGCTATACGCTCGGCACCCGCGCGCCGTCGTGGCCTCCGCTCGAACTTCACTCGGACCGCTCACCGTGCGCAATGTTCTTGCCATGCGTCGGGTTCTCGCGGAGGGAGTCTCGCGCCTCTCGGCCGCTGGCAGGTCACTGTCCGCCCTCTCCCCGCTGTCCGTTCTTGGTCGTGGCTACGCCTTGGCCACCCGTCCGGACGGAGCGCTCATCCGAGATGCCTCTCTGCTCAGGCCCGGAGAAACCCTTAAGATTCGCGTCGAGAAGGGGAGTTTTTCCGCCCAGGTAGAAAAGGTGGATTCTTCGGTTGAAAACCTGGCGGTCTTCGAGCATGAGTCCCCGGCCGGGGGCGGTGATAGGGGCGACTCTTCTGTCTAAAGCCGGTGATGCGCGTCTTTTGGCGCACGGATTTGTTTAGTGCCTGATTCATTCATTCTCATCGGTCATCCTGTCGGCCATTCACTCTCGCCGGCTATCCATCGAGCCGCCTATGAGGCGCTGGGGTTAGACGCCGAATATCATCTTGTGGATTGCGCCGACGAGGACGCGGTGAGGGTCCAGGTGAGCAAGATCAAGACGGGGGAGATCAAAGGCGCCAACGTCACGATTCCTTGGAAGCAAATCGCGTATGACTGTGCTGACGTTCATGCAGAGACGGCGCGAGACGTGGGCGCTTGCAATGTACTCAGTTTGGGCTCCGGCGGGGAAATCGTTGCTCACAACACGGACGCGTCAGCCCTCGCTGCAGAGCTCAAGAAAGTGGTGGCGGATCTGGGCGCCGCGTTGACCACGGGTCCGGCGGCTCTGATCATTGGTACGGGTGGGGCAGCTTTGGCCGCAGCCGTCGCTTGTAAGCGCGCCGGCTGTCGCAGGGTCACGGTCACGGGTAGGCGGATGGTCGCAGGTGTTTCTCCGACGGTCTGGCCCCACGCGCGAGAATGGGAGCGGCTTTGCGTAACACCATGCGCGTGGCCGAGCCCTTCTCCCGAAGCGCTGAAAGAGGTTTTGAGTACGGTCGACCTCATCGTGCAGGCGACGAGCGCCGGAATGAAGGGCGCCGAGGGGGGAGAGCAGCTGGCGCAGGTATTTCCTTGGAGCGGGCTCTCACGTCGCGTGGCGGTTTACGATCTCGTTTACACCCCTAAAGTCACTCCCTTTTTGCGGCGGGCGGAACAAGAGGGACACCTTGCAAGAGGGGGCTTGGGGATGCTCGTAGGGCAGGCGGCTTTTGCGATTCAGATTTGGACCGGCCAGCAGCCCCCTCTCGCGTCGATGACGCGGGCCGCCGAAGAGGCGCTAGGGCTATGATTTTTCGTGCGCGAGGGCGGGGGGGAACATGCCGAAGCTAAAATCGATGCCGAAGTCGAAGGACGAAGAGGAGTGGCGCGGCCTCACGGACGGGCCTTGGCCCCATGTTCTCGTCAAAGGGGATCTGGAGAGGGCCGAGGCTGAATGGCTCGCTTCGAACAATTTGGGTGCGTACAGCATGAGCACGGTCGCTCTCATGCACACCCGTCGTCAGCATGGGCTGCTCGTGTGTCACTTCGCGGAAGACTTTCGCCGTCATGTCGTGCTGAGTCATCTTGAGATGTCTCTGGAGGTGGGGGGACGAACGCACAGCCTCTCTACGCATCAGTTTCCCAACATGGCACCTACCCTGGGGTACCGGGCCCTTGAGACGTTCACTCAGGATCCCCTTCCCCGCTGGGTCTACCACTTTCCAAGTGGCACCATCGAACGAACCATCAGCTTGGTGCACGACCGTCAGGCGGTTGTGGTTGCCCTCACGTGGTCCGGAAAAGATTCTGCCCGGCTCAGTCTACGACCTCTGATGCCTATGCGCCCTGCCGAGGAGCTCTGTAGTGAGCACGGAGGGATGCTTCAGAAGGTCACGCTCCGTTCCGGCGAGGTGGAAGTACAACCGGTGGCGCACCTTCCTTCTGTGCTCTTTCAGCACAGCGGAGTGTTCATGGGCTTTCCGGACTGGTGGCGAAAGTTCGAGTACCTGGACGACCGCGCTCGTTATGAGGACTTTCAGGAGGACATGTGGTCACCAGGTATCTTTGAGTTTGAACTGTCACCGCGAGAAACCCGTTATCTTGTTGTCTCTGTCGGCTCTACGCCCGAGGGTGCTCCCGAAGAGCTCGTCATGGAGGCGGCACAGCGCCGTTTGGGAGCGGATCCGGCGTATTGCGGGTCTGACGGGGAAAACCAGAGGAAGACCCTGTCCCCGGAAATCCGAGGACTGTCGGTGGCGGCCGAGAGTTTTGTTTTCGGAGATGGCGCAGCGATCGTCGCAGGTTACCCGTGGCTGCACGTGTGGTCGCGGGATACGCTCCTCGCCCTCACGGGCATTTATCTGTGTCGTGGTCAAAACGAAGAAGCTCAGCGGTCCTTGCGTCACTTGCTGCGAAACTTGCGCGACGGTTTCCTCGTAGACCGGACCACGGCACCTCTGGAGGAGCAGCGTCCTTGTGTTGATGCATCCCTTTGGCTCTTCCCCATAGGTGAACGCGTCGTAGAGCAGACTCCTTCTGACCCGCTTCTGAAGGCAGAACTCTACGCAGCGATGAAAGTCATTTTTGAGCGCATGACTGCCCAAGGCAGGAAAGTCGCCTGGCTTTCCGACGAAGGTCTCGTGGCCAATGGTGCTGAGTTTCCTTTGACGTGGATGGAGTCTCGACTTGGGGATCGCATCTTTACCCCACGACGCGGTCTTGCCGTGGAGTTTCAGAGTCTGTGGTTCCGTGCTTGTTCGATTTTCGGGGTCTGGGCGGAAGAGGCCGCGGAGCCGGAGTTGGCCGCGCGCGCTCGCACCCACGCGGCGCGCGTCAGATCGGCCTTCTCGGATACCTTCTGGTGCCACGAAACCAACTACCCTTTCGATACGCTCAGCGAGAAGCGAGACACTTCTGAGGCCTGGGCCGATCCCTCCGTAAGACCGAACGCTCTCATCGCCCTGGCGGTTGCGCCTGAGCTGTTCGAGCCGTGGCAGACGCAGGAACTTCTCATGCGGGTAGAAGAGAGACTGCTCACGGATCGAGGCGTGCGTACCCTCGAACCACGCAGCCCCGACTACATTGGGCATTCAGGGCAATCTGTGGAAGAACGCGCCGTGGCGAGCCATCAGGGCGCGGCCTGGCCCCACCTGCTCTTGTTCTATGTGCGCGCCAAAATGGCCGCTTCTCCCGAGAGTGCGCCGGAGCTCCGGGATCGAGTACGTAGGGCGCTCCTCGGAGGTCGAGCGCTGGGTCATGTGGGGCAGAGCGCTGACGGAGATCCCCCTCAATCGCCCTGGGGCATTCCGGCCTATGCGGCCGCGACCGGAATGCTGCTCGAAGCGCTCAAGGATGATCTTGCTGATTAGCTTCTGCCCTTGCCCGCCTTACTTGCTCTTCTCAAGGTACTTGAGAAGTTCGTTGTTGGACGAGAGAACGACGTTGGTCGTTTCATCGATGACCTTTTCATAGGTCTTCAAACTACGTGTGAAGGCGTAGAACTCGGCGTCCTTCTCATAGGCTTCGGCGTAGATGGAAATGCTCTTGGCGTCGCCTTCACCGCGGATGGTTTGAGCTTTTTCATAGGCCTGGGCCATGAGAATATCGCGCGATTTGTCGGTGTCGGCTTGAATCTTTTGAGCCTCTTCCGCCCCTTCCGAGCGGTACTTCTTCGCGATCCGATCTCGTTCGGCGCGCATGCGCTGAAATACGCTTTCCTCGACTTCATTGGGAAGATCGGCGCGTTTGATACGAATATCCACGAGTTCGATCCCCAAGGGCGCAAGTTGTTTACGAGCTACCAAAGTGACTTTGTTGACGAGGATTTCACGCTTGCTGCCGATGATGTCCCCAAAGTCTTGGCTGGCGATCTGCTCGCGCAATTCCGAGTTCACGATGTCATCGAGGCGTGCCTTGGCTCCGGCTTCATCATGGACAGATTTATAAAACTTGAGCGGGTTCACTATCCGCCAGCGGCTGACCGGGTCAGCGACGAGCCTTTTCTTGTCCAAGGTGAGGTATTCTGCGGGCGCTGTATCGCTGCCCAAGATCCTCTTTTCCATGCGTCGAACGGTGTCGGCGAAAGGAGTCTTCAGACGAAGACCCGGCGTCGTGTACGTTTTCTTGTACTTTCCGAGCTGAGTGACGATGGCCTGCTCGTACTCCTGGATGACGAAGAAAGAATCCCACCCGATATAAATAGCGATCAGGAGCAGCGTGAGGCCGATATTCTTGTTCATGGGTTGGCTCCTGGTTGAGGGACGACAGCGCCGGCAGCCACTGCTCGAGCACCGAGAGGGAGCACGGGCAGGGTCGAGCCGGGGAGACGAGAGTCTACGATCGTCTTGTTTTTCACGTTGCCAAGGACGTGTTCCATGGTTTCTAGGTACAAGCGGCTGCGCGTGACTTTCTCTGCTTTTTGGTATTCCGCGTACACGGCATTGAAGTTCTGAGCGTCGCCCTGCGCACGCAGAACCCTTTGTTCGCGGTAGCCCTCGGCATCAAGAACCATCTTTTCTGCCGCGCCTCGCGCACGGGGGAGGATGTCTTCGCGGTAGCCGCGCGCCTGGTTGATCAATTTCTCTTTTTCCTCTCGCGCGCGGACGACGTCGTGAAAGGCATCTTTTACTTCGGCAGGCGGGTCCACGGACTGGAGCTTCACCTCGGTGACGGTCAGACCGCTGTCGTACTGGTCCATGAGCCGCTGCAAGAGTTCGTGAGTCTTGGTTTGCACCAGCCCTCGACCTCTGGTGATGGCATCATCGATCGTGGTCTGTCCGATGATGCTGCGCAGGGCAACCTCTGCGGTCGCGCGGAGGCTTCCCTCCGGGTTGGCGAGGCGGAAGAGGAACTTGCTCGCGTCGGTGATTTTGAACTGAACGATCATTTGAGCATCGACGATGTTCTCGTCCCCGGTCAGCATCTGTGCTTCGGCCGGACGCGGTTGATCACCGCGAAAGCCCACCTCGATCCGTCGGACATTTGAAATGTTGACGATATTCTTTTGTTGCACGAAAGGGATCATGACGTGGAGACCAGGCTCAGACTGACTTGTTTCTTTCCCCAGGGTGCGGACCACCGCCACTTCACCGGGCTCGACTTGATAGAGACCCAGGGCGGCCAGCAGCAGCAATAGGAGAATGAAGACGACGGGTCCCAGCCTTTTGCTGCTTCCACTCAACCGATTCATGACCAGCTCGACCACATCTCCTGGATCTTGCGGCCGTTTGCCATAGTTCTGACTCATGCTTTTTTCTTGTCTCCCGGCCTGAAACTAACCGCGCGCCGTCACAAAGCAACCACAAGCGAGAGGTTCTTTTCCGTCCCTGTGCGCTTCTTCACGATCCCCGCGCTCTCGTCCAGTCTCACTGTGCGCTTTCTGTGCTCCTGCGGCTCTGTGTTTCTGGCTCCTGGCCACTGGGAACAGCCCAAGCTACGCGAGGTTCTCTAACCCACTAAAGACTGACGGGCTCTTAGCGGCGAACGCGCCAATTCCCAGGATAGCGCTGGCCCAGGGTGTCGCAGGTGGGATCAGTGACGATGAGTTCCGGTCTCAGGTTCTCGCAGTACACGATGGTATTTTGACGAAAGGTGCGTCCGAAATCCAGCGCCTCCTGCTTGTCGATGTCGTGAACGAGCCACGCTGGCTCACGCCATGCCACCTCGGGCTCGTCTTCATAACCCACGCATTGTTCAACACGGTAACAGCCGAGGACAAGGAGTTCGCGCATGACCTGGTGTCGTTGGTCATTGACCCGCCGCGGAAGCAACATGGACCTTGGGTTGTAAGCAGTGATGATGGCGAAGCGGCGTCGGAGGACGTCTGGAAGGCTCCCCTCTTCCTTTGGCGTCTCCCCGTCGAGAGAAGCAACCACGGTTCCTTCCGCGGAAGGAAGTTCGTACACGGTAGAGAAGTAAGCTCTCAGTAGGTTCTGATCCATAGGGTTTGGCTCTCAAGGGCGGGCAGGGTTCACCCGGTGCGTTTGGCCAGGGGCTCTTCCAGGCCGAGGGGCATCACGAGCAGAAGCGGTAGCCCACACCGCGTACGGTGAGCAAGTGGCGGGGCGAACTGGGGTCGTCTTCTAGCTTTGAACGCAGTTGAAGCAAGAAGTTGTCGATGGTCCTCAAGGTTCCGTGGTGTTCTGGTCCCCACACGTGGTTTTGAATGTCTTCGCGCGAGAGGACTTGTCCTCGCGCTTCGATGAGACACCACAGGATGTCAAACTCCGTCGAGGTGAGCGGCACCAGGGAGCCGTCCTTCTTTACCTCCCGTGTGCCTGAATCGATGTTCAAGCGTCCGGCGTCCACGACCTTCAGTTCTTCTTCCACCCCGGCTTGAACCATATACCCTCGGCGCAGCACGGCACGAACGCGGGCCAAAAGTTCGGCGAGTCCGAAAGGCTTGGTGATGTAGTCCTCCGCGCCTAGTTCGAGCCCCATGACCTTCTCCGTTTCGGCTCCACGAGCGCTCAGCATGATCGTGGGCAGGGTCGATCCTCCCTCTCGCAGACGACGGATGACTTCGAATCCGTTCATTTTAGGGAGCATCACGTCGAGAATGAGCAAATCGGCTTCGCCGCTGCCCGCGCGCTCGAGCCCTTGCTCTCCGTCGCTGCACGTTTCCACATCGTAGCCTTCGGCCTCTAAGTTCATCTTCAGACCGAGGGCGATGCTTTCATCATCTTCAACGATGAGAACTCGCGTTTTTTCTTCGCTCATGTTCTTCACCTGGCGTCATTGTACGCTCTGACGGGGGAGGACGATAGAGAAGGTGCTACCGTCACCCGGTCGTGAATCAATTTCGACCCGGCCTCCGTGGGCTTTGACGATGTGGTTGACGATGGCAAGGCCCAGTCCGGAGCCTTCCTGCTCTCGCGCCAGCCGGTCGTCGATGCGGTAAAACTTCTGGAAGATTCTTTTGTGCTCCGCCACAGGGATCCCTTGCCCGTTGTCGCGCACGGAGATGTAGACATTGCGCGCGGATTCTGCGCATTCCACTTGTACGTGACAGGGGTTCCCCCCATATTTGGCCGCGTTGGTGAGCAGGTTCAAGAGCGCGTCCGACACGGCGCCGCGGTCGGCGTGGGCCAGGGTACTTTCTGGGGGCAAGGTTACGTCGAGTTTCACATCCTGTTTTTCGCGCACCGCCTCGAAGGCATCCACGGCGGCCTGCACGATGGATCTCACGTCGGTATCCACTTTTCTGTAGTCCCGCCGTCCGCTTTCCATCCTTCCCCAATCGAGGAGGCGATCGATGAGTTCCTGTAGGCGTCGCGTCTCCTTTTCCAGGGATGCAATGCACTGTTCGCGCGTGGCTTGATCGCTGGCACGCAGGGAAAGAGTTTCTGAAAACAGGCGGATCGAGGTGAGCGGTGTTCTGAGTTCATGGCTGACCTTGGAGACGAAGTCACTTTGCAGTCGAGAGAAGTTGGCTTCTCGACGCACGAACACCCAGACAAGGATCACTCCTGTCGTCGCCGCTCCGGAGAGGGCCAGGACGAGGATCCCCATCAGCATCAGGACGTTGGCCTTGAATCCCCCCAGGAAAAGGACGACCGCGCCCAGAGCCAGGAGGAGGGTCGTCGGGACGACGATCAGCCACACAAGCAGGATGACGATGCGTCGGTATCCGAAATCCACCAGGTCACGGGGTGCCACCCATGCATCATAGCGCCTCTTGTGGCAGGGTCAGGAGCGCGTGGCGATCGCATTGAAAAAGGGGTTTCAGTCAGCCAAAGCGCAGGCTTTCGCGCTCTTCTTGCTCCTGACAGCCGGGGCCTGGTTTTTCCGTGGATGGGTGATTGACTCGACGGTGCACGGCGCCGTCCATTCCCTACGCGCCCTTTCGCGCAGCCTACCTCACGGGGAGCCCTCTTTTGAAAACGAGGAAGGGGACAGAATTTTTCCGCTCTGGCCACTCCGACCGGGCCAGGAGTTGACGTCACCAGAAGAGGTCAAGCACGTCGGCGGTCGACTTTCGGGCGAAGCGAAGGGACCCCGACATATTGTAGCGACCAAACTACCTCCCTTTGAAGACCGGCCTACTCCCCAGAGCGTGGTTGCGTCAGAACAGACTGTCCTTCGATGGGCAGAGCAGCAAACGATTCCTCTCGGAATTTCTCGACCTTCTTCCGACGGGATGCCTGCGGGGATTGAACTTTATGGAGTGGGTGCGCTCGGAATCGGTCTCGTCGATGGTGATCGCTTGGTGAGCGTCGACGGGAGGAGCGTCGAGCGTCGCGGTCAGGTGATCGGAGCTGTGCTTGCGGCAAGAGCCGATGAGCGCCCGAGCATGAGGGCGGGCCTCGTGAGGCACACGAAAGATGGGCCCGTGGCCTTTACGGTCGAGGTGGCTCAGCCCTATCCGGAATCCTCCGCGCAGCCTTCCCCCGGGGTCGACGACGCGGAGGGAGTCGAACTCGAACCCGCGCTGCCAGAGGTGACGAAAAGCGCGCCCCAATAGGGTAATCTTCCTCGGGATTCTGGCGCTGGCGCTGAGACG
>CAYMQT010000011.1:17038-37429 GCA_964392575.1 uncultured Polyangiaceae bacterium
GAGACGCCTCTCGTGGCACATCCCTCCCCCATGGCAGCGACAGTCCAGTGCGTGAAACTAGGAAGAGAAGCGGAAGCGCTAGACAAGGCGCCCCTCAAAGGAGAAATCGGTCAGAAGATCCTCGCGAGCGTCTCGAAGGAAGGTTGGGCCATGTGGCTTGAGCATTCCAAGATGCTCATCAACGAGTACCGACTCGATCTCACCAGCGAGCAGGGGCAGAAAATCTGGTTTACTGAGATGGACAAGTATTTCTTTGGAGAAGGTTCTGCGACTCCTCCGGACTTCGTCGGCGACAAGTAGCACCTGCGCTTCGCGCAAATACGCGCCGCACCCCTCAGGAGAGGGCCCACTCGATGAAGTCGGCCAAAAGCAGGCGTTCGGCATCGGCGTGGACGCGGTAACGGCCGCCTAAATACTCATGGAAGATTTGTACCGCCAGGTGATTCACGGTGTGTTCATCAGCGCCGAGGCGAGTTCCTTCCCAGCGCGCTTGATCGTAAGCGGCCTTCCTAAAGGCTTGGTGACGAGCCGCACCGAGTCCAGCTAACTGGTACGCTTTCGCGCCTTCTGCGGCTCTCGGTACCTCGAGCAGGAGAGGGGGTGAGGCTCCGCCATCGAGGCAGTGAATTACGGACGACACCGCGAAATAAGCGGCGCTTCTCGTGTACCGCGCCACCACATGGTCCGCATGCTCATCCAGCGCCGTTTTCTCGGCACGCGGAAGGTGGATCTGGGCCCGGACGACCGCCTGTGCCGCGAGCTGTTCGATGGCCGGCGCCCCGGCAAAGCAGAGCATTCGTTGTTTTGACACTTCTTCAGGCGACGCTTGCCCTCGCGTATACCTTTCAAGCAAATGCAGGGCGGCGTCGAGTTCCGTGCGTCCGGACGGGGGGATAGAAGCGTAGACTGCTCGCTTTGCCATCTGCATGCAAACCCGGATGAGGCCATGGTGTTCGCTTGTCCCGCACGAGACGGTTCGAGCGAGCTTCTCAAATCGGGCCGGCACGCGCCCGCTGAGCTGGTCGTGGTTTCCGACAATCGCCAGTTTGCGAGGTGTCATTGTCCACAAACGGCGCTGAGTTTCCTGGCGTCAAATCCCATCAGATAGAGCAGGGGATCGAGGCGATCACTGTAGTTGAAGGAGGTGTCGGCCACCTCTTGTAAGCGAGGTTTTGCCTGAAAGGCGATGCCTAGGCCCGCGACCTTGAGCATTTCGATGTCATTGGCTCCATCGCCGGCGGCCACTGTTTGTGCCAGTTGAATGTCGAAGACGTGCGCCATGTCTTTGAGGATCTGAGCCTTGCGGTGGCTGTCTACCACTGTGCCCAGAACTTCACCGGAGAGGACCCCACCCTCGACACCGAGCTCGTTCGCGAAGGCGAAATCGAGACCGAAGCGCCGCCTGAGGAACTCGACGAAGAAGTCGAACCCGCCGCTCACGAGCCCGACCTTCATGCCAAGGCTCTTGACGACCCGAACGAGATCGTCGGCGCCAGGGGTCAATTCAAAGTGATCGCAGAGGGCGCGGGTTTTCTCCGTCGAAAGTCCTTTGAGCAAACGGACGCGTTCGCGGAGAGACGCTTCAAAATCGAGTTCCCCGCGCATCGCACGGTCTGTGATCGCGGCCACTTCTGCTTTGACGCCGCAAAGATCGGCGAGTTCGTCGATGAACTCACCTTTGACGAAGGTAGAATCGACGTCCATGCAGAGAAGGCGCTTACTTGTGCGGTAGACGTCGTCTCTCTGTACGGCCAAATCGACCGAGAGAGCGGGAGCAAGTTTCAACAGCAGTTCTCGGAGGGTTGCGAAATCCGACCGAGAGATAGGTTCTTTTCGGGAAGCCAAGAGGTTGATTCCGAGAAGCCCTTCCCCCGAAATGGAGTCGACCCGAGCGATGCGGAGACCAGATTTGCGCACGGTGCTGGCAATCTGAGAGAGAGCTTCACCTGAACTCAGTGTACCGAGAGCGGTGATCCAGAGCCCGCACTCGGGGACGGTCTCCTGAGGATGGGGGAGTTCTGTGACCTCGAGGTGAAGTCCCAGATCTTTGGCGAAGGCTGAGGCCTTTTCCGAAAGCTGAGGTCCCTCACACAGCACCTCGGCTGTCACGACGAGACACTCATGCACGGAAGATTGAGACAGATGGACGAGTTCTGCGCCTTCGCTCGAGAGCAGAGCACAGAACTCCGGGAGTACCCCCTGGGGATCCTTTCCAGACAGGTGAAGGACTTTTCGGGCTCGGGTTTCGGCCTGGCTCATGACGCGCCGAAAGCTACCACGCCGGGCGCGCGGGGAAACCCACAGACGGCGCGCCCATTTTAAGAGCGCAGAGTTGAGACATGCGTCAGGGATCCTAATTCCAGGCTGCCTCCACCCCGAGGCTGGGGAAGGTGATGGGTGCGGTGCCCTTGTTTGTGCATTCTTGTACGGTGCAAGTTCGGGTCGAAACATTCCCTGTGTGAGTAGCGTTGAGGACTTCTACGTGAAGGCCCCAGCGAAAAGTCGGGGTGGGCTGCCACCACTTGGCAACCTTGGCGTCGACCCGTGCGTAAGGAGGGCTTCGAGACTCATCGAAGACGTAACCGTCTGCAGCTGAAGAGGTTCGACGACCTGGTATGCCTGAGGCCAACGCTACGCGCGCGGACGCGCGAATGTCGTAACCGAAATCATAGGAGAGCGCGCCGTTGAAGACGTGGGGGCGGTCGTAACCCGGGACGGTGGTGATCGTGTCGAAGGAGCGCAGGGTTCGTGAAAATGTGTAGGACAAGAGACCCCCGAGGCGCCGAGTGAGCGGTCGCTTCAACGACAGTTCGATTCCGGCTGAGCGTCCCAGGGATCGCGCCTGGGCACTGGTTTCATCGATGTCGAAGTTTTGATCGAGTCCGATGGGATCCGTCAGTCCTTGAGTGCCATTGAGGTAGAAGGCAATGGAGCCAATGAGGTTCTGCGGGAGGGTTGCTTCGTACATGGTCGAGGCCTGGAGCGAACGCTGAAGCCCACCGTCGATCCCCGCGACTTGAGCTCCCGGCACTTGGGGGACGAAATTGGGGGATTGGTGAGCGAATCCGATGCCGTGCACCGCTCGCACGTGCGGAGTGAGGCGGTACTCCGACAAGAGGCGGGGGTCGATGCTGACTGCTTGATCTCCAAGCGAAGAATAGAAGTCTGCGCGTACACCAGGGATCACAGATACGGGACCGTTCGGAAACAAAACCACGTCGACGTAGACGCCGCCCGACACGTCGGTGCGTGGCGGAAAGAGATCGAGGAAGGTTTCCGGTTCACTGATGGCCGGGTCTACCTCCATCGCGTATTTGTCGAGATAGAGGTCGGCGCCTGCCCGTGCGACCGCGGAATCCTCGCGATGCTCGAAGACCAGACGACTGGAGAGAAGACGATCAGATACGAATCCCTGTTGAGTTCTGGTGCGATCACGCCCCCAGGTAGCCGCTAGACGAAGATCCGTGTCCTTGTCGAACTGGCGGTCCCACCTCAGGTCGATGCGGTGGTACTCCGTTCCGACGGGTGGTTCATCCGCTTGACCCATGTAGTCGAATGCACCGAGTGCGAGAACACTCAACTCGTCGCGTTTCGTGACCCGATAGCCGAAGAGACCCTGATAGTCCCAGTAGTCGAGGCGGGTGCCAGGGGAAAAAGCAGAAATCAGGAGGGCGGTGTAGGAGTAGCGTCCGCTCAGGACCGCGTAGCCGCGACCCTCGTTGATGGGAGCCTCGACAAAGGCTCCTGCATCAATCAAGCGAATGCTTGCTTCAGCTCGGGTGATGCCTTCCGGTTCGGCCAATTCCGCCTCGACCACGCCCCCTGCGATGCGGCCGTATCTCGTGGGAATGGGCCCGGCGCTCAGGTTCACTTGTTTGATGAACGCCGGGTGAAGCACCGAAGGTCCGAGAAAGGCATGATAAAGGAGCGGGACACGGATGCCGTCGATGTAGAAGCCGACGTTTCCCGGCGGCGCTCCCCGGATGAAGAAGAGTGGCAAGCCGCTGATGATAGGGGTGACCCCTGGCATGACCTCTATCGATCGGAGAGGGTCGTCAAAGGCGCCGGCAAGGTTGCGCACTTCAGCTCGTGTGAGAGTGGTCGCGCCAGGGTCCGGGAGCTTTCCCAGGACGAACACTTCCTCCAAGGTCTGACTTTCGGCCTGTGAAACGGGTACCTCTGAAGAGGCAGCACTCGGTGGGGATGCTTCGGAGTCCGTCGAAGCGGGCTTCGGGGCAACGCGGGTCTTTGGCGCGAAACTGACGAGGAAGTGGATCTTGGAGGGCACCGGCCGATCGCCGTGGAAGGCGGGTTCAAACGTAAAGTGGAGCGCCGCCTGCTCGGCGACCGATGAAAACGGTTCTTGTCCTTCAAGGACGCGGGCGTTGTCGACGTGTCCCTCCGTGTTGATGACGAGTTCAAGCAGGACGTTGGTCGGTTCCCATTCGCCGGAGATGTCAGGAACGGGGGTGCTTTTGGGAACTGGCTTTTTGAACAGCGCGTGAGAGCCTCGTAGGGTTGAAGCGTCCTCGGAGCCGCGCGAGTCCTTTTTGCTTGGGCGTGAGGTGTCGTGCTCCGCGCTCGAGTCCGCCGCCGCGGCCTTGGGATGGATTTCGGCGCGTGCGCTCATCGCGAGTGTGAGTCCGAGTCCGGCCAGACCAGGCGCGATCCTTCTCCCCAAGCTCATATTCTAGGTCCAAGGGGGCGCCCAGCGCTGGGTGCGTCCCTACCCGCAGACTGGCACAGAGCTCGGCTCTCAGCTAGCTTCGCGCCCCATGGCCCAGCCGACCGTGACAGAACGGAAGCTTCTCCGAACCTTGCGCAAGACCTCTTCGGACTATGGTCTCCTTGAAGGCGGGGACCGAGTGATGGTGGCTATGAGTGGCGGCAAGGACAGCTACGGGCTCCTTCACCTGCTCAAAGAACTGGCCACGCGCCTTCCGTTCTCCCTCGAGCTCGTGGCCGTCCATCTCGATCAGAAGCAACCGGACTACGACGGCGCTCCCTTGCGTGAGTATCTTGAAAAGGCCGGCGTTCCTTTTGAAATCGTAAGCGAAGACACGTACTCTGTGGTGATCGAGCATGTCAAAGAGGGCGGCACGTACTGTTCGCTCTGTTCACGACTGAGACGCGGAGCCCTTTATCAGGTGGCAGCACGCCTCGGCTGCAACAAGATCGCCCTCGGGCATCACCGAGATGATGCCCTTGAGACCTTTCTGATGAATCTGATCTACTCAGGGAAGCTTCAGGCGATGCCTCCCAAGTACACGACCGACGATGGTCGATTCGAGGTCATCCGGCCGTTGATTCAATGCGAGGAAGAACTCTTGGTTCAGCTCAGTGTCGAGCAAGCCTTCCCTATTTTACCCTGCAACCTTTGCGGCTCTCAGGACGGTCTCAAGCGAGAGAAAATGACCGAACTCATCGCCCAACTCCAGAAGGAAAAACCGGACGTCAAGAGCGTCATGATGACCGCACTTTCCAACCTTTCACCCACCCATTTGCTCGATCGCGATGTGGCGCGCGCTTGGCAGGAGCGTGACCCCAGCATCCCGGCGAAAGCGAGCCTCAAGGCGGGGAAATCCCACTTCAGTCAGCCTTCTTTTGTGGAAGAAGAGGAAAGCTCGCACAGGGCAGGGAAGAAGCCGCACCGGCTGCGGGTTATTCTTTAAGTTTATATTTTATAAATGGTAGTGCTCCTTCGGCGCCCACAATCTCTTCTCACCTTTGCGCCTGCGCGCTATGGGAGCCTCTGTGACCGCATCAGTTTCAGGCACTGCACCAGTTTCAGCCAAGGCATCAGTTTTAGCCAAGGCACGGTCGCTGGCGCTTGCTTACGTATGTGCTTTCGGGTGCGCCTGTTCACTCTTGGGTCTTTCGACTCCGGTCTGGGCCCACGAGACTTTCGAGGTGGACATCACGGGGGGCTACGCTTTCGGGACGAGACTGGAGGCTTCGCAAGAGAACGTCGATGGTGAGTTGAGAGAAGGGGACGGAGACTTCCGTCTCGATGGCGGCTTCGCGTTTTCCGGGATCTTCGGCTACCGCATGCAGCCCAACGGCTTCATTTATCTGTCGTACACACGTCAACAGACCACGGCAGACTACCAGGCCACCGGCGCTACGGGAGTCGATCTCAATACCAGCGCCTCGCTCGAGTATTTTCAGTTCGGTGGAAACGTTGAAATGACGCGCGGGATTTTCGTTCCCTACATCGGCGTGAGCCTCGGGCTTGCGCGCTTGGCTGCTCTGGGGGAGGTGGGTGAGGGCTCACGCTTGTTCTTTACTCCGGTCATCGACGGCGGGGTCAAAATCGACCTGCATCGCCACGTTCACCTGCGTTTTCTGGGCAGAATGCCGGCCGTGTTTACCAGCAAGGAACTCTTCTGCATCACGGGCGCAGGCTGTGCAGTCGTGACGAAGGTGAAGCCCATGGCGCAACTACAGCTCCATGCCGGAATCGGTGTTAGTTTTTAAGTAGGGCTAAGCGCGACGGTCCATCGCTTCTTCGATGGCTTCGAGGAGCGCGTCGCGGGAAAACGGCTTGTTCAAGATGCGCCTTTCTGAGGCGGCGCTACTTTCGACCTTCTGCTGATCTGCGTAGCCGGTCATCAGGACGAGAGGAATCGTCATCCCTCGGCGCTTCATCGTTTCCACGAGCTCGATGCCACCGAGGTTGGGCATGATGATGTCCGAGAGCACGAGGGTGATTCGTTCCCCCTCGGGACCTGTCAGTATCTCAAGGGCCTGCTGACCATCGGCGGCTTCCAGCACATCAAACCCAGCGTGTCGCAAGGAGCGAGCCGTCATGCGCCGGACCATGGGTTCATCTTCGGCCACAAGGACGCAGGGGGCGTCGTGGCGGATCGGGGCGGGTCGAGGGGTGGCCTCGTCCGTCGGATCTACAGGAAGCTCGACTTTGAGGGGGAGCGTGAGCGTGAAAGTGGTGCCGACGTCCGGTTCGCTGGCTACGGAGATATGACCGCCTGCCTGCTCAACGATGCCGTAGACCGCAGAAAGCCCAAGGCCCGTTCCGTGCCCCGGGGGCTTGGTGGTGAAGAACGGATCGAAGGCTTTGGCCGCTACCTCTTCCGTCATGCCATGTCCCGTGTCTCGCACGTCAACGGCAATCGACGTCACCTCGCCTTGTTCGTTTTTCGTGTTCTTGGTGGAGAAGGTAAGGGTCCCCACCCCTGCCATGGCGTCGCGTGCGTTGACCGCCAGATTGAAGACGACCTGTTCAAGTTGATGTGGATCGCAGTGGACCACAGATTTTTCAGCATTGAGTTCGGCTGCTGTGGTGATTTCACCCCCGAGCAGTTTTTCCAGCAGACTGATCGAGTGCTTGATGACGTCGTGCAAATCGACGGATTTTGGCTCCATGCTCTGCTGGCGACTGAAGGCCAGCAATCCCTTCGTCAGAGCTGCGCAGAGCTTCAGAGAGGTACGGATGTCGGCCTGGGCCGCCTGGATCTCGGGGTCGTCCCAAGGCTCGGAGGGTTCAATCAACTCCACATTTCCAGAAATGATCTGTAGGTAGTTGTTGAGATCGTGAGCCACGCCGCCCGCCAAACGGCCCAAAGCCTCCATTTTCTGTGATTGACGGAGCTGTGCTTCGAGGTTCTTCCGCTCCGTCAGATCCATGAAGGTTCCCTGAAGAGTAGTCGAAGCGTAGTCCCCGTTGCTTTCAAGGCGCGCCTGAACAGAGACATTCTTCCGAAAGGTCTCCGTCGCCAGGCGACACTCGACGGTTTGAGCCGTGCCGGAGCGAGCCTGCTCGAGAAACTCACGGAACACCTCCAGGTCCTCGGCCTGGATGATGCCTTCTAGGTCCCGAAGGTGCGGCTTGTGGCCGCGCTCGAGATGTCCACAAATGCTGTGCATCTCATCAGACCATTCCATTTCTCCCGAAGCGACATGCAAGACCCAGCTACCGACTTTGGCGAGGCGCTGAGCTTCATTCATACGCATGAGAGCCGCTTGAAGTCTTTCTTCCTGAGCGAAATCGTCGGTGACGTCGAGAAGGATGCCGACCATGCGCGTCGGAGCGCCAGCATCATCGACCACTTGGGAAGTGGAAAGCCGGACCACGCGGATCTCGCCGTCCTTGCGCACGATCTTCAGGGTGCGGGTACGGCCTTCCCCTGTTTTTGCGATGTGCTCTGAGTCCGCTTGGACGCCGGGAAGGTCCTCGGGATGAATGGCCTGAAAGAACCCCTCGATGGTTGCTTGGTCGACCTTTGGATCGAGACCCAGGATACGGAAGAACTCATCGGACCAGTAGACAGTCTGTTCCTTCACCTGCCAGATCCACGACCCGAGATGGGCGCTACGTTCGACCTCTTCTAGAAGGGCCAAACGTTCGGAGACGGAGGGTGAGCTGGGGGAGTCCAAAAGAGAGCAAGCCTCAGCCTGCGATGCTACCCGATTTAGTTTGCTCCCGCTATTGTTTGGCTGGTTGGCCTTTCTCAGGGCCCTTGTCGACCTTTTTCTCTGTCACTTTAGCGGTCTTTCTCCGCCGCTTTCGCGATCTTTCGCGGTGGCGTCCGCGCCCGGACGGATTTTTGGTAGCGGTGATCTTGGAGTTTTGAAGGGCTCCTTACTTCCTTCTTACTCAGCTGGTGCTGGTGCTGGTGCGGCTGCGGCTGCGGCTGCGGTCGGAGCAGGTAGGGGCGCGGGCGCCTTGGGTGCATGGACGGGGACGACACGACCATCGTCGGTCTTCTTGCCCAGGCTGACCATGTTCTTCGGCAGCTCTACTTGCAAGGTTGCGGTCGCTTCATAGGCCAGAACTTTTTGCCGGGTCTCCTCCAGCAAGCGGCTCAGGGTCGGGTCGCTTTGCTTGAGAGCGGCCAGCTGCTCCTGTTTGCGGGTCAACAAATCGAGTCGCTTCTTTTCCACTGACAGCGCCAGCTCGCGACGCTTCGGACCGACATCTTCCAGACGTTCTTCCGCTAGCTTGAGCGAATGCGCGTAAGTTTTCACACGGATCTTGATGGAGCCGCCGGGCTTGTTGGCGTCGAGATCATGAAGGGCAGAGGCCGGAGTCTTTGCGGTGGCGAGGATGGAGTCGATGAGGCCATAGGTCGGAGCATCATGACCGCATTTGAAGCTCGACAAATCGAGAACCGCAACGTTCGGATGATGTGCGGCGAACACGGCCCCCCACACTTTTTGTGCGCTGTTTGCCGAATAGTTCTCGGGCCACACGTGGTTGAGTTCCAGGGGGTCTTTGATGATTCCTTTTTCCAGATCCTCCTTGAAATACCTGCGCAGATATTCTTCGTCCTTGGGGATAGAGCGAAGACTGAGAATCGGATAACCGAGCACCTGAAATTCTTCGGGAATGCCGTGGTTGAGTCCTGGATCTGAATGGTACGGGCGGTTCAGGACGAGGATCGCCATGCGGTCCTCGGCTTCGACGGTCTCAAGGATCGCGCGTCCCTTTTCCTGGAGGTCGTCTTCGAAGGCTTTGAGGGCCAAAAGACCCTGGTTGCAGGCATGGTCGTTTTCGTCCTCGGTGATTTCGAGGCGATTTTGCCATGTCTTGAACATGCGATCCTTCACCAGATTCGGTTCACTGAAGCTGAGCGCGGTGTCGAGATACTCGATTCCGCGCTCCTTGAAGAAGTCGACCTCCTTCGTAAAAGCGGCCTTCATCACGTCGGGTGTGCCGGCGACGATGGGGCAGGAGGTTCTGTCCATCGTGTCTTTCACGAAGGAGGGGACGTGAGTCAGGATGGGGAAAAAGAGGTAGTTGAGCTGCTTGTTTCGGCTCGGGTTGTGTTTGTGGAACAAGAGATTGTGGATATGTGACTGCACGACCTTGCTCGGAAAGCAAGGATCGATCGAGCCGTACCTGGCACCCTCCGTGAACATCTCCTCCGTCGTTTCATCACTGAAGACGACGTTGCTCTTGCCTACGCCCAAGGTCTCGAAATAGGCGCGGAAGAAGGGCGCAGTGGAGTACATGTTGAGTACCCGTGGCATGCCCACGCGTACCTTCTTGCGACGCGCGAGCGCTTCGGGGCTAGAGCGCTCGAACGGGCGGCTCACCACTGTCTTTTTGACCCGGAAGAGAGTCTGTTTGACCTGAACATCTTCGATCATCGTTCCGGCGGGAGGAAGAGGCTCTGGCGTAAAGAAGCTCTTGAACGCTTGCTCGGCTTCGTAACTCACGACATTGGGGAACTCGGCTGCGGTTTTTTTGCGCTCGGCCATGAGCGCCAGCATGGCGTCCTTGCTTTCGACCGTGCCCTTTTCACAGGAGAAGCCCGAGATGTAGCGGCTGCTTGAACCGTCTGGGCGCTTCGTGTCGATGAAGGTGCGCTTGCACTCGTTGGGACAGAAGTGACAGACGGTCTCTTCATCATTCTTGGTGGTGTATTCGAGCGCCAAGGTGGCATCGAGACCGATGTAGGTGGATTTGCCGTCGCGCTTGTAGCGCCTCAGGGTTTCCATGGCGGCCCCGATCGCCCCGGCTTCGCCCGTGTGGGGATGGATGAAAACCTCGGCGCCAGGGACGCGCTGCTTGATGTAATCGACCTGGGCTTTGACGGCGGCCATGTTGTACTGAGTACCGCCTTGCAGAACGAACTTTCGTCCCAGAGACGCAAGGCGCGGGATCTGAACGACGTACTGCCAGATATTCTTGGGGAGGACTTGAGCCAAGCCGGCCAGGAGTTCCTCCTTCTGATAGCCCTCCTTCTGGAAGGTGACGCGGTCGCTGTCGAGGAAGACGGCGCAGCCGTAAGAAAACTTGGGTGCAAGTTCGGCTTTGAAGGCGTTTTCCGCGTACGCGGTGACCGGCAATCCAAATTGATCGGCCATGGCTTGCAGGAGCATCCCGTTGCCAGCGCTACAGCTGTTGCTGAGTTTGAAGTTGGCAATGTCGCCGTTCTTCATGAAGAGGACTTTGATGTCTTGTCCGCCGATGTCACAGATCACGTCCACGTCGCCGAAGAAATGCACGGCGCTCATCATGTGAGCGACGGTCTCCACCACATTGACGTCTGCCTTGACGGTCTCTTCGAGCACGTCAGCTGCGTAGCCGGTGGCGCCAAACCCCAAACACTCAAGGATTGCGCCCTGACGGGTGACGGTTTCATTGATTTCAGAAAGGAGTTCTTTGGTGTCCTGGATGGGGTTGCCCTTGGAAAGTTGATAAGCTTTGACGAGGATTTCGCCGTCTTCGGACACCAGGACCGCCTTCGACGAAGTGGAGCCGCCGTCCAGTCCGATCACCGCGCGGACGACCTGACCGGGCGTGAAGGTGGCCGGGATGAACTTCGGGATCTTGTAGGTCTCGATGAACTGATCCGTTTCACTTTCCGTAGCCGAGAGAGGAGGGCCGGCTTGCTCACCCAGTCGCGCTCGTCGGCCGTTGGTGATGAAGTCCCTGAGGGGGGCTGTGCCGCGGAAAGCACCCACGGACTGTGGCTCACTCAAGCCGTAGGTGGCCGCGCCAAAGGCGGCGTACAGCTCCGCACTCTCGGGCACAAAGATCAGCTCCTCGATCGGGCGGTCCTTGGGATAATCGTAGCCCCGAGCGATCCAAGTTTCTGGGATGCGTTTACGCCAACAATCCTGCAAGAAGGGCAAGTAGGTGTTGGGGCCACCGAGCAGAAGCACCCGCGCTTTGAGGGTGTTGCCCCGGGTGAGAACGCTCAGATTCTGATTCACGATGGCGTCGGCGAGTGAGTTCAGAACTTCGTCCTTCGGAATGCCGCTCTTGACGAGGTTCACGATGTCAGTTTCTGCGAAAACTCCGCACTTTGCTGCGACATGGTGCAGTTTGGAGTCGTCGAAGCGGAGCTGAGTGGCAAAGCCGGGCTCAGCGCCGACTTTGATCATGCACTTGTCAATCGTTGCGCCCGTGCCGGAGGCGCACTTGTCGTTCATGGAGGTGTTGGCGGTCTTCTCTCCCGTTTCCTCACTCTGTTTGAACATGATGATCTTGGCGTCTTGTCCACCGAGCTCGATCACACTGAGTACGTCAGGGTGCTTTTGCTCCACTGCCAGACTCACAGCGTTCACTTCCTGAACGAACTTGGCGCCGACCGGTTCACAGATCGGGCCTGAACCCGAGCCGGTCGCGAAGATACGGAAGTCCTCCGCACGTCGCTCGGGGAAAGAGGCAAGGATGGCGTCGAGGAGTTCGAGACATTTCTCTGGCTGCTTGGTGTGATGCCTTTGGTAGTCCCCCCAGAGGATTTCTTTTGTCTCCGGGTGGATCACCACTGCCTTCACGGTGGTGGATCCGACATCGAGCCCGATGACGAGAGGATCCGTTGAAACCGTTTCCTGCCTAGACTTGTCCGTTTCACTCATCGTTTGTTTCCCGCGCATCCCCGAAAATCTTGGGTCGCCCTTGCCTGACACCCTTGTCACTGACACTGGCGTCAGTGGCGTAGCCTGCCTGAGAATGGGGTCGGCGCAAATGATGCGCGGAATGGGGGCAATCCAGTATGAAAAGGGGCCTCGGGGCTCAGGCCCTGGGGCTCGCGGCCCAGGGATCTGGGGTGGGGAGACCGGGCGTCGCCCTCCTTGGGCCTTGCCGCGAGCAAACGGTCTTTGGGATAAGGCGCTCGTGGTCAGTGCCAAAAAAACCTCGAAGACGTCGAAGGCTAGGCCGAGGCAAGGGAGCGGAAAGAAATCGACGAAAAAGGGTAGCTTGTCCAAGGGAGAGCGCCGAGAGCAAATTCTTGTCTCCGCGCGCGACGTCTTTGCCAAACGTGGCTACGCCCGCGCGACGGTAGACGACATCGTTCGAGAAGCGGGCGTAGCCCGCGGCACCTATTATCTCTACTTCGAGGACAAGCGCGGCGCGCTCGAAGCACTGATTGATCGGTTTGCCGTTCAGATCGCAGCGTCCATCATCCGCATCGTCACCGACGATGACAAGAAGACGGTGGCTGAACAGGTTCTGGCCAACATTCGGGGGGTGCTTGGCGTTTGCTTGGAGGAGCGCGCGATGACCAAGATCCTTTTCACGGACGCGGTGGGAGTCGACCATCAGTTTCAAACGAAGCTTGCGACCTTTTATGAAGGGGTCGTTCACCTTTTGACGGAGAGCCTACGGGACGGGCAGGAGCTGGGAGTCGTCGCTGACGGGGAGCCTCGGGTCCTTGCCTACCTCACCCTGGGCGCCCTCAAGGAGTTGCTCTATCAGGCGGTGACGCTCGGCCTCTCCGGGGAAAGCGCCGAAGCGCTCACCAAGCAAATTTACTCCTTTCTCTCGGCTGGCTACCTGCGCGTCGGCCCTCAAGGGGCCCCCGCTCGCTAGATCTCGGTCGGACCCGGGCCGCAGGTGTCTCCAGTCGGGCCGGCGTGCTCTGATTTGGGCTTTTCCGGCGACATCATGCTTCCCCCCATCGACCGCTTTCGGCCGGCCTCCTCTTCCGCGATTTCTGTACCGATTTTCGGTAGATTTCGCCCCACGGCTCGCTAGGTTCGGGGTGGTCCGGATCTACCCCCTTCCCCCCGGTCCCCTTCTATCCACATGTCTCATCCCGGTAGCGATAGCACGACGAGCTTGGCTTTCGTCGAGGCGCTGTACGCTGACTATCTGAACGACCCCTCCTCTGTTTCCGACGACTGGCGCACCTATTTCGGGTCTTTGGACTTGACGGGTGGCGCCTCTCAGGTCGGCCCCAAGTTTACCCCGCGCTCGGTGTTCAATCCGGCACCGACCAAGTTCGTGACGCCGGTGATCGCTCCGGAGGCCAAAAATGGAGCGGCCGCCCCTCGGTCCCAAAACGGAGCAGTCAACGGGGCGACTCTTGCTGCGACCAACGCTCTTGCTCTCGTTCAGCAAGATCAGGTTGATGCGCTCGTCCGCGCCTACCGTGTGAGGGGTCACATGATGGCGCACATCGATCCGCTCGGTCTCTCTCGCGCGTCCCAGCCTGAGCTCGATCCGGCGTTTTACGATCTGGGACCGGCGGACATGGATCGCGTGTTTTCGAGCCGGACGATTTTCGGAGCAGAGACGCTCACCTTACGTCAAATCATCGATCGCCTGAGTGAAACGTACTGTAGATCCATCGGCGTGCAGTTCATGCACATCGATGACCTCGAGGTGAAGAACTGGCTGCAAGACCGTATGGAAGGCACGCAAAACCGCGTGCACCTGAGCCGCGAAGAACAGCTCAGGATCCTCGTGAAACTGACGGACGCGGTCATTTTCGAGGAGTTCATCCAGAAGAAGTACCTCGGGGCAAAGAGCTTTTCGCTCGAGGGTTCCGAGAGCCTGGTGCCGCTCTTGTCGTTTGCCATCGAGCGCGCCGCGCTTCACGGGACCAACGAAATCGTCCTCGGGATGGCTCATCGAGGTCGACTGAACATTCTTGCAAATATCCTCGGCAAGAGCCCGCGCAACATTTTCCGGGAGTTTGAGGACGTCGATCCGGAATTTTATATGGGGTCAGGTGACGTCAAGTATCACCTGGGACACAGCTCAGACTACGTGACCGCGAGCGGAAAGCGCGTTCACCTTTCTCTCTGCTTCAACCCCAGCCATCTCGAATATGTCAATCCCGTGGTGCTCGGACGTTGCCGCGCCAAGCAGGACCGCATGGGCGACGAACTCCGTTCGCGGAAATGCGCCATTCTCATTCATGGAGACGCGGCCTTTGCCGGAGAGGGCATCGTTCAGGAGACTTTGAACCTCTCGCAGCTGCAAGCCTACGCTACGGGCGGGACGATTCATGTGATCGTGAACAATCAGATCGGGTTTACGACACCCCCCTCGGAATCTCGTTCGACGACCTACGCGACGGACGTAGCCAAAATGCTCCAAATCCCCATTTTTCACGTCAACGGTGAGGATCCCGAAGCCGTGGCGCAGGTGGTGCAGCTGGCCATGGACTTCAGGCGCACGTTTTCGCGAGACGTGGTCATCGACATGTACGGTTACCGCCGCCATGGTCACAACGAGAGCGACGAACCGGCGTTCACTCAGCCGCTCCTCTATCAAGCGATCGCTGAGCGATCGAGCGTAAGGGACGGGTATCTCGCCCACCTCCTTCAGCTCGATGAGGTCACTCGGGAAGAAGCCGATCAAATCGCCATCGAGCGCCGAGAGCATCTGGAGCTAGAACTCAGCGAAGCGCGTCGCGCTGACTATGTGCGGGTTCACGATTGGCTGGGCGGAGTTTGGCAGGGGTATCAGGGCGGTCCCGAGACGTCGGTCCAGGATGTCGACACCACGATCTCCAAAGAGTTTCTCACCACCTTGATGACGCGAGTCACCGAGACACCGCCTGACTTTCACCCCAACAAGAAAATCGTTCGGCTCCTCAAGCAGCGCCGGGAGATGGGTGAAGGAACCAGACCCTTCGATTGGGGTGGGGCCGAGACAGCAGCCTTTGCCAGTTTGGTGACTCAGAAGGTTCGCGTCCGTCTGACCGGTCAGGATTGCGGGCGCGGCACCTTTTCTCATCGACACGCGGTTTTGCACGATGTCGAGACCGGGCGTCGCTATTTGCCCCTGACCAAGCTCGAAGCAGATCAGGCTCCGATCGAGATCTACAATAGCCCGCTCAGCGAGGCCGGGGTGCTCGGATTCGAGTACGGTTATAGCCTGGACTGGCCCGACGCCCTGGTGTTGTGGGAGGCGCAGTTTGGCGATTTTGTGAATGTTGCTCAGGTCATCATCGATCAATTCATCTCAAGTGCCGAAGACAAGTGGAAGCGTTTGAGCGGCATTGTCATGTTGCTTCCGCACGGCTTCGAGGGACAAGGTCCGGAGCATTCGAGCGCTCGTATCGAGCGTTTCTTGATGCAAGCGGCGGAAGACAACATGCAGATCTGTCAGCCGACCACCCCGGCTCAGTATTTTCATCTCCTGCGCCGGCAGGTCCTGCGTCCGTGGCGCAAGCCCTTGATCGTCTTCACGCCCAAGAGCCTGCTCAGGCATCCGGACGCCGTGAGTTCTCTCGATGAGGTGAGCGCGGGTAAGTTTGAACGCATCATTTCCGATCAGCGGGAGAGCCAGGAAAACACCAAGCAAGTTCTGCTTTGCACCGGCAAGATCTACTACGAGCTTGCGCGACAGCGGGAGGAGCGCAAGCGCGACGACGTTGCCATTTTACGTATCGAGCAGCTGTACCCGCTCCGCAAGGAGCAGCTCCGGGAGGCCCTGAGCCCCTATGCGGACGGGACTCCCGTGCGCTGGGTGCAGGATGAGCCCGAGAACATGGGCTCGTGGCGCTTCATGAATGCGCACTTTGGTTCAAAGCTCTGCGACATCTATCCTTTTTCCAATGCGAGTCGACCTGCCTCGGCGAGTCCGGCGACGGGTTCCGCCCTGTCGCACAAGATCGAGGAGAAGGCGCTCATGGACCTCGCCTTCGACGGCTCCCGGTGAGCTGACTCATACGATACATCACTGTTCGGGCGACCTTCGCCCTCCAAACCCAACCAGCAAAAGATTCAGGAGTTCGACGGATGGCCGTTGAGTTGAAAGTACCGGCAGCAGGCGAATCGATCACAGAAGTGCAGATCGGTCAGTGGCTGAAGAAGGTAGGCGACAAAGTTCGTCGTGATGAGAACGTCGTGGTGATCGAGACCGACAAGGTCACTGTGGAGCTGCCCGCTCCTGTGGACGGCACGATCACGCAGATTTTGATCGGGGACGGTGAAGACGCGAAGGTCGGTGACGTCATCGGTTACATGGAGGAGGGGGCCGTGGAAGCGGCTTCTGGTGCGGTTGCTTCAGCCACTGCTGTGACTCCTGCTCCTGCTGCGGCTCTTGCTGCGGCCTCTGTTTCACCAGTGCCGGCCCTAGAGTCTGATTCTGGTGCGCCGAGCAGCGTGCGTGACTCACTTCCTCCGGAGGCCTTCGCGCGCGTGATGCCTGCGGCCCGGCGCGTCGCGGAGGAATCCGGAATCGACGCGACTCAGGTCCCCCCGTCCGGGCCTGGTGGTCGCGTCTTGAAGGAAGACGTGCAGCGCCATCTCGCGGGCGCAGTCGCGCCTCAGGTCGTCGTTTCGGGTCTGCCTCCCGCGGTCCCGCGTGAAGCGGACGCGCGGGGTGAGGAAGTCGTCAACATGACTCCGATGCGCCGCAAGATTGCAGAGCGACTGGTTCAAGCGCAGACCCAGATGGCGCTTCTGACGACGTTCAATGAAGTCGACATGACCAACGTCATGAACCTTCGCAAGCAGTACCAAGACCTGTTCGTCAAGAAGTACGGCATGAAGCTTGGATTCATGTCCTTCTTCGTGAAAGCGGCCATCGAGGCTCTCAAAGAGAACCCGGCCGTGAATGCCGAGGTCAACGGCAAACAGATCATCTATAAAAACTACTACGACATCGGCGTCGCAGTGGGTGGCGGCAAAGGGCTCGTGGTTCCTGTCATTCGTGACGCAGATCGTTTGAGTTTTGCGCAGGTAGAACAGACGATCTTTGATTTTGGAACTCGGGCCAAAAAGAACGCCATCAAGCTCGAAGAGCTTCAAGGCGGAACGTTCACCAATTCGAACGGGGGCGTGTACGGATCGATGCTCTCCACACCCATCGTCAATCCGCCGCAGAGCGGGATCTTAGGGCTCCACAACATCGTGGAGCGTCCTTGGGTGGTTGATGGAAAAGTGGAAGTGCGTCCCATCATGTACCTCGCCCTCACCTATGATCATCGTATCGTGGACGGCCGAGAAGCGGTGACGTTCCTCAAGCGCGTCAAAGAGTGCGTTGAGTCGCCAGCGCGCATTCTCATTGAAGTCTGATTTTGGTGGGGTGAGCCCTGTCGGGTAAAGAACGCTTAAGAAGCGAGGAAGAAGAACATGTCTCAACATGACGTTGTCATCATTGGCGCGGGTCCTGGCGGCTACGTCGCCGCCATTCGGGCCGCGCAGCTGGGCCTTTCCACGGCCTGCGTGGAGTTCGAGCAGAAGCTTGGGGGAACCTGCCTGCGTGTCGGATGCATCCCGAGCAAGGCGTTGCTCGAAGCAAGCGAGCGCTACGAGGAAGCCAAGGATCACCTGGATGATTTCGGGGTAAACGTTACGGGAGTGAGCTTCGACCTTGCCAAGATGATGGCGCGCAAGGATTCGATCGTGGACGGGCTCACCGGGGGCGTGGAGTACTTGTTCAAGAAGAACAAGGTCACGCGCTACTTTGGCAGAGGCAGCATCGAGGCGCCGGGGAAGGTGATCGTTACCTCTGATGCAGGCGAGAAGACGACGCTTTCGGCCAAGCACATCGTCATCGCGACGGGGAGCAACGTTGCGCCCCTGAAAGGTGTCGAGCTCGACGGCGACCGCGTAGGGACCAGCACCGAAGCACTCGGTTATCCGGAGGTGCCCGGGCATCTGATCGTGATCGGCGCGGGCTATATCGGTCTCGAAATGGGATCTGTGTGGCGGCGTCTCGGCGCGAAGGTGACGGTGGTGGAATACCTCGACCGTATTTTGCCGGGCATGGACGCGGAAATTGCCAAGGAAGCACTCAAGGCCTTCAAGAAGCAGGGTTTTGAGTTCAAGCTGAGCAGCAAAGTGACGTCGGCCCGCGCCGATGGAGACTCGGTGCTGGTCGAAATCGAAGGCCAAGAGCCCCTGCGAGCGGACCGGGTTCTTTTGGCCGCAGGCCGCACACCCAACACCGAGGGTTTGAATCTCGAAGCCATCGGCGTCGAGACGGATAGGCGCGGATTCGTGCGTGCAGACGGTCATTATCGCACCAACATCCCCGGCATCTACGCCATCGGTGACGTGATCGGCGGCGCCATGCTCGCGCACAAGGCCGAAGAAGAAGGCGTCGCGGTGGCCGAGCAAATCGCCGGCGGGTTTGGTCACGTCAACTACGACGCGATTCCCGGCGTCGTTTACACCCACCCAGAGATTGCCACTGTCGGTAAGACGGAGGAAGAACTTGCGGAGCGGGGTGTGAAATTCAAAAAGGGTGTCTTTTCCTTCGCCGCCAACGGTCGCGCCCGGGCGCTCAACGCAACCGATGGCAAGGTCAAGATGCTCGCTGATGCGGAGACGGATCGCATTTTGGGCGTGCACATCATCGGTGCACGCGCAGGTGATCTGATCGCAGAAGCGGTGACTGCCATCGAATTCGGGGCGAGTTCAGAAGACCTCGCGCGCACCTGTCACGCGCACCCCACCCTTTCGGAGACCCTGCGCGAGGCGGCTCTTGGCGTCGATGGGCGGATCCGACAATCATAGAAATTTCGCGCGCTGGTTCAATTTTACGATCTCTCGTCACCGCGCATGCTTTCCGTCTCACCCACTCATGCGGCGTGGGCCATGTCCGAGCGCTGGGCCGAACACGGAACGTCGAACGCTCATCTAGTAAAGTCGCTTTCCTCAAAGAGCCCACCAGACCTCTCCTTTTCGATGTGGTCGAGTGTAGGCCTTTCACCAAGAAAGCGGGCCTGTGATACCTGTTGAATTGTAAACGCCCTCGTGCGAGCTATCCTGATACAGTGAGATCCAGCCGTCTTATCCTACTTTGCGCGCTCTTCGTGGCGCCCGCATGCAATCTCTACAACGACGCTCTTCTACAAATGAGCGAGGGTGGTGATGGCGATGGCGATGGAGATTTCCTTCCCTTCGCTGGAGGAACGGCGGGTACGGGGGGGAGCGGGACGGGCGCTGGCATGAGTGGAGGCGCTTCCTCAGGATCTTCTTCAGGGGATGGCGGTGGTCCGGGGGGCGATACTGGGAGCGGCGGAGATGCTTCCTGCACGGAGCCTCCAGAGAACTTCACGGGAGTTTCAGAAACGTTGCTGCTCGACGATTTCAACATCGACTGGCCCAAGTTGAACAGCTCGACTCCTGAGTGGAACGGAAGCTGGAGCACGATCAAGGATAACGCCGGTGCGACTCTCACGCCGCTTGCGGCCACCTCGATAGCGTGGGCTGAAGGCGGCTACACGCCTCTCTGTACCGCATCCAAGATGGCGCTCCGAGTGGAGGCGATGGGTTCCGACTCTTGGGGTGTCAGCTTTGACGGAAAGCTGATTGAACCGACCACGGATGAGGACCTTTCAGACTATCAGGGTGTGATTTTCTGGGCGCGCTCGGACAACGGTTCTCGCATTAGACTCGGCTTTGCCGAGGCGGCGACCCCCAACATGAGTACGGAGGCGTCGGTGCCGCCCCTTGCCGCGACGTGGACTCAATACAAAATCCCTTTTCCTAGCGGTGTGGCCACCAACATCGCTATCGTGAAGATCGTCGGGTTCAATAGTCCCTCTGACGAAACCAAGAAGATCGACTTCATGATCGATGAGATTTCTTTCTACAAAAATTAGCTCTTTCCTAGGCTAGGTCTTGGGCTTTCCGGCGCTAGTGCCGCGAACTCTGGTACGGACCGTGTACACGCTGTCTCCGGAAAGAACGCCCCCGCGCCCGAACAAGCGCCCCTTCTCCCAGTTG
>CAYMQT010000011.1:37439-51990 GCA_964392575.1 uncultured Polyangiaceae bacterium
CCGGGCGGTTCAGGGCGTATTGACCGTCGACCCAGCGGGTGAAACCGTCACCGACGAAGGGCGCGTTGACCTGGGCGAAGAAGCGCTCGTGTTCTTCTGGGATCTCTGACGAGAGACAAGCCACGAACTGTGGGCTTTGAGCGTTGAAGAGGGAGCACGCTTCCTCCAGATCGGAGACGATCTTGAGAGTGACCTCAGGACTATTTTCCCACTCCCATTCACGCCCCAGCTGATCGCTCGCTAGCGTCTCCGCCTGGGCTTCGGTCACGTCTCCTAGCGCGCGCCCGATGACGACCTGCTTTTTGAAGAGCTCAGCGGGGACAAACTCTTCGCTCCCGGAGGCGACGTGCAGTTTGAACGTCGTTTCCCGCCGTCGCCCCGCCTCTTCGAGTCCTTCGAGGAAGGCGCGCACGAGGGGCTTTGCTTGAGAGCGGGGGATCGTGCACGTGTTCAGGGTGTTGCAAACCTTCCGGTCCAAACTGTCGGCGACGGTTTGCGTCAATTTTTGCGGATCCGCGGATGTGCTCACCATGAGCCAGGCGCCTCCGGTCCCGTGCAGACTCACCGGGACACCGGCGCTCTGGGCCAGGCTGCCGAGGGTATCCACGGCCGGACCGGAACCCCGGGCGACCGCGAGGGCCAAACGGCTGTCAGAAAACAGCGCCCATCCCGCCGCGTGGGAGGCGCTGTTGACGAGACTGACTGCTCCCTCGGGAAGTCCGGCTTCTTTCAGTGCCGGGACGGTGGCAAGCTCAAGGATAGATCGGGCGGTTCCGAGGGCGTCACTTCCGATGCGAAACACCACCGTGTTTCCACCTCGCAAAACTCCAGTCGCATCGGCGACCACGTTGGGGCGCCCCTCAAAAACGAAAGCCACGACCCCGAGCTCTGCACCGACGAGCTCTGCGGTCCAGCCCTCGTGTTCGATGACTTCGATCACTTTTCCGCGGACGGAGGCCGCCTCGGCCCATCCTCTCAGTCCGGAGATCATGTCTTTTCGCATCTTGTCGCTGGCGATGAGGCGAGTCGTGGTGCGTCCCCGCTCGGAAGCGAGCCTGACGTCACGCTCATTTTGTTCCAAGATCTTCTTCCAGATCGCGTCATCGTGCAGGCGCTCTGCGAAGCCGACAAAGAAGCGGCTGATCTGGTCATCCGACACGCGGTTCATCTCCGCAAAGGCTTCGGCGGTCCGGCTGACGGCCTCAAAAGCCACGCGCTTGTCTGCGGCAGGAATGTGCAGCACCTCGGAGGTCTTCCGCACGACCGCCAGGCTGTCGCCGGGCTTGAAATGGGCCGCGAGGTCGTCGCTCACAGTGAGGGTTTGGGCGCCGTCGATCAGGAGCTTCATCCCTGCCTCAAGGCTGCTCATGGGCTCGGTGTTGCTCATGATGAGGAAAATGGCACGAAAGCCCCTTGCGCTCCAGGCGTACGCTGGGAGAAAACCAGCACAATCAACATGCCGACTATCGATTTACGTGGAAAACGAGCACTGGTTGCCGGCGTCGCGGACGCAGGCGGGTTTGGATTTGCGATTGCAAAGGCCCTTTACGAGTGCGGAGCCACGGTCAGCGTCGCCTCCTGGCCGCCGGCGATGGGGATCTTCGAGAAGATGCTCGAGCGGGGTAAATTCGATGAAGATCGAAAGCTCGCCCCCGGGCATCTCGCTCAGACGGATATGCTCGAGTTCGAGAAGATTTATCCTCTCGACGCCGCCTATGACGTCATGGAGGACGTTCCTGAAGACGTGCGGACGAGCAAGCGCTACGCGAGCCGCGGTGATTTTACCATTCAAGGTTTGGCGGACAGTTGGAAGCGCGACTTCGGGGACGGCTCTCTGGATATTCTGGTGCACTCCTTGGCCAACGGTCCGGAAGTGCATCTCGATCTGATCAACACGAGCAGGAAGGGCTACTTGGCTGCGCTCAGCATGAGCACTTACTCTCTGACGAGCCTCTGTCATCGACTTTGCCCGATGATGAACAAAGGCGGCTCGATTCTGAGTTTGAGCTATTTGGCGGCCGTTCAGGTGATTCATGGCTACGGCGGAGGCATGTCTTCTGCCAAGGCGGCGCTTGAATCCGATACCCGTTATCTTTCGTACCAACTCGGAAGAAAGTACGGCCTGCGCATCAACACCATTTCCGCAGGACCGTTCTTGTCCCGCGCGGCCAACGCCACGGGCGTCGTGGGCGACTACATCGAACACTACGAGCAGCATTCTCCGATTCAGGAGCGCCTTACGCAGGAAGAGGTGTCCAATTTTGCGGCCTTCATTTCTAGCCCCTTGGCGAGCGGCATGACCGGGTCGGTGGTGTACGTCGATAAGGGCTTTCATGCCCTCGGCATGTCCTACGGTTGATCCTTTTCTTTTGCGAAGTCGCTTTCCCTTTGACCACAGAAAGCGCGCCTTCAGAGGCGCTCTGATTCGAGCGAGCGACGATTCGCCTGGATTTCGAGGACCTCTCCTGCGGCCTTGACGGTGCATTCTCGCGCCTTCATGGTCGCTCTTGGGAAACGCGACCTGAGAAAGAGGGAGCGTTTCGTAGGGGAAAATCGAGATCAGAGGAGCGAAAGCTCCTCTTCGAGGGGCAGGTCACTTTGGTGGAATAACCGGGGTTGGTCTTTGGTTGAGGCAAGAACGAGAGTCGTTCTTTGGGAGAAGAAATTGAGCAATGTTGAAATGAAGCCGGCGCAAGATTCTGTCGCGATGATGGTCTTGGAGCGAGGTGTAGAGTGGCCCTCCTGGGGGACGGCGATTCGATTGCGTGCGGATCACTCGATTGTGGAGGTGCAGACGGACACGGAGACGACGGAAACTTTTTGTGCTCGAGTCTTGGCGCGGATTGAGAAGCTCAGACTGGAAGGACATGCGCTCAAAGCGGCGGGCTATGCCTGTGCTCTCATGGGGGAAGATCGTTGGCAGGTACGGCGAGAGCTTTGTCTCGCGCTGATTGAGAACCTCGGCCCTGAAGAAGCTTCTGAACTCATCGTTGCGGGTGGAGCTTGGAAGATCACGGGGGTTGAAGGTCGTGAGCGAAGCCGGCTCATTGAACTTTGGAGTCAAGTGTCGCAAAGCGCACCCGGAAGACTGGTTTCTGTGCGTTTCGAGGACCCCGCGACGGAAAGCGGCGTCTTTCGAGCGGTCGAAAAAGACGCGGTGCGGCGCAAATATCCGCCGACCTGAGTTCGGTAACCTTTGTCTTTTGACTGTGTTCGGCAGAAAAGCGCTGTAGGCAACCTTCCTACATGAACTTGTGGGTGCTGGGGGCGGTTTGAAATCCGCCCCTCCGTCCACAGAAGGCGAAGGGCCAAGATGAAACGAACGCAGTCGAAGATGGCGCTCTTGATCGCGCTGAGTATGGGCATTGTCGCTGGTTGTGCCGCAGTTGGAGCAGACTCGAGCGATGATGGCGATGGCGATGGATCTGGCTCGGGTGGCACCGCACCTGGTAGCGGAGGCGGTCAGGGTGACGGCGATGGCGACGGAACCGGTGGCGGTCAGGGTGACGGCGATGGAACCGGTGGCGCTCAGGGTGACGGCGATGGTGGAGCTACAGGCGGTAGCAATGGGACCGGTGGTGGCAGTATCGATGCCTCGTGCACGCCCTTCGCTGATTTTGAAGACAGCAATGATGGCTTCGGCGTCTACGCCAACGACAACGCTCTTGCAGGTTCGCTCACCTCTCCGGCTTCGGGCACACTGAACGGTCTCGCTGTTCCCTCAACCGGTGATGCAGCGCCTGGCTCTTTCGGCGCGCTCGTTTACGCAGGCTCTGGATTTGGTCCAGCTACCCCGGGCCTGGGTCCAGGTGGTATTCGCCTAGCGGTGGACCCGCTTTTGGCTTGTCAGAACGTGAGTTCCTACACAGGCATCAGCTTCTGGGCAAAGGGGACGATCGCGGCCGACACCGAGTGGGGTGTCCTCCCCGACACCATCGTCCTGTTTGCTGTTGCCAGCATCGCCGACGAAGCGAACACCTTTTTAGACTACCGGCTCCTCCTCGATAGTACGTGGACAAAGCATGAGATTCCGTTCACTGCTTTTGGGCTCCCTGAGAGTGGTGGGTTTACAGCAAACACCGTCCAGCGCATCGTCATCTGGATCACAGGTCACACTTTCAACGTCGCCATCGACGATGTCGGCTTTTACTGAGTATCCGACTTTTGTCGAATCGTGGTAGAAGCGATGCGTGGCTTCCTCCGCTTTGGCCGAATTGCATCCGTTCGTTCACCTGCTCTTTATGAGTATCATTGCGCTGTTCCCGGTGGTCAATCCCATCGGTACGGCGTTCATCGTGATGCCGTACTTCGCCCATTTATCCGAGCCGGAGCAGAAGGCGGCCGTACGCAAGATCACCATCTACGCATTTGGCGTATGCACGGTGGCCATGGTCGCCGGGCGTTTCATCATGGAGCTGTTCGGTATCTCCATCCCCGTGGTACAGCTCGCGGGTGGCATCATGATTTGCAAGTTCGGCTGGGAGTTCTTGTCGTCGGACGGGGACCGGAAGGCGAGCGGCGGTGACAATGGTCCCTCCGAGACGGGCTATCAGCACATCCAAAGCCAGCTATTTTACCCCATCACGTTCCCGATCACGACCGGCGCGGGCACCATCTCCGTGCTCTTCACGCTGAGCGCACACACGACGAGCAAGGACTTCCGGCACTACTTCTTCAACACAGGCGTGCTCCTCCTCGCCATCGTGATCACGTGCCTGATGGTCTACGTGTGCTTCTCGAACACGAAGCGCCTCGTGCGTTACCTCGGCGCGGAAGGGGAGAAAATCGTCAACCACGTCATCGCGTTTTTGATCTTCTGCGTGGGAGTCCAGATCGCCACGAGCGGCGCAAAGGCCATCTTTGAGCTGCCGACTCACATGCCCGAGACCCCTCACTCAAGCAGCGTCGAGCCGATGTGCTGCGTGAACTCGTGGGGGTGACGTCGGTGGGTAGGTACCCGAGATTGCCTTTCGTCGCTTCGTCGTCCCAGCTTTAGAAAACGACGTGGAGGGAGGCTCCGCCTCCCTTTGGAAGGAACAGAGGCTGCATGGTCCAGGAGACGTGCGACCTGGGCCCAGGGGAGCGCCACGCCCCAGCTCCATATTCGATGAGAGTAATGTGAAACCCGGCGAGAAGGCAGATTACTGGGAGTCGCAATACTAATAGTTGTCAAGACAACTTGACAACTGAAAAGGGCGCTCTCATCCGTTGGGGGCTCCCGACTTGCGTAGAAGTGCCTCTTGGGGTCAGAAGAGCGGGGAAAGATGTTTGTCCTCGCCATCAATAGCGGTTCGTCCTCGCTCAAGTGCGCTGTCATCAACCCGGAGTCCGGAGAGACGGTTTTTGCGGCGCTCGTTGAGAATCTGGGGACCGAGCGCGCAGTCTGGCACATAACCGTCCCCAAGGCTCCGGAACCGAGAGCGATCCCGGGCGTGGATCACGCGGCTGCTCTTGAGGTTGTTCTCGAAGAGCTGCGAGGTAGATCTGAGGTTTGGAATCACCTTTCAGCGGTAGGACACCGCGTGGTGCACGGGGGGGAACTTTTTAGCGCGTCGGTGCGGATCGATGAAGACGTCCTGCAAGCGATCGAGGATTGTGTTCCTCTGGCTCCCCTCCACAACAGGGCCAACCTTCTGGGCATCGAGGCGGCGAAACGGGCCCTTTCTCATCTCCCTCACGTAGCCGTGTTCGATACCGCCTTTCACCAAACGATGCCCGAGACCGCCTATCGGTATGCTGTTCCCGCGGCTTGGTACAAGCAGCATCACATTCGTCGCTACGGATTTCACGGCACGTCTCATCGTTTCGTGGCGGAGGGCGCCGCAAAATGGCTCGGAAAGCCGCTCCAGGATCTGAACTTGATCACGGCTCATCTGGGGAATGGATCGAGCGTCACGGCCATCCGAGGCGGTCGGTCCATCGACACCAGCATGGGTTTTACGCCGCTCGAGGGCCTAGTGATGGGGACGCGCAGCGGGGATATCGATCCGGCCATTCCCTTTCATTTGGAAAAGGCCGGGCTCGGTCTGGCGGAGATTGAACGGGCGCTCAATCATGAGTCCGGATTGCTCGGTCTGTCAGAGCTCGGAAGTGACATGAGAACCCTCAGCGAACACTACGAGGAGCATGAGGGCGCGCGCCTTGCCGTGGACGTCTTCTGTCATCGTCTGGCAAAGTATGTGGGCGCCCTCGCCACCAACTTTGAGCGCCTGGACGCCGTGGTTTTTACGGGGGGGATCGGAGAGCATTCGGTTCTCGTGCGGAAGCATGTGGTTTCTCGTCTGTCCGTGTTGGGCCTGGTGCTCGACGACCTGAACAACGAGAAGCACGGTCCGCTCATCAGTGCGCCCGAGAGTCGCGCAAAGGTTCTAGTCGTTCCGACCAACGAAGAACTACTCATCGCCCGCGATGTTTTGACCCTGGCGCGCTTTAGCTGACGCAAATGTACTAGGCCGTTACCTCTGAGCGACTGAGCCCGAGCTTCCACCTGTTGCCCTCTTACCGCCCGACGACGAAACGTTCATGTCTCACCCCCTTCTCACTGTGCCCGCTGGTCATCGCGTCGGACTCACGTCCGTTTCTCTAGGCCTTTTACGCTGCCTCGACCGATGTGGCGTTCGTGTCGGTTTCTACAGACCCGTCGCGCAGGTCAGACAGGGGCCCGTGGCCCACGCGGGTGATGACATCGAGCGGTCTTGTGCCCTGGTCCGGGCCATGACTGATCTTTTGCCTCCAGAACCGATTTCTTCTGAAGAGGTAGAACGTTTGCGAGTGAGTGGAGGAGTCGATGAACTCGCTGAACGCGTCGTTTCGGCTTATCAGGAGCTTGCGCAGAAGTACGAGGCGGTGGTGATTGAGGGACTGGTCGCCACAGACAAAAATCCCTTTGCTATGCGAGTGAACTACATGATCGCTGAAGCACTCGACGCCTCGGTCATTCTGGTTGTCGAAGGGCACGGGGACGACACCCAGGCGCTGGTCGGGGACGTGCGCGTGGCAGCTGCTGGATTTGGGTCACGGGTGGCGGGTTGTATCATCAATCGCCTTGCTGCCAGGGCCGTCGTCGCTCCGCCGAGCTTGTCAGCGGTGATGGCGCGCACGGGTTCGGCGAATCAGCACCGACGTTTTCAAGCGCACTTGAAAGCGGTGGAGAGCGCGGGAATTCGTGGACTAGGGGCGGTTCCTCTGGTGCAGGACTTCGCTGCGATGCGGGTGTCGGATTTGGCCGAACAGATCGGGGCCACGACCCTGTGTGAGGGGGATTGGCGGTCGCGCCGAGTGCGTTCAGTGACGGTGTGTGCGATGCGAGTCGAGCATGCGAGGCGTGCGTTTCTTCACGGCAGTTTAGTTGTGGTGCCGAGTGACCGGGCGGACATCCTCGTGGGCGCCGCTCTGGCTACTTTGAACGGGACACAGCTTGCCGGCATTCTTCTTTCCGGCACCGAAGAGCCAGACGAAGGCGTGCTCAGCCTGTGCCAGACGGCACTAGGGACGGGACTGCCCTTGCTTCAAGTGAAGAAGTCTACTTTTGAAGTCGTTCGTTTGCTGCAAAGCCTGAATGAAGAAATTCCTCCTACGGATCACGAACGCGCCTCGTTGGTGATGAACACAGTGGCCAATCATATTGAGACCGACTGGGTCATGGAACTCGGACGAACGAAGCACGAGACGCGTCTGAGTCCGGCTGCTTTTCGCCATCGACTCGTAGAGCAGGCGCGCGCCGCAAAAGCGACCATTGTCTTGCCGGAGGGAACAGAACCACGCATCTTGAGCGCCGCCCGCGTGTGTCTGGATATGGGCATTGCGCGCCCCGTTCTACTCGGAGATCAGGAAGAAGTGCGGGCCGCAGCGCGTCGCGCAGGCGTGGAGCTTTCGGAGGAGATCGAGATCAAGAGTCCTCTTGCTCCGCCCGATTCGTACCTAGACGCTCTCATCGAGCTGCGGCGCCACAAGGGCATCGACACCCGGGAAAAGGCTCTCGATGCGCTGTCAGATGTGACCATGTTTGGCACCGTTATGATGAAGATGGGCGACTGTGACGGGCTGGTTTCCGGCGCTGTGCACTCTACAGCCCACACCATCCGGCCCGCGCTCAGTCTGATCAAGACGAGCCCCGGGGCTACGCTGGTCAGTAGCGTATTTTTCATGTGCTTGCCTGAACAAGTGATGGTGTTCGGAGACTGCGCCGTCAACCCCAACCCCGACGCAGAGCAGCTTGCGGACATTGCGATCCAGAGCGCGAAAAGCGCGGCGGCATTCGGCATCACGCCGCGGGTAGCCATGATCAGCTACTCGACCGGAAGTTCCGGCGGAGGATCGGACGTCGACAAAGTCCGGGCGGCCACGGAGATCGCGCGCAAGAGGGCCCCGGATCTGCTCATCGACGGGCCGCTTCAGTACGACGCCGCGGTCAATCCCGACGTCGCTCGAACCAAGGCGCCCGAGAGCCTCGTGGCCGGGCGCGCTACGGTTCTCGTGTTTCCTGATCTCAACACGGGCAACACGACGTACAAGGCCGTCCAAAGGAGCGCTCACGTTCTCTCCATCGGCCCGATGCTTCAGGGCCTCGCAGCTCCGGTCAATGATCTCAGCCGCGGAGCCACGATAGACGACATCGTCTACACCGTGGCCCTCACAGCGGTTCAGGCGGCTGCTGCGGCTGCGGTATAGGCCTTCTCTTTATCCGCCGTCGAGCGCGATTCCTTCGTACAGCTCATCGAGGGATAGGGTCAGTGCGGGCTCTGCGAGTTCGAGGATCTCTCCGGCGCGATACTCGCGTTGATGCCAACCAGATTCAGGATTACGCTCGATGACGGTGATCCAGGGGCGGCGATGCGAGACGATGAGGATCACCTTCACGCTGGGGCATTGTTTGTAGTTATTCGTCTTTTCGCCGCGATCATAGTCCTCGGTCGAGGGGCTCGTCACCTCGACGAGCAGCGTGGGGTTCGTGACGGCGTTCGCGTCGAGGGGGGATACTTGTCGTTCACCACACACCGCCGTGACGTCGGGAAACGTCGAGAGATCCGTGGCTTCGATGCGCACTTTTAGATCGGACGAAGAGACACGGCAGCGAGTCAGAAGCGCATTGCCCAATAGTCGCGTCATCGACGCTGCCAGATCGGCATGAGCTGGCGTTCCGCCTGCCATCGCGTAAATCTCTCCGTCGCAGTATTCGAGCTTGACGCGACTGACTTCGAGGGCATTCAGATAGTCTGAATAGCTATGGTGGAGGCGCCGTGCCGTGGTCACCAGCGCAATATACCTCGGTTATCGTTTCGAGCCAATTCAGGCGGCAGCTCCCCGCTCCTACCGAATCTACCCGCCTCTCAGGAGGCGATCATGCCGCCGTCGGCTACGAATACGCTGCCAGTGCAGTAGCTACTCGCCTCGCTCGCCAGAAACAGAGCCAGCTCTGCCATCTCTTCGTTAGTTCCATAGCGCCCGAGCGGAAGCAGGGTCTCGAATCCAGCTTTGACCTGCGCCGGATCCGTGGGATTCGCTTGCTCTTCGATCGAACGCATCATGCGATTCTCGATCGGTCCAGGATTTAACGTGTTGACGCGGATCTTCAAGGACGCAAGTTCGAGGGCGGCGCACTTGGCCAAACCAATGATGGCGTGCTTGCTGGCGACGTAAGGGCCCAGACCTTTCGAGCCAATCAGACCAGCTACCGAGGACGTAATGACGATACTGCCGCCACCACGCTTGACGATTTCTGGTGCGACGTGCTTGATCCCCAGCCAAACGCCCTGAACGTTCACGTTCCACACGCGTGCGAACTCGTCAACGCTGGTTTCCAAGAGCGACTTGACCGTTCCCTCGATCCCAGCGTTGGCGAAGAGCACGTCGATACCCCCGAAACGGGCCACTGCTGCTGCCACGTACCGCTCCGTGTCCGTGGGGCTAGAAACATCCGCGGCCAACCATGCCGCGTTCGGCCCGAGCTCTCGCGAGAGAGCGTCGAGCGCTCGATCATCGAGATCGACCAAGAATACATGCGCGCCTTCGGCTACGAACAGCTGGGCAGTAGCCCGACCGATGCCGCCGGTTGCGCCTGTGATGACGATGACTTTGTTTGCTAGTTTGGCCATGAAACCCACGTAAGCGAGAGTCGTGCCAACTGCCTTTCCCGCGTGTTCTCCGACTCCTTGAGGACGTCGATCCGGCGCTCTTTGCGCTTTCGTCGGCGAGTCCGCGCAAACCATGCGTGTTACGAACGGCTCTGCTCGACCAAAAGACTCTCAGCGCGATGCTCAGCCCTCGGCTTGATGATGGTCGCTTGTCGTCACAGATCTCGACGGGTCGCGGGCTCAATGCAGCGGGTTACGGACCTTCAGCTTACGAAAGCGTGAAAAATCACGATCTGCCGTCCAGAGTTCGTCTACACCATGTTGCATACATAACGCGGCAATGCGCGCGTCGTGAACCCGTGGACCCACGACGTGGGAGGTTTCGAGCAGCTGGGCGAGCACGTCTTCATAGCCCTCTGCCTCCGAGAGCAATGTGAGCAGAGGCGTGTCGAGCCATTGAGAAACCGCCCGTAGGGCATCAGTCATGGGAGTTGGTGGATCGAAGACCTTCGGATGCGTGACGATGGCGAGGAACTCATGAAGGCAAGGCCATGCGATGGCCCAACGCTTGCCGCCCAGTTTTCTCAAAGTATCGAAGGCAGCGCCATGCCAGGGCGCGTCCTCGCGGTGGGCATAGATCAGGATGTTCGTGTCGACCGCGATCATCCGCCTCGACCCTCGTACGCCAGACCGCGAATGGTGCTCCAGTCGTCCCACGACACACCCGGCTTCAGACCCTGGCCAGCAAAGGTGTGTGTCTCGACGGGAGCGCTGGAGGGTAATTTGCGATTTTGCGCCAGTTTATCCCGTAGAGCGCTCTCGATGAGCTCCTTCAACGTCGTGTCCTGCTGAGCCGCGAGACGCTTGGCTTGGCGCAGAAGCGCGTCAGCAATATCTACGGTTGTTTTCATATGGTTCACCCATATCATGGCAGCGAATACTTCGCAAAGGGGATAGGCATTTCAACCTAGTGATCAAAACCTCACGAGGGGAAACCTGCTTCGGACAGCGGGCGGAGGCGTTGCAGAAATCAACCTCGGCTCGGTATTTTGGCTCGGTATTTTTGTAGAGGTGGAACTTTTCTGCCAAGCGGGAAAGTTTGCGGAAATAGTCGAATTTCTGAGAGGTTTCGCTGATCGCAAGCCAGGGGAGTCTCCACAGCAGGAGGTAGGTCCGAAGAGGGCGCTTCTTATGATGAGACTTCTCCGCCCCTCGTTTCGCTTGACCACAAGAGCCTACACGGGGCTCTTGTTTCTGCTGTTCCCCCTCCTGGGTTGCGAAGGCATCCTCAGCTCTCCGGGGGAAGCCGACGGTTCGGTGTTCGCGCCAGACAACGGCTCAGGAGACGGTGATGCGGCGAGTCCACCCGGCTCTCTCCCCGACCTCGACTCAATTGATTGCGACGCTCTCCCCACGGATCCTGGCGAGGCCCCTCTTCGTTTACTGAGCCGCGCCGAATTTCTGAGCACGCTCGAAGTTTTCTTTGGGCCTCTCGAAGGAGTCGTTCAAGTTCTCCCCACCTACATCGCGCCGTCGAGCTTGGGTGTGCCTCAGGCTCCCATCAACGCGACAGAGGTCGAAGCTCTGAGTCGCGCGGCAGAAGTGATTGCAGATCAGGTCGTAGCTGATCCGGATCGGATTTCTGCGATTGCTCCCTGCCCAGACGGCACAACGGTCCTCGATTGTGCACGCAACTTCATCACGGGTTTCGTTGCGCAGGCTTACCGCGCGCCGCTGTTCGATGAGGAGGACATAGAAGCTCATCTGGCTCTTTTCGAAGCAGGCTCGGCTGTTTTCGAAACAGGCTCGGCTGAGAGCTACGCGCACGGTATCGAGCTTTTGATCCGCGGCATCGTGCAATCACCTCGGTTTCTCTATCAAGTGGAGATCGGCACGAGCCGGGCCGTGAGTGAGCGGGCGGTAGAACTTCGCACTTACGAGCTGGCTGCGCGCCTTTCCTATTCTGTTTGGCAATCTCCCCCCGATGATGAGCTGCGCTTGGCTGCTGCATCGGGAGAGCTAGCGACGGAAGAAGGGCTCGTGAGTCAGCTCACCCGCATGCTGGAAGAGCCCCGCGGGCAAGAGTTCGCGAGCCGGTTTTTGGCGGAACTCATTCATTTGGAACGTGTCTCGTATATTTTCAAGGATCCTAGCCGTTATCCCGTGTGGGAAACACTCCGGCAGCCGATCGAGGAGCAGGCTTGGGCGTTTTTTGACCATGTGCTTTCGAACGAGGGCGGAACGCTCGCCGCGCTCTTGACTACGGACACCGTGCTCGTGAACGACGCGCTTGCGCCTCATTATGGTGTCACGGCGGGTCCCGCGTTTACGGCTATGGCGGCCCCGGCGGGTACGGCGTCTGGGCTACTCACGCTTCCGGCGCTCATGGCCGTGCTCGCCAAAGCGGACCAAAGTTCTCCCATTCATCGCGGGGTGTTCATTCGCGAAGCGCTCTTTTGTCAGAGCCCACCTGCGCCCCCGCCAGATATTCCCGCGCCCCCCAGCGTCGATTCGGGTGCGTCCACGCGCGAGCGCTTGGCGCAGCACGTGAGCGAGCCAGGCTGTGCCGGCTGTCATGCCCTCATCGATCCAGTCGGCCTCGGGTTCGAGCACTATGACGCTCTGGGCCTTTACCGTACAGAAGACGCGGGTGATCCCGTAGATGCGACCGGCGAGCTTTTCGATACCGATGTGGATGGTCCTTTCGACGGTGCTGCGGAGCTCGGGCAGAAATTGAGCGAGAGCGCCGCCGTGGAGCAGTGCTTCAGCCGACAGTGGTTCCGCTACGTGGCTCATCGTAAGGAGACGGACAGCGATCTTTGCTCGCTCAAGGCGCTGGTGAACGACTTTCAAGGAGCGGGGCAAGACATCAGGCGCTTGGCGGCGGCCATGGTGCGGACACCGGCCTTCCGTTATCGGCGGCCTTCGGACGCGGAGATCACGCCATGAGAAACGGTGCAACTACGATGAGAAGCAAGAGCGCTCAGATTGATACAGAAGCCAAAGATCTACGCACCAAACTGACTCGTCGCACCTTGCTTGGAGGCATGAGTGCGCTGACAATAGCGCTCACGCGCTCCATCTGGGAGCCCGTTACGGCCTTTGGGCAAGACGCGACAGGGGGCGGCGCAAAGCGCTTTTTGACCTTCTTTCAGTCGAACGGCATCGTGCCAGCGCGCTTCTGGCCGAGCGGCAGCGGCTTTGATTCACCGCTCGTACTCACGGAACCCCTCGCGCCGCTCGCCGATTATCGAGAGCACCTTTTGTTGCTCAAGGGCGTTCACATGTACTCGACGATCGAGAACACCCTGGGAGAGGGGGATGGGAGCAAGCCCGGTGGGCCGCACATGAAGGGCCCGGGCGCGATGCTCACAGGCGGATCGCTCACGGAAGGCGACTTCACCGGAGCCGGTGGGCCGGCGGGTTACGCGGATAGAGTCTCGGTGGATCAATACTTGGCGCAAACGGTCGGTCAGGCGACAAAGTTTCCAAGCATCGAGTTGGGCGTGCGGATGCAGGGGCAGGAACCGCTCCGGTACATCTCGTACAGTGGCCCGTCGATGCCGGCGACGCCGGTGGATGATCCTTGGAGGATCTATGATCGCGTGTTTTCTGATCTCGAGGCGGGCACGGACGATGGAGCCGCGGAGCGCGCTTTGGCTGACAAGCGGAGCGTCCTAGACTTCATCAAGGGTGATTTGAGCCGGCTTTCCGCTCGCGTCGATTCCGCCGATCGCGCGCGGCTCGACGCGCATTTGGAACACATCCGGGGCCTCGAACGACAACTCCTCGCGGCGCCCGTTTCTTGTGAGCCGCCTCTGATGCCTGGGCGGATCGACCCATCTGCCATGCAGAACTTCGATGTCATCAGTCGTATTCAGCTCGACTTGATGATCTTGGCGCATATCTGCGATCTCACCCGTGTGACGTCTTTTATGTTTGCCAATGCCAACAGTTGGCAACACTTTCCCTGGCTCGGTATCGACGAAGAGCACCACGAGATGTCTCATGCGTCCGATGACGACGCTGCTCAAAATGACAAGCTGACGCGCATCCACGCCTGGCACTCAGAACAATTCGCCTACGTGCTCCAGCGTCTTTCGGAAGTCACCGAGCCCGATGGCTCCTCCATGCTCGATAGCTCCTTCCTCCTTTGGGGGAACGAACTCGGCGCTGGTAATTCCCACAGCTACCGCGATGTCCCCTGGGTGCTCGCGGGAGGTGGAGGGGGCACGCTTTCTGGCGGCAGACTTCTCAGGTACCAAGATGAACCCCACAACAACCTGCTGGTGTCCGTGTGCCAGGCAATGGGTCTTTCGGATGTCACGAGCTTTGGGATCCCCGGTGTATGCACTGGCGCGCTCGGGGGACTCGCGGGGTAGGTTTCTCTACCGTCGCCGACGGTAGAGCCAAAAAGCCCCGGAGGCACCGATGAACAAGAGAGAGAGGGCTCCCGTCCATCTTGGATCCGGCAGTCT
>CAYMQT010000012.1:0-16327 GCA_964392575.1 uncultured Polyangiaceae bacterium
GAAGCCGTCGGGCAACTCACGGCCCTGGGCCTCGGTCAGTCGACCTGCATCGGCATCGGGGGAGATCCCGTCGCCGGCATGGATTTCATCGATTGCCTCAAGCTCTTCAATGAAGATCCGGGTACCGAGGCCGTGATCATGATGGGTGAAATCGGCGGCAACGCCGAGCAAAATGCCGCTCAATGGATCAAAGCCCACATGAAGAAACCGGTGGCGGGTTTCATCGCGGGCGTGACGGCGCCTCCCGGCAAGCGCATGGGTCACGCGGGTGCGATCATCAGTGGCGGCAAGGGAACCGCCGATGAGAAAATCGCCGCTCTTGAGGCAGCCGGCGTCAAAGTGGCGCCCACCCCAGCGGAAATGGGCGTCACTCTCAAGTCACTCCTCTAACCAAACCGCGATCTAACCAACCGCGAATCTAACCAAAAGCCGGAACGGCAGCGCTCTAGAAGAGTGCTCGAACACCGTGTGCGAACAATAAGAAAAGAAAGGCGGCTCCCGACGGGAGTCGCCTTTTTCTTTGCGGCGCACCTAAGAGGACACTGCTCTTTGTGAGGACACTGCAATTTGCTGGATTTTTTGGCCGCTCGGGACTCTCTTTGCTGTCGGCCCCTGACCATCGGGTCTACCCTGGCGGGAGTATGGATGCGTCTGTGGCGGGCGCTGACACACGACGGAGGCGAAGTGCCTTGTTTTTCGGCACGCCCAGGGCCTTCTGTTTCGATTTCGGGAGGAAAAACACATGAAGAATTACTTAACACTACTACTCATCGGTCTCATGGCAGCAAGCAGCACGTACGGCTGCAAGAACAAGAACCCACGGAAGGTGGCGCCAGCCAAAGCCGGTGAACGGGGCAGCACTTGTCTGGCCAAAAACGACTGTGGCAAGGACTACTCCTGCATCACGGGGATTTGTCAGCCGGTCGACTTCGACGTCAAGGTGACCATGAAGGAATGTCACCTCGTTCATTGCGCCGAGCAGAAGGACTGCTGCGGAACGAAACAACTGATGGCTCCCCCCAGGTGTCGCGAACAAGTAGTGAAATGTTCTCCCGCGCTCCCCGGCTGCTCCCAGGGTACCTTTTGCTCATCTGCCGCTGACTGCACGGGCGGTGGCGCCTGTGGGGGTTTCCGCACCTGCGCGTACACGGGCGTGAGCTGCTCGGACACAGCCGCCTGCGTGCCCAACACCTGCGAGGGGCAAGGGGGACTTGGGGGCACGGCGCCCGGCACCTGTTCCCTCAGCTTTCAGACTTGTCTCTCTGACCTGGATTGCTTCGCCAATACCTGCGGAAGCGGCACCTGCGACTGCACAAACCCCGACTATGCTCCGACCGATCCCATCTGCACGGATGAAGAATGCGCCAACGTTTGCACCAAGGTCTGTACCAACGAACTTTGCGTAGAAGACACCTCCTGCGAGGACGACATTGAATGTTTCGGTGTTCGCGATATGTGCGACGCTGGCGCCTGCGTCGAGTGCAAAGTGAACGCAGACTGCGACGATGATCTCGACGACGAAGACGACCTCGACGAATGTCGAGAGGGGACCTGCATTACTCCTTGCACCTACGATACGGAATGTGGACCCTTCAATGAGTGTCAGGAGGGATCGTGCATCTACGTCGGCTGTCGGTCCAACAACGAATGCATCTTGCTGGGAGGCAGCGGCGGGACCGACGATCCTCGTCTCAGCACTTGTAAGATCGACACTCTAGGGTTCGGGACCTGCGTCACTGAGTGCGAGGTCGACACGCACTGTCCGACGAGTCACGTCTGTCGAAGTGGAGCCTGCACGTACATCGGCTGCGACAAAGACTCCGACTGTAAGTCGATTCTCGGCATTCATTACGAAATGACGGGGCCCGACAAGGATTGGATTGCACGAGCCGAGTGCCGCGCGCCCACCACGCCCTGATTTGTACCTACACAGATCTTGCCGCTCGCCTCACCCGTCTTGGGCGAGCGGCGCTGGAGCCCACCATTTCTGAGCCGATGCTGGAGTCTTGCCCGCTTCCACGCACATTGTCCTACGTCATGAAAGCGCTCTCTCTTTTTCCACCGCAGACAGGAAATCATCCTGAGCCCGCCCTTCGATGGACCTTTCCCTTCAAAACTATGGGCAACACCGATGGAACAGTTCTCCAACATTGCGCCGCCCGTAGGCGCCCTTCATGCTCACTTTTGACATGAAACTTAATCCTTCGATCGGAATCATCACATTGGGACTTGCGGCGGCTCTCGTCGGCTCCGCGTGCAGTGCAGGGCCCGGCAACGGCAAGGACGGCGACTCTGATGGCGGCGACGGCGACGGCGGCGATGGAGACGGCGACGGCAACAACGGCGACGGTGACGGTGACCTCAATGTCGGAGATGGTGACGGTGACGGTATCGACGAGGACAACCCCGCCAACTGCGCGGTGGCTGCGGAGAACCGCACCTATGTCGGTTGTGAATTTTGGCCGACGATCACTTACAACCCCGTGTACACGGAGTTTGATTTCGCGGTGGTTTTGGCCAACGGCGGTACACAAACCGCGACAATTACCGTGAGCGGTGGAGCAGGAGCCGTGCCGGGGGTCGACATTCCGCCCGGTGAGCTGCGTACCATCATCCTCCCTTGGCAGATGACCTTAAAGGGTCCTGAATTCGACCGCGTGAATACCTCCGGTGGTCGCGCCAACGCTTCCGCCCTCGTGCCGGGTGGCGCCTACAAGATCGTCAGCAGCTCCCCAGTCACTGCCTGGCAGTTCAATCCGCTCCAGTACAAGAAACCGACGGCAGGCAGCTTCCCGCTCGGCTGCGGAACGGAGTTCGTCTCTGGTGAGTGCTACTCGGCCAGCAACGACGCTTCACTCCTCGTGCCGACCGCAGCCATGACGAAGAGCTACCGAGTCTTCACCCGCTCAGGCGCTGTCGGTGGAGGGGACTACTTGGACGCGGCAGGCGGTGTGGCCGTCACAGCGACGGGCGACACCACGGTCGTCATCCAACTCGGCCCCAATTGCGCTGCAGGCTCCAACAACCCCCCCGGTTCCTGCTTGGTCGCCGGGTCCGGAGTGGCCGGCGGAGTAGCCGGGGACGTGCTCGAAATTCCCATGAAGGAGGGCGACGTGCTGCAGCTGATCGGCGCTCAAGGCCAGGATGAAGGCGTGCCGAACCACGCAGATCTGTCCGGCTCCCTCATTCAATCAGAGGGTGCGCCGATCCAGGTCATCGCCTTCAATCCCATCACCAACATGCCCAATCCCATGACGGGAAACGCTGACCACATCGAGGAGCTGGTTCTCCCCGCAGAGGTCATCGGTAAAGAATATCTCGTGGCTCCGCCGAGCAACCCGAGCGGCGTGGTGCTGGGCGGTCACATCGTGCGCATCTACGGCAACGTCGACGGAACGGGCCTCACCTACGAAGGCACTGCTCCGGCAGGAGCTCCCGCCACCATCAACGCCGGCGCCGTCGTCGAGCTCGGTCCCGTCGCCGCCGGGTTCAAGATCATCGGCACCGAGCCGTTTGCCGTCGGATCGTTCATGCTGGGCGGAAGCGCTCAAGGCAGCAACCCCACCTGCCCTGACTATCCTTGCTCTGGTGATCCGGCCTTCAGCATGATGGTCACTCCGCAACAGTTCCGTAGCAGCTACACCTTCTTGGCACCGATCGACTACGACACCAACTTCGCGGACGTGCTGATTCCTGATTCTGCAACTTCCGTCACCATCGACGGCGTCGCCGTCACGGCGAACGAGGTGGTCTCACCGGGCTGGAAGGTGGCGCGCGTCGCTCTCGGCCCCGGCGCTGGAGGCGCCCACACGCTCGTGGCAGACGCCCAAGTAGGCCTGCAAGTCATGGGATTCGGGCACGCGACGGCTTACTATTACCCTGGCGGCCTCAACCTGAAGATCATCAGCACCCCGCCACCAGTCATCGTGAAGTAGGCGACGCTCGCCTCATCTATTCGGGGTGAGCGGCGGCTACGCCCTTGCCAGTGATGAGATGCGCTTTAGTAGCGGAGCACACCCACACACTCGGACGGGATCTGCGCACGACAGCCCATCTGATCGATCAAGTCGGGACAGACCTCCGCGCCTGGCCAAGCAGCGGTAAACTCCGTGCAAGGCGCTCCTACGTTCATGGCGGCGATACAGCTTTCGACCGAGATCTCGAGACCACAGAAGACGTTGAAGTCGCACATGGCACGATAGATCTCTTCGCAGAGCTGGGTCGGGACCGTACGGTCCGCGACCTTCTGAGGGGTGCACTCCGAAGGCAGCTCCCCGCACTTTTTCTTTTCAAGAGCCCGGTCGATTTCATCGGCGCATTTTGCCACCGGTGCAGAGTCGAGGCAGCGCACGTAACCCACGTCAATCTGACACTCTTCATGCGACGAAAAGGCATCACATTCTTCAATGGCATTGCAGTAACTGATCTTCCAGGCGTTGCAGCTGCCCGGCTCCGCCGTGAACCCCCGATCAGGTTTGCCGTCCTTGGGGTCCGCTTCTTCACCGTCGCCTTCGGACTCACCCCCTCCCCCAAACGGAAGTCCAAATTGATCGCAGCTTGCTGTCAGCAGACAAAAGCCCCCGACAAGCACGCCTCGCGCTACTGAAATAAGTGACATTTGCACTTTCTTCTTAAATACCCGCAGGCTTCTGGGCCAAGTTCTGGTCTCATGAGCGCGAAAGGGTATAAATGCGGCCCCCATGGCTACCCAACGAACTCTCGCCATCATCAAGCCCGACGTCGTCGCCCTAAAAAAGCAGGGTGTCGTCCTGCAACGCATCCTCGACGAGGGCTTTCATGTGCTCGGAATGCGCCAAGCACACCTCAGCCAGGCGGAGGCAGAAGGCTTTTACGCCGTGCACCGCGAGCGGCCGTTCTTCGGAAGCCTCGTGGAATTCATGTGCAGCGGTCCTGTCGTAGTGCTCGCCTTACAGCGCGATGAGGCAGTCGCGCACTGGCGCAAGGTGATCGGCGCCACCAATCCGGCGGAAGCGGAAGAGGGCACGGTTCGAAAGTTGTTTGGAAGCAGCGTCGGAGAAAACGCGGCCCATGGCTCTGACTCGGAGGAGAATGGACAGATCGAATGCTCCTACTTCTTTCCGGGCACTGATCTGCTCGGCTGAAGTCGGTGAGTGACTCGGCCGCATCAGGTGCCTCCTCTCTCGGCGCTCTGGCTGCTCTCGGCAGCCTCCGCGAGTGCCTGGCTGGCGCGCAAAATCTGGAGCATTTGGTCACTTCCAGGAGTGCCGGTCCGCGTATCTTGGGGCAGGTCGTACCTGACGTCGCCGACAGTCTCGCCTCCTGGCCTGAGATGGTCAGTACGCTTCTTCACAGCGTCCAAAAGTCTCTCCAGCTTTCGCCGGAGGAAATGTCTCGTCTCGGAGACTCAGCGACTCTAGAAACTGAAAATCTCGTTCAGGCTCTGCGCCTCGCGTCTCAGGGACCCATTCACGCGCGGTCTCGTCTCGCTCTCGAACAGCAGCTGAGACGCACGATGCCGCAGATCATGGCCGCCGGCGCTCAAATGGAGCTCTTGGCGGAATCTGCCACGAGCCGCGGCGTGCCCATGAGCGTGTCGGAACTGTTGACCTCTACTCCGAAGGGGGGAAGCGACCGACCTCACCGGACCGTTGTGGTCCTTGGACCCATTGAACAGCTCTGGACTGCGCTCTCGGCCCGCATCGGTCTACGCTGTCTCGGGGCCCTCTCCGCCTTTTTCCCGCCCGAGTCGAAACTCGCCCTCTGCGCCTCGGGCCATGAACGCGAGGTGATCCTGAATCTGACTCTCAGACAGCACGAGGAGGGGATTTCAGCATATTTGCCGATTTTGCCGCGGACGGAAACCACTGAAATGTGTGTCCGTGCAAGCTTGCGTGCGTTTGGTGGAACCCTCGAAGCGTCCGCAAGGGAACTCCGCCTGCCTGCCTGCGCACCCGACGACAAGTTCTCACCCTAGAGATGTGCTTTAGGCGGAGCGCTGCCTTGCTCTGACGTAGCCCGGGGTCTATTCGGCTGCTTATGCAGCATTCCGAACTTCAGCAGTGGGTCAGCGCCGCGTTTGAAAACCGCGCCCTTCTCAAAGACGAGAAAACCAAGGAAGCGATCCACGAGACGCTCCGCTTGCTCGACAACGGTGAGCTCCGAGTCGCGACTCAAAACGGTATCGGGGACTGGACCACTCACGCTTGGATCAAGCAGGCCGTGCTCCTCTACTTCGGCGTCATGGAAATGCAGACCATGGAGATCGGTCCGTTTGAGTTCTACGACAAGATCCCTCTCAAGAAGAATCTCGCGGCGGCCGGAGTCCGCGTCGTACCCCCGGGTACGGTGCGTTTCGGCGCGCATGTGGAAAGAACGGCCGTCATCATGCCCGGGTACGTGAACATCGGCGCCTACGTGGGGGCGGGCACCATGGTCGACACTTGGGCTACGGTGGGCTCCTGCGCGCAGGTCGGAAAGAACTGTCATCTGTCAGGCGGGGTCGGTCTCGGAGGTGTCCTAGAGCCCCCAGGAGCTCGACCCGTGATCATCGAGGACGGTTGCTTCATTGGAAGCCGCTGCATCATCGTAGAAGGCATGCTGGTCGAGACGGAGTCGGTCATCGGCGCCGGGGTCACCCTCACCGCTTCTACAAAAATTCTGGACGTGACGGGGAGCCAACCGAAAGAACTCGACATGCGCATCCCCGCACGAAGCGTGGTCATCCCCGGCACGCGCATAAAAACCTTCCCCGCCGGCGAATATCAAGTTCCTTGCGCGCTGATCATCGGACGCCGCAAGGAAAGCACCGACAAGAAAACAAGCCTCAACGAGGCTCTCAGGGACTTTGGCGTCTCCGTGTGACCATGGCGCCTGGCCTCGTGAGCAGACGCCTCCGCAAAACCGGCGCCGCCTATGCGGGGTGCATGGCTCTCATCCCCGCTCTCCTTGGTGGGGGGTGCGACCCCCCTCCTCAGCCCGCCCCTCCTTCTCAGCAGACCCCGCAGATCGCCGCATCCAAACGCGCCCTGTCTCCCGCCTTCATCACCCGCGGCGAGTTGGCCCTCGAAAAGCACCTGAGCGGGCGGCTTCTTTTGGAGTTTCGCGCCTCCCCCGACCGGCTCTCGGCTCAGGTCCGGGCCGGAGCAAACGTAGAATCCATCGTTCAGTTCGACTACGTAGAACTCGCGGGTGAGCCGGGACAGCCGCCGGTCGGGAATGTCCTCGGCCCCGTGCCCGTGCCGGTGAAAGGCAGCGGAGATTTCGAAGGCAATCTCTTCCCCTACGAAGAGATCAAAATCGATCAGATGGTCAAAGCCTTCGACTTTGCAGTCAAGGCGATCGATCCGCTCGACGGAAGAGTCGAGCGCTTGATCGTCCGCAGAAACCTGCCTTTCGGCAAGCGGGTGCGGGGGCGTATCTTTGTTGCAAGCCCGCGCCTCCCTGGATCCATCGACGTGAACGAAAAGGGAACCATCCTCAAAAGGTAGAGCGCAAATGCCGAGTGTAGACGAAGCCATCTTCAAGTTTGACGAAGAAAACGCAAAAGATCCGACCCTGATCTCGGTGGACGGAATTCTGCGCCCACAGGAGCTGGTCCACGCGGAACGCCTCAGCGCTTGGGTCTCGCGGGTGGTGGATTCGCCGAGCGACGCGCTCCGTTTGGCCGCCCGCTGCCAGCACCTCAAACGTTTTTCCTTTCCACGCTCGGACTACCCGGAAGGCCGCGTCGGCTACCTCAAATGGAGAAAGGACTTGAGCCACAAACACGCGGATTTGGCAGGACAGATTCTAGACCAGCTCGGGTTCTCCGCTGAAATCCAGAGCCAAGTCCGATCCATCAACCTGAAGCAAGAACTCAAGACCAACCCAGATGCACAAGCGATGGAGGATGCCCTCTGTCTTGCTTTCCTAGAGCACGAGTACAGCGCCTTCGCGGAAAAGTACCCTGATGAAAAAGTCATCGACATCTTGCAAAAAACCTGGCGCAAGATGAGCCCGCGGGGTCACGAACTCGCGCTCACGCTTCCGCTCTCAGGGCGAGCAGCTGAACTCGTGAAGCAAGCGCTTGAGCTGTATCTTTGAGGGGTCAGCGACCCCTCCGTCGTCGCAAATGAATTGTGACTCCTCCTCCCTACGAACCGCTGGAAAATCCGGCGGCTCCTACTTAGTCGCCGGCGGTTTTCCGCGCCGCGTCACTCCTCGCCCTGCGGGCTCGCGTGCCTTGGGCTGTTCTTGCTCCGAGGGGACCGCTGTGGACTGGGGGGTGACTGCTGCACACTTCGCCCTTTGGGCTGGTGTGCGTTTGCGCCGCGATTATCCCTTTGCGCGCAGGGTTAGGGGCGCTCGCGCTTCTCCTTCTCGTGCGAGCGAATAACTCGACCCGGGGAAATGCTCGATCAGAGCGGCCTCGACCAGATCTTTCACGGCGTTGAAACCCGCGTCATCGTTGGTCACATAGAGGCGCTCAGGGAAACGAATGAGGATCTCCTTGTGAGAAAACCCTCGGGGTCCCTGGACGTCGGGATCTGCATCAATGAGCGCCGCTGCGTTCTTCGCACGCCGAAGCGCATCACTCACCAGGGATTGACCCGCGGGCAGATCTCGCTTGCGACAGTAGAGCAGGCCCGGTCGACCCTCCCCCTCATCGAGCGCGTAGTCGGAGGCGTGACCGACCAAGAGCACGCCAGGCCCGCGGGGAACGTGCGTGTAGTCGGCAACATCAAAGACCATCTCATCGAGAGACTGCTTTTGAATCCAGCGATGAAACAACGGGATATAGGACTCAAGAGGCTTGTCCTGGTCTTTCTCCGCGTACAGTTTGATTTGAACCTTCGTAACCGTCGTCATTTCTCTCTCTTCTGGCAGGGCTCGTGCATCTCAAAAGGGCTCGTGCGTCTCAAAGCAGCCATGTCCCGGACCGCTTCGTGACCGTCTCGTCAATCACTGACTCGTCAATCACTGAGCGGCGGGAACCCTGGACGCCTGCATTTTCTGGTAAGCGCTGTGGCTGGCATCCACGAACAACTGCGCCTCCTCGATGAGCTCACGCGCGCCGTCTGCCTGATCATTGCGGGGCCCTTCCTCCACATTGCGGAAGAAATAGTGAGCGAACTTGGGACCCGCGTAAGGATCCAAAAAGTGACCGTCGCCTTCCACCAGATACTTTCTAAACTCGCTCACGATCTCCTGGACTTCGTCGGCAATATTGGGGTTGTACTCGCGGGAAAGGGCCCGAGCTGAGCTGAGCATGGCCTTGATCCCAAGCGAAACGGCCTTTTTGACGTCCTTTTCGTCCAGAGCAAGCTGAGCTTCGAACAGCTCGCGCTCGGCCTGAGAAAGACCCATGTCCACAAACCCAACGACCTCTCCCGCGCACTCACCCACGCCGATGTCGCCGATGGTGTACTCACGTGGATCGCCCCAGTCCGTGTAGAAACTGGGATCCTGATCATAAGGTGGCACTGCGGTGAATGGAGTGATGATCTCCTTGATCACACGCTTACCCACGCGGTCTACCCACTCACGGAACTTCTCACCGGGATTGCCTCCTTCTGCGTAGGCTTGAGTGAGCGCGTCGACGGTCTTGGGAACGTTCTTCGACGGTACCGCACCGATGGCGAGCCCATAGTTGCCGGCGTTGTTGGTCCACTCACCGCCCACGACAAGCTGAAAGTGCGGCACACGCCTGCCCGCGACGGTACGACTCACGCCCAAGAAGCCGAGATCTGCCACGTGATGCTGACCACAGCTGTTGAAGCAACCCGAACACTTGATGGTGAGGTTTTCAACACTCTCTACCCGGTCCGTCACCAAGGACAGGTGCCTTCTGAGCTCACCCGCTACGCCCCGAGAAGCCGAAATGCCGAGCTTACAGGTGTCCGTGCCCGGGCAAGAGGTGATGTCGCTGATGGTTTCAGCCCCTGGCTCGGCCAGTCCAACCGAAGCCAGACGAGTGTAAATCACAGGCGCGTCACCGCTCGGTACAAAGCGAATGATCACGTTCTGATCGGCCGTGAACCTCACCGAACCTGGACCAAACTCACGGCTGATGTCAGAAAGCTCTCGACCCTGCAGCGGCGTAAAATCACCCAAAGGTAGTTTCACCAAAATGACCGAGTAGCCCTTTTGAGCCTGCGGGCGCACGTTGTGCTTGGCCCACTCATCGTAGCCCGCCGGGCGTCCCGATTCCGGAACCGAACTTCCGGGTCGCGTGGGCGTCTCATCCGTGGACGTCAAATCACTCAAGAAGGCGGTCCAGCGAGGATCGGGGCGCAGGTTCTTTTTCTCTTCTTCGACAATGCGCCGAAACTCATCGATGCCGAGCTTCTTCACCAGAAACTTGATGCGCGCTCGGCTACGATTGGCCTTTTCGCCCAGCTGCCCAAAGATCCGGCAGATGGCCTGCATGGTCGGAAAGAGTTCTTCTTCGGGAAGAAATTCCGCATAGGTCGGGGCCACATAGGGAACTGCGCCGAGCCCTCCGCCCACAACCAGCTTAAATCCACGCTTTCCAGACACGACCCGAGCGAGCGCTCCGATGTCATGAAACGCTGTGAGTCCGCACGGTTTCTCCTCGCATCCGGAGAAGGCGATCTTCAGCTTGCGACCGAAGTCCATCGTGTCGTCGTGGCCCAGGAGAAACTCCATGGTGGCCTGAGCGTAGGGCGTGACGTCGAACGTCTCCGTATCGCAGACGCCCGAGTACTGACACGCGGTCACATTGCGGACTGAGTTGCCACAGGCCTCCCGCGAGGTGATGTTGACCGCCGCCAAGCGCCGCATCAGATCCGGGGTGTCTTCGATGTGAATGAAGTGGAGTTGAATGTCTTGTCTGGTGGTGACGTGAAGGATCTGATCTGAGTACTCTTCGGCCAGATCGCAGTGCACCTCGAGCTGCTCCGCGCTCAGGCGCCCGTAGGGGATCTTGATGCGCATCATGCCAGGCGCGTCCCAAACCGTATCGACGCCCTTGGTCTTGCCCTCGGAGGGGAATTCCAGAACCCGCGTCTCGATGCCGTCGTGGCGCTGACCGTTGTCGTAGCGCTGACCGTAAGCGCCCCGGCGCAGGCGCGTCTCGGCAAAGATCTTGTCCTCGATCTTTCCCTGCTTCTTCAGATCGATCTGGGTCTGGAAAACGTCGATTTCCTCATCCCAGTCCGCACGAACTTTGCCCGCGAGTTTCTCTTTCCAGCTGGTCATGGCCGATCTCCTATACCCGCCTTTTCCGATAAGACAAGTGCGACAATAGCCCATCTTGAGGCTCATCTATACATAAACGTATAGATGAGCAATAATTTATATTCTAGTTATTCATTTTTGAATAGTAGGCCGTGCCAGGTCCCGGGCGCGACTCAGCGCGCGACCCGGTTTCGTGAAAGCTCTTGGATGTCCGTGTGCCGGGACGGCGGGAGAGATCCCCTCAGGGACTCGCGCGAAAGCGGACCCTCCTGCTCTCCCCGTTTTCCCAAGATCTCCGCTTGGCGCAAGTATTCGGACAGGGCCGCAAGGGGGAAAATCTTGAGATAGTTGTCGTAGTGGATGGCGCAGGTCTTGTTGAAGACGCCGGCGATGTTCTCGGGAGGAAACGACCCGTCTTCTCGCTTGTGCGCGAGAAGGAAGCGCACCGCGCTTCTCACCGCCGGGCTTTGTACGGCCCCGCAGGCGAGGAGGGTCAAGAGCGCCCACGACGTCATGACGACCTGGCTCTCGGTGTCCGGATCGTAGCTGCGCGTCTCACAATTCTTGATGCTCTCTCCGAACCCACCGTCCGCACGCTGAACCGATTCAAGGAAACCCCGCGCCCGCACAAGCGCCGGATGCTCTGCTGAAAGACCGCTGGCCAAAAGCCCATTCACTCCAAACCACGTCCCATAGGTGAAGCAAACGCCCCAAGAGCCCTCGAAGCTGCCGTCATTTCGCTGGTTTTGGAGAAGAAACTTCTGACCACGAACCATCGCCTCTTCGATGGCTTGATGAGGAAATCCCGTCCGCTCTTGATAGGCGCGAAGAGCTTGCATGCAGGCGCTCGTGCACTCCACATACGAGTAGTCGATCATGATTTCGCGAAAACAGTCCGAGGGATTGAGCTTCTCCAGCCACTTCGGACCTCGCGTGAGCTCATACGTCGCCCAGCCGCCATCTTCGTTTTGCAGGGACAGGATGAGTTCCATGGCGTCTTTGAGACGCGCGTCGCTGAGAGGCGCAGGGACCATCTCCTCGAGGAGGATGCTCGCTTTCAGCCCCTCAGCGGTACAGTCACTGATGGGCCAGCCGTGCGGGCGATCCGAAAACGGCCAGCCCCCCTTGGAAGCGTGACGGTAGGCGCTTTGTCGATCACAGACGTCCTCGATGACTTGGTTTTCGTCTAGGTACCGGTGGGCCGCTTCGAGCGTCGCTCGAGCTTCTTCCGGAGCACCAGCACTGAAGAGAGCTTGCACGGCAAAAGCCGTGTCCCACAGGCGCGAGGAGTTGTAGCCCTGCATGAGAATGCCCTCGGGCGTCTCATACAAATAATCACCGAGCCGCTGTCGGTGCAGCTCAAGCTCCGGTCCCTCGGGATCTTCAAAAAACCACACGAGCGTATTGAGCAGCTTGTTGATGGGTCCGATGCAGATGTAGTTGGTGTTTTTGTCCTCGCGATCGATCTGATGCAGGACTTTTTGCATCGCATCGGCGCGCGTCTTTCGTGAAACCACCGCTTCCCAGTTGCGGAGGAGCTGGTGCACCCCGAGCGAAAGCGTCGTTTGCGGCGTCAGATTGTCACAGGGGGCTACCTCCGTACGTGCCTTTTTGAAGTCGACGTCTTGATACGGCTCCGCGTAGATTTCTGCTCGCAGATCCCTGAGTAAGGCTTCTTGCTCGGGGCCCTGGTACGTCGCCTTCGCTCGCCTTCCGTACAAATACGACATCGGCAGGTACACCATCCGGCAATGACACCAGAGCCGCGACGGGTGCATCGGAAGGGACTCCGGCAAGAGCCACAACTCCGGAGGGAGGGGATTGAGGTGCTCGTAGGGATAGAGATCGAGAAGGGCCAAAAAGAACTTCCCCCACGACGCCGAACCGACGGCGCCGCCCATGCGGTGCAAAAACCCTCTCGCCTGGCGGAGTGCGGGCTCTTTCGCCTCTCGCCCCAAAAGCCGCAAGGCCACATAATTCGCCACGCTGCCATACACCGTGCTCTCACCTTCGACGTGAAGACCCCAGCCTCCGTCTTCGTTTTGCTGACTCAGGATGTACGCCTGCATCTTCTGCGAGACGTCGTGCTTCAGCTCATGACCGATGATGCGGCAGCTTGCGACATAGAGCGGGAGGAGAAACAGAGGGCCGCCGTAGTTTCCCGGAAAGGAGCCGTCTTCGTCCTGCGCCTGACAAAGCAGCGCCACAGCCTGATCTTGCGCTTTTCTTACGGCATCGAGAGCCGGACCGGAATCGCTCATCCCTCTCGATCCGAAGTCATTGTAGCGAAGGCGGCGCGCAGAGCATCGTCGTCACGACAATCTCGTCCACAATCCGCGATCAGGCGCGCCACCGTCTCGCGGGAAATCTTCACTTTACGTCCGACAACGAAGATGTCTTCGTTGTTCTTGGCGAGGGCTAAGGTCTCCAGAGCCATCCACAAGGGAAGCAGACAGAACAAACGCAGCTGCTGCTGGTGCTTGGGGATGAGAAGGACGTATTCCAAGGCGGAACTCAGATGCTCCTTGGCGCGGGCAATGACTTTTCCTGCGATGTGGAGCGCCGTCTGTCGATGAACCGGGTCGAGCAGTTCCTCCGGCTCGATGCCCTCCGCCCGACACAGCTGTCGCGGCAAGTAACAGACGCCCCTAGAAAAGTCCTCGGTCACGTCCTTGACGATATTCACCATCTGAAGCCCGAGACCGAAGGATTCCGCGTGATCCCTCAGGCGCGGCTCCAGGCTTTCCACGTCATCGAACAGCTCAGTGATGAGATGCCCCACGGTCCCAGCGACGAAGTAACAATAACGTTCGAGATCCGTTAGCGTCATCAGCGCGAAGAACTCCCTGCCCTCGGCGCGGCGACTGTAAAGCCGCATGCCGTCGCACATCTCGGAAACCCAGCGCACCGTGGCCCGACAGATCTTCGGCTCTTGGGCGAAGAAAACGTTGAGGACGCGCGGGAGATTGTTGAAAAGTCGCAGTTCCGTTTCACTCGCAAGGGCGCCCTTGAACTGCTCACTCAACTTCTCAGGGGCAAGACGCCCCCGCAGGACGGACTGAAAAGAAGAGTACAGAGCGTCCCGCTGGTCCTCGTCGATGCCCGTGCAGTCCTCGATGGTATCCACTACGCGGCAAAGGAGGTAACCGACCGTGAGTGCGCGCATCTGCTTCTCAGGCAGAAGACGGATGGGCTGAGTGAAGGTGCGGGAGACTTCCTCCAGGGACTGCTGACAAAAGTTCCAGTCACTGAGAGGCTGTGCGGCGACGCTGGTCGGATTCATAAGGCTCGATTGATTTCAGGTCGAAGGCGAAGACTGCGGGAAAATTCCTGCATGAAACGGCGAGAGAGCAGGTCCGTGGTTCCGGTCCAAGGCTCTTCAAAAGTGCTGCTCTTGCGAAACGCCGCAAGTCCGGCCAGAGGTCCCATCGCCGCACCCAGCGGCCACTTGAGCCATTTGAGGTCCTCGATGAGGGCAGAAGTCACCGCCAAGGGGGTTCCTTCCCGCGCAAATCCTCCCAAAAACGACTGGCCCGAGACCTTGGCGAAGGTCGTCACGAAGCTAGACCGTTTTTCGTCCTCACCCGTCAGAATTCGCATCGTGCGCAAACGTTCTGCTGGATCCCGACGGAGGAGTTCAAACATCCCGCGGCGCACCCGGCGGGCACTTTCGTCGCTTCGCTGAAGGACGTGGTAAAGCGCGTTGGTCAAAAGCTCCACGACGTAACAACTGCGCTCAACCTCGTACGCCTCGAGGGAATCACATTCCGCCGCAGCGGCGGCGTCAAGAATGCCCAAGGTCATTCCCATCCCCGTCACCGGATGAACATGCCCTAACGCATCACCTGCCAACCAAACCCGCCCGCGCCCAAAAAACGTGCGCGCCTGAAAACGAGTAGCGGCCCAGGGAGTGGCGCGCGAAAGCGCCAGCCGAAACGCATCTTTGAAGTCAGGAGGGAGGACGGGTTCAAAGGCGCGCAGCACCGCGTCCTTGTTGCGCGCTTTTGGACCGAACTCGTGGGGAACATCCAGACACCCACGCACGGTCGTCGCGTTCACGCGGTAAAACAAGGCCGGACCGGGGCCGCCGGAGAACACGTGTCCGAGCCCTTCTGCCGGGAGGCGGCAATCTTCGAGCTCCACGCCCATCATGTAGCTGACCGGCTCTGAGCTACCCGGCGCTTGGAGAGCCGCACGCACCCGCGAACCCCGACCATCGGCCGCGATCACCCGATCAGCATCGACCAGCAGGTGCTCTGCGCCACATTTGAGCACGACTCTCTCGCCGGAAAACTCTTTGAAGCCAGTACCCGGGCGGTAATCGATACGGGGTAGACGACTGACGTGCTGCCTCAAGTCGTCGACCAATTCGTGATGATAGCGGGCGAGGGAAGCGCCCCGTGCATACGGCAGTTCCAGCGGCTCCTCGCCAGGAGCGCACAAGGCAAAACCAAGTCCTCGTGCGCGCGTCAGGGCCGCAACGTCGACGCCCAATTGATTGAGCTTGCGCACTCCCGGCGGATGCATCCATTCCCCGGCGAAACGTGCAGCCGCCTTGGGCTGAGCCTCGACCAAAAGTACATCCGCTCCCTTCTTTTCAAAAGCTAGCGCAGCGGCACATCCCGTCGGACCCGCCCCGATCACCAGCACGTCGACCTTCTTCACCATGCCACCTTCACCATGCCACCTCGGCCATACGCGGCTCAGCCATGATACGCAGCTCAACCATGATACGCAGCTCAACCATGATAAAGCCCCGTGAAGGCTCGACTGAGAGCCTTTTGAGCGAAGGCCGAATGCCCCACCCCGAGGACCCGGTCAAGTACATTGGAGTTGAGGCCGCTCATCAAGGCCCGACCCAGCGCCAAGCGGCCCAGCAGCGCCTTGTTCACGGCAGCCTCGTAAGGTCGGAGGCCCGCCTCGCTCGTGTCGCCGCCCTGCAAGAGCTGCTTTGCCGCAAACTCCCCCGCGAGCTTCCCGCTCAAGAGGGCGTGATAAATCCCTTCGGCCGTCGCCGCATCAGCGAGCCATCCGGCCTCACCGGCCCTCAGAACGCGATCACCGACAAGACCCTGAGCGGCAGCGCTCACCTGGACCGGATGCCCGATCCATTTTCCGAGCAGCTCCGCGCCCTTCAGCCGTTTCGAGAGACGCCGCTCTAAAAAGG
>CAYMQT010000012.1:16337-34083 GCA_964392575.1 uncultured Polyangiaceae bacterium
CGTTCATGCCGCCCTTCTTGGGCAACATACAAAGGCCGATGTTCACGCGCTCCTTGGTCTCAGGAAAAATCCACGCGTAGTGAGGTCTGAGTTCCGCATCAAAGAAAAGTTCGACCACGTCGGAGCAACCTGAAACCCCTTGATACCATCCCATGATGGTGTGCAAGGTCCGCCGCTCTTTTTGCGCACGGTCCCGTAAGAACTCCGCCACTTTCGGTCCGCTGGCCGCCCACCTGAGCCCCCCAGGAAGGGCAACGGGGGCATCTGAATGTGGGAGATAACGATCGAGATGTCCGGTCGCTCCGCTCGCATCAATGACGAGATCCGCTTCCAGAGGTCCTTCGCTCGTAAGCACCTCGACCCCGCGCGCTCCCCCGCGAGTGAGACCTTTGACCGTCACGCTGTCGCGAAGATCCGCTCCGCGCTGAGCAGCTTTAGTCGCCAAGAGGTAGTCAAGCTCGCTCCGCCTGAGTACAGCAGTTTCGTGTTCGCCCCGAAGCTCCAGTCCCCGACCCTCAGACCCTGCGATGATCGCCCCATCAATCCGAAAGGCTTGCGCGCGCACTTCCGGTCCCACGCCCAATCGATCCAAAAGGTCCAACGTCCAGGGCGAAAGGCCACTGCCGCAGGCCTTGGTTCTGGGGAGCGCCTTCTTTTCGAGGAGTACACACTCCACCCCACGACGGGAAAGTTCCATGGCCGCTGAAGACCCTGAAGGGCCCGCCCCGATGACGATCACTCGCTTGGACCCCATGATAAGCAGAGGTAGTCACCCCCTCGCCCCTGTTCAAGGCCCAATCATCGGTCCTAGGGCCAAATTTAGGTCATCCAAGACCCCCATGCTCCATCCAGCTCCCCCCACCCCCAAAACCCTGATCTGGGCACCCTCCTTCGAACCTGCTCCCGACAAGGAGGTGCAAAATTGTATGCGCATCTGACCACGTATCTGGTGATCGGGAGAGCGGCGCTTCGAGGTCCCACGTCTTTCCGCCGAACTCTGATCCTCCTCGTCGCTGGCGCGCTGCATGCCTTTCTATTTACGCTTGTTTCCGTCTGTCGGCTCCTCGATAGGTTTTTTTATAGAGGCATCGTCGACGTTCCTGTGACCGAGCCGGTGTTCGTCGTGGCCACCCCTCGCTCGGGAACCACGTTTCTTCACCACTTGTTGGCCCTAGATGAGAACTCTTTTACTCACCAAAAACTCTACCAAACCGTCTTTCCGTCGATCCTGATGAGCCGCCTCGTAGACCTGCTTGCGCCGCGAAAATCCGACGAAAAAATCGTCCCGGCCGGGGCCACTCAGGGCCTTTTTCAGCGTCTCTTCCGACACTGGGAGGGAATTCACTCCGTGAGTTTGAGCGCCGAGGAGGAGGACGAGAGTCTCTTCGTCTACATGCTTCATTCGCCTGCGTTTTACTTGCTCATGCCGTTCATCGATTTGGCCCCCCAGTTTCAAGATCTGGATAGTGAAAGCGAGCACGTTCGCGTGCGGATCAGCGCCTGCTATCGAAGCACCGCGCAGCGCCACCTCTACGCAACAAGGGCGCACTTGCCGGGACAGACGAAAACTCTGCTCGTAAAAAACGTTCTCTTGCCTGCCCGCTTGAAGGTCACCAAACAGGCCTTCCCCGACGCTCGCTTCGTTCGCTTGGTGCGCGACCCGCGCGACGCCATTCCCTCAGCCATGAGCCTCTTCTCCACGACCTGGGATGTCCATTCTCCGGACATCGCCAGAGACAGCCACCAGACCCGGTGTCTCGGAGAAATGTTCGTGGCTCACTACAGGAAACTTCACGAAGAGAGCCTGGGAGAAAACGGGAGCCGCGTGCTCACGATCCGTTTCGAGGACCTCATTCAGGACCCCGAGGCGCAGGTGCGCAAGATTTACGCATTTTTGCACAAGCCGCTCAGCCCCGAGTACGCGCAGAAGCTGCGCTTTGCCTGCCAAGAACCCCAAAAATTCAAGAGCGAACATAGTTACAGTCTTTCGGATTTCGGCTGGAGCGAGGAAGATGTCACCGAGCCCCTGGCTGATCTGCTAGACGAATTGGGATATGGACCCGAGCGAGATGCGCGAAACCTCAACTGAACCTTCCACCGCTACTTCTTCCTCCAGCGCCGCTTCCAAGCGACGGCTGCCCCGAGCCCAAGAGGTGCGGCGCGTCGGCGTAAGCGGAGACTATTGGTATCCGGCCCACCTATCTCGAAACCTACGCAAAGGCGCCGTGCTCGAGGTGAAGTTCTGGGGTGACTCGATTGCCCTGTTCCGGGGAGAAGACGGTGTGGCGCGTGCCGTGGAAAACCGCTGCGCTCACCGACAGCTCGCCCTCACCAAAGGCGTGGTAAAGGGCGACACCATCACCTGTCAGTACCACGGATGGCAGTACGACGGTTGCGGCAAATGCGTCTCCATGGACCACGAGCTCGGGAAGAATCGCTCTCAGCTACCCAAAATTCAGATCCGGTCTTATCCGGTGAAAGAACGCTACGGTCTTTTGTGGTTCTTCCCTGGAGATCCCGACAAAGCTGAAACCACACCCTTGCCCGAAGTGCCGCAGCTCAGCGGTAGCAAGCCCTGGCCCGTGGTGCCGATTGAGATCGACATCAAGGCGCACTTTTCCATGATCGTCGAGAATGTGTGCGACTTCAATCACGCCTTCCTGCACCGGAGAAAGCAGCCTTTCACTCAGCCTCGCCTCAACCGACACTACCGCGAGGGAGAAACGATTCACGTCCTGTACGATACGTCCTTTCACCAGAGCAGGATCTCGAAGCTGCTCGCGGATCAATCGGATCTCGATCAAATCCACCTCTGGTACCAATACCCGTACCAAGGCTCCGATATCGGGGGAAAATACCTGCATTGGCTCTTCATGCTGCCCGAAGACGAGCGCACCACGCGCTGCTTTTTCTTCTTTCTCTTCGGCCCCATTCAGATCCCTCTGACGACTTTGAACATCCCAGACATGCTGAAGGGACCCATCCTCAAACTGGTCAACAAGCTCTACATCCGCCCTCTCTTGGGAGAGGATCAGTGGGCGCTCGAAGCAGAGCAAGAGGGCTTCGACAAGCACCACCAGAATCCCTTCTACGAGCTCAACCCGATCGTGCCCGAGTTTCAGGCCCTGACCATCGAGCGCTATGCCACCTATCAAGAAGAGTCCCTGCGGCGCTCTTTGCGAAAGGAACGTGTGAACACCGCTCCGCTCGCGTCTGCTGCTTCGAACCCTGCTGCTTCGAACTCTGTTTCCTCGAACCCTGTCCCTTCGACTTCAGCACCGGCCGCAGAATGACCACTCTCGTCACCGGGGCCACAGGGCACCTCGGAAACAATTTGGTGCGCGAACTTCTTGCGCGAGGGACTCAAGTTCGGGCCCTCGTCCGGCCCGGCTCGTCCATCAAACCTCTTCAAGGTCTCTCTGTACAAATCGTCGAGGGTGATCTCAATGACGATGCGTCCTTGCGCCGAGCGACCGAAGGCGTCGACTACATCTTTCACACCGCCGCGATGATCAGTATCCGTTCCGTGGACCGCGAAGCTCTCATGCGCGCCAATGTCGAAGGCACGCGGACGCTCATGACCGCTGCGCGCAGCGCGGGCGTGAAAAAAGTGGTTCATACAAGCTCTTTTGGCGCTGTCGGAACCCCCAAGAGCGGCCGGGCGAGCACGGAGCTCGACTTCTTGGATCCCTTCGAGGCCGTGATGGACTACGAACGCTCCAAGGCCCATGCGGAAATCGCGGTGTTTCAGGAAGCGGCGCGCGGACTCGAAGTCTGCATCGTGAACCCCAGCGCCATCGTCGGGGCCAATGACTTCGGACCGTCCCTCGTCGGTCGGACCATCGTGGATTTTGGACGAGGAAAAATGAGAGCCTACGTGCCGGGCGCGTTTGACTGGGTACCGATGAGGGACGTGGTCAGTGGACACTTGCTCGCGATGGAAAAAGGAGGACGCGGAGAGCGCTATCTCCTCACGGGAGAAGTGCATGCGTTAGACGAGATCATGACTTGGCTCAGCACGCACACACAGAAGGCTCTCCCGGCGCTTCGTATCCCTCCAGCGCTCATGCAAATGATCGCTCTCGTGAAGGATTTCATCACAGAGCGCTTCTTCAAAGAGGCCACGCCGCGCTTCAACCGGCATTCGATACGCATCCTCAACAGCGGGAAACACGGCACCAATGAAAAGGCTCGCCGCGAGCTGGGTCTCGTTTCCACCCCGGCAGAGGCCGCCTTCCAGGAGTCCGTGGCCTGGTTCAAAGAAAACGGCTACTTCTAAGCGATGCGACAGGAAAGAATGGTGTGCCCCCAACCGATCTGGTTCACTTCCTTTTCTACGACGAGCCCCGCCCGCGCGATGAGCCTGAGAAGCGTCGCGCTGTCGTACATACGGCTATTGCCGTTGGCCACCACGGTAAAATAGAGGCTCGTCGCTTGCAGGCACTTCTCTGCGACTGAGTTTTTTTGACGATCCCAGAGATTGTCCATGATGAGAAGACGAGCGTCGGGAGTCATGGCTTTTTTGGCCACCGTGAGGTTGTGCACGATCTCGGGCTCACTAAAGCAGCACAAGAATTGACTCATCCAAATCACGTCGTGATTCAGCGGCAACGTCGCGTCAGCGCTCAAGATGGAAAACTCGTGAAAACAAACCCGGTCGAGAAGTCCTGCCTCCGCCACATTGCTCCGACAAGCTGCAATTTGCCCGGGGAGATCGGCCACGGTGACCTGCACCTGAGGGTCATACCTGAGCGCCGCTAGAGCAAATTTTCCGGTGTTGCCGCCTACATCGAGGATTTTTGCCGGTCTTTTTGCAAACACCTCGGACAAGACCTGAGGAAAGGAATCATCGGAATAGAAGTGGTCGAATTCGAGCCAGCTTTTGCGCGCGGGCTCTTTCAACTCCCTGAGCCCGACGTAAACATCAGGCCAATCTCCGAGTTCCTTGAGACCCGCAGGCTTCCCGGTCTCGATGGCTTCCGGCAGATGCTCTGCCGCACGATAGCAAACGTCTTGCACGAAGTTCATGTTCGCGCGAGTCATCGGATCCTTGTCGATGAGGTAACCCGCCCTCGTAATCCGAAATTTGTCAGAAACCTTCTCCACCAGACCTGCCGCCATGCCGCCTTCGAGGAGCACCATCACTCCGTACTCTGAGGTCGTCGTGCGCCGAGCGAGATCTGGGACGGTCGCACCGTCCGGGTGAGACGCGCTGAGTTCCGCAAGGAGACCTCGATCACGGAGCACTCGCGCTGCCTGAAAGAGCAAGGGTGAAAAAGCTAGGAATTGAGCCGCCTGCATCGATTCGAGCAGAAGGGGCCCCTTCTTGTCTGCGTCCTGAGTCATGGGCTCCGCCATTGTGTCAGGGAAAAGCAAGGGAGCTAGACCTATGTTTCCCGGGACCAGAGCGCCACACTACGCGCGCCGATGTGCTTTTTTTCCCGCTATTTCCGGCTTCTTTGGCGGCCCGGAAGGGCGTGGTAACCAGCAGACCCCATGCGTTACAAGAGTGCTCTCCTCCCTACGCTCAAAGAAGCGCCTTCGGACGCCTCTGCGGTCAGCCATGTGCTTCTGACCCGGGCGGGTTACGTCCGCCAGGTCGGGGCCGGTCTCTACAGTTACCTCCCGCTGGGCCTGCGCGTGCTTCGAAAGATCGAGGGCATCGTTCGCGAGGAGATGGACCGAGCCGGCGCTCAAGAACTGCTCTTTCCCGCTTTGCTCCCGGCTGAGTTCTTCAAAGAAACCGGACGCTGGGACGTGTTCGGCGACAACCTGCTGCGCCTGAAAGATCGAAAGGGAGGCGAGTATCACCTCGGTCCTACTCACGAGGAAACGGTCACAGATCTCGCCCGCCGTGAGATCAGGAGCTACCGAGATCTGCCGAAGAACCTCTATCAGGTGCAGGCCAAGTACCGGGACGAGCCGCGCCCTCGCGGCGGCCTCCTCAGAACCAAAGAATTTCTCATGAAGGACGCCTACTCCTTCGACGCCAGCGAGGCGGACGCGGAGCAAAGCTTCCTCACCATGCAAAAGGCCTACTGCCGGATCTTCGACCGTTTGGGATTCGACTACCGCATGGTGGGCGCCGACTCGGGATCCATGGGCGGAAGCAAGAGCATCGAGTTTCAGGTGCTCGTGCAGAGTGGCGAAGACTTTCTCGCCGCATGCAGCAAATGCGACTACGCCGCGAACCTCGAAGTCGCCCAAGTTCAGAGCGCAAAGCCTGCTGAATTGAACGAGATCGCGCCACGCGCCCTCGTGGAGACTCCCGGCAAGAAGTCCATCGAAGACGTGTCTGAGTTCCTTTCAGAGCCCAAAGAGAAGTTCTTGAAGAGCCTCGTCTATGCCGTTGGAGAGGAGCTCGTCCTGGCCGTGGTCGCCGGCAATCACGAAGTCAATGAGATCAAGTTGGCGCGCGCTCTGGGCGTGAGCGAGGTGCATCTCGCCTCAGCGGAAGCGGTTGGAAAGGGCGTCAAGGCGAAGCTCGGGTACATCGGCCCCGTGGACTTCCCTGGTAAGATCCTGGTCGATCCGAGCGCGCAAGCCATCAACGACGGCATCTCAGGCGCCAACCAGACAGGATTTCATTTGCGGCATGTGCAGTTCGGCCGAGACTATCAGGGCGAAGTCGTGGACCTCCGTTCGGTATCTGCCGGCGATCCCTGTCCTCAGTGTCAGAGTTCCCTGGCCATCTACCGCGGCATTGAAGCGGGCCACATCTTCATCCTCGGTACGCACTACTCGAAGAAGATGGGCGCAGACTTTTTGGACGCGCAAGGCGAAAGCCGCCCGGTAGTGATGGGGTGCTATGGGATCGGAATTTCCCGCCTGGTCGCGGCCATTGTGGAGCAAAAAAGCGACGACAACGGCCTGTGCTGGCCGGTTTCTGTTTCCCCCTACCCGGTCCACATCTGCCAAGTCGGGGACGGCCCTGAAGTCGTCGCCGCAGTAGAAAAGATGGAAAAAGAGCTTACAGAGGCAGGTTTTGAGCCCCTCATCGACGACCGGGACGCGCGCCCGGGCGTGAAGTTCAAGGATGCTGATTTGATCGGAATCCCCTTCCGCATCACAGTGGGGGACCGCGGCCTCAAAGAGGGCGTGGTTGAGCTCAAGGCTCGCAGCGAGTCGGATCCCAAAGCCACTGAGTCGATTCTCCTTTCCGACATCGCCCAAACCGTCATTTCCCGCGTACGCGAAAGCCTGCACTAGCCCCCCGTTTCCTATGCCGTACGACAAACCGCGCTTCGCGCGCTCCACCGACGCCGTCCATGCGGGCATCAGCCCGCACAGACCGCACAACGCCCTCGCCCCCGGGGTTGCGCAGACGGCCACGTACACCTTCGACAGCACGGCCGACCTCGAACAGTACATGCGGGGAGAAGACTCCGATCCCGAAAGGGAGGAGTACGGTCGCTACGGAAACCCCACCGTACGTGAGCTCGAGCTGCGCGTCGCTGCTCTTGAACGCACGGACAACGCCGCCGCGTTTTCTACGGGCATGGCAGCCATTACTTCAACGCTGTTCGCGCTCCTTCAGTCCGGGGATCATGTCGTTTTGTTCCGCGACTGTTATCGCCGTACCCGTCAGTTCGTGACCGGGTGGCTGGGGCGTTACGGCGTCACCCATGATGTGGTTCCTCCTGGAGATCTCGACGCTATGGAGGCCGCGATCCGTGACAACACCAAACTGGTGATCACGGAGAGTCCGACCAATCCTTTCAACTACTGCGTGGATTTGGCCGCCCTCGCGCGCCGCGTGAAAGCGAAGAACCGCCGCACGAAAACGATGGTGGACTCGACGTTTGCCACTCCGATCAACTGCCGGCCTCATGAATTCGGGATTGATCTCGTCGTCCATAGCGCCACCAAGTATTTCAGCGGGCACAACGACGTCTTGGGTGGTTTGGTCGCAGGCCCCAGCCACCTCGTTTCCCTCGTCAAGGAAGCGCGCGACGTCACCGGGGCCACCTTGGATCCGCATGCTGCTTTCCTCATCGCGCGCGGTCTGAAGACCTTGGGTATTCGGGTACGGCAGTCCAACAAGACCGCCCAGGCGGTGGCGGAAATGCTCGAGGCGCACCCGAAGGTCGAGAGCGTGCACTACGCCGGTCTCCAGAGTCACCCTTCACACTCCATCGCCAAGGAGCAGATGGACGGGTACGGCGGTGTGGTCAGCTTTGTCGTGAAAGGAGACAAAGCCGCAGCGAGCCTCGTCTGCGACGTCACTCAGATCCCACGTATCGCGCCTTCGCTCGGCGGAGTCGAAAGCCTCATCGAACAACCCGCTCTCATGAGCTACTTTGAGCTCTCAGAAGAACAACTGAAGGCCATCGACATCTCACCCTCCCTCATCCGGCTTTCGCTCGGGGTGGAAGATACGGCCGATATTCTGGCGGATCTTACCCAGGCGCTGGCCCAAGTTTGAGGCCTTGCGTGGGCATGCTACCGAGGCAGCATGCCCCTCGCAGCTGAAATCAAAAAAGCGATGTTTGCCGCCATGAAGGCGAAGAACACCGTCGAAAAGGAAATCTTTCGTGTCGCTCTGGGCGAAATCACCAAGACAGGGGATGAGCCCGACGACGCCGAAGTGCAGGCGATCCTTCGCAAGTTGATCAAGTCGAACCGTGAAGCCCAGGCAGCCAGCGAGAGCGAGGAGCAAAAAGCGACGTTGGATGTAGAAATCTCCGCGCTCGAAAAATTCTTGCCGGCTTCGCTCAGCGTAGACCAAATCAAGGAAGCCCTGCAGGGAGTCACCGATCAGATCAAGGCCGCTCCCAATCAGGGTCCCGCCATGGGCCTCGCCATGAAGGTCCTCAAGGGACTCGGCGCAACGGCAGAATCAGCCGACGTCGCCGCCGCCGTCACGGCCCTCCGCAGCTAAGAGCCGCCTGAAGTCAGAACGCGGACGGAAGCGCGAACGACCGTCAGCGTGCACGGAGCGCGGCCAGAAACTGCTCCCCGTAACGGCTCAGTTTGGTCGGGCCGACCCCGGAAATCTGCGCGAGCTCTTCAGCAGAACGTGGATTTTTTGCCGCCATCTCGGCCAAGGTAGCGTCACTGAAGACAACGTAGGCGGGAACACCTCGCTCTTCTGCCAGGTGCTTTCGCACCACCCGGAGCTTCTCGAAGAGTTCGCCATCGACGACCGAAGAGTTCGGAAGGCGCGCAAGCGGGCGCGAGCCCACCGCCTTGGTCTTCGCTCCACGTTTGGCTTCGCCCACGAGATCTACAGCAGCACAACGATCACAAGACTCACCACAGTCAGGCAGCGCCTCGCCAAAATAGCCCACCAAGATCTGATGACGACAGCCTTCGGACTGAGCCAAGGAGTACATCTCTCGCACCTGATCCCTGGCGCGTAGGGCGGCGTCATCATCGGCGATTTCATCGGTGAACCGGTCGTAGGTCCGCACCTCGTTCCACGAGTAGAAGAGAACACAATCACTCAGCATTCCGTCTCGCCCCGCGCGTCCCACTTCCTGGTAATACCCCTCCACGGAGCGCGGCATGTCTGCGTGAAGAATGAAGCGAACGTTGCTCTTGTCGATGCCCATGCCGAAGGCGATCGTCGCGCAAACGACGTCGACATCGTCATCTCGAAAGGCGTCCTGAACTCTGGCGCGCTCCTCCTGTCCCAAACCGGCGTGATAAGCCTCAGCCCGGATACCGCTGTCCCTGAGAAAGGCAGAGAGTTCTTCCGTCTTCTTGCGACTCAGACAGTAGACGATGCCCGCCTGTCCGACCCTCTGCTTGACCAAGGCCAAGATCGCTTTGCGCGCCGACAAGCCGAGCGCCTCTCCCTTCTGATAGGCAGAGAGTCGCAAATTTCTTCGAAAGAATGAGCCGCGAAACATCTCTGGCTCGTGCATCGAAAGTTGCGAGCGGATGTCCGCGGTCACTTCATCTGTCGCGGTGGCTGTGAGCGCCAAAACAGGCACATGAAAGCGCTGCTTGAGTCCTCGCAGTTTCCGATACGCCGGACGAAAGTCATGTCCCCATTGACTGATGCAGTGCGCTTCATCCACGGCAATGAGACGCAGGTCGATCGAATTGAGGATCTGTCCTACGCTGGCTTCCAGACCTTCCGGTGCCGCGTAGAGCAGCTCATATTCCCCGCTTGAGAGCTTACGCAAGCGCTCATTGCGCTGTTCCGGTGTGAGAGAAGAGTTGAGGTAGGTCGCGCGAAATCCAGCCTCTAAAAGGGCATCCACCTGATCTTTCATCAGGGCAATGAGCGGGGAAACCACCAGCGTCGTCCCCCCCAGCAAACGAGCCGGGATCTGATAGGTGAGGGATTTTCCGGCTCCCGTCGGCATGACACCAAGGGTGTCCTGGCCGGAAAGCACGCTCAGGATCAGTTCGATCTGACCGGGCCTGAACTGCTGATACCCGAAGGTGCCCGCAAGCACCCCGAGCGCGCGCGCCCGCCAAGCCTCCTTCTCACGTTCGCTCCGCTCGATGATTTCAGCGCTGACGTCCTTCAGAAGTGCAAGCGTCTCGCCATCGAACAAGTCTCTGTTCCGCCGAAACATCCCACGCAAGCGGCTCAGCTCCGCGCGTGCCATCCTCACCGTTGCCCAGTCCGCTGCATGCCGCACCTGATTCATCAAGAGCCGGACCCGGTCCCCGATTTCCGTGCTGCTGGCGCTCAGCGTAAGGCTTTCCCTCGCGGAGTCGACATCTGAGAAAGCGGCGACCAACGACGAATCCTGCACTCGTTAGGTCTAGTCTCCAAAACGCGCACCACAAGTGACCGTCAAATTCATGCTCAGAAAGGCAGATCCTCGACAGGCATTTGCCCGCACTGGTACAGAGGTTCGGTCGATGGCAGATTCCGTCTCTTCTTTCGAAAGCGTCCATTTTCACACAAAGGGTCTCTCGTCGCTCTTTTTCTCTCTCGTAGTGATGAGTTGCGCCGCTCCCGGATTCAATCAGGCAGGGCACACTCTGAAGACGGCGTCCGCAGAAATCGAAAGCGAACCGTCACCCGTTCCGAGAAACGGACAAGATCCGGAAAGCAGACAAGACGAAACAGGGACGTCGGAGATCGAAAGTCCCCCTGAGAAAACTCCACCCCCCGAACCGCTCCTCTCTGCAGAGGTGCCAGCGACCGGAAAGCTGATCGGCGAGAGCCGCGCCGTGGCGGTGGAAGGACTCGGAGCCGGCGGCCACTGGGTGGCCTATTGTCAATCTCCGATCCCGGGCGAAGGCGGGCGAGCCTCCGAGGCCCGAGGTGCACTCAAAGAAAGACCCGACCTCTTTCTCTCCTTCAACGATCAATCCGAACTCATCTCTGCTTTGCTTTCGGCCGACGAAGAGGGTCGGTTCGTGGTGGTCCTCAAAAAGGACGTCCCTTTCCTGATCGACGCGGTGTCCGGTGTGAGAACGGATCTCAGCCCCCTCGAACCAGACTTGCGCTTTGACGGTGACTTCGCACACCGAAGTTTTGTGTTCGCGGGAGGCGGCCTCGTCTTCTTGAGCAAGAAGGCAGACGTAGGCGGTTACTACCTCCCCCTGGGCGGCACTCTGACTCCTTCGCTCAAGGACGCCATCCCGCTTTCGTTCGGCGAGCGAGACGTATGGCGCCTCGAAGGAGGGACACGTTCGGTCGCCGCACACACGGTGGCAAAGGGGGCTCCGTGGCCGGTGCCCCTCGCAGCCGAACCCGTCCTTCGTTGTCAGTCTCCGACCCACCCCTACCCTGCCTACGCGCGCCTCGGCGCTCATCATCCGGATCCGAAAGTAGAGACCAGCTGGCTCGCGCTCCCGAGCGGGCGCTTCCCGACTCAGCTTTCAGCCAGCGAAGCGCCAGGATATGTTATGTCTTTTGCCGACGGATGGGTGCGTCGGCTCGCGTCGGGTCAGCTCCTGCTCGTGCGCTCCGGAACCCAGAAACAAATCGCCAGTGAGAGTTGCGGAGCGCGCATCCTCAGAGCCGACGAAACCTCGGGACTCTTCCTTGTCGCTTGTGAAGAGTATCAACCCACGCCCGGACGCAAGGTCGACGCAAAGAAGACCAAGCCGAAATACCGCTTTGACCTTTACCTGCTCAAGCCTGGCTTTGTGAAACCGCTCGGGGCCGACGTGGCCCGGACCGGCGTAGACGTTCATGGCCCTCAGGGGCAGATCCTGACTGCCCTCCGCCCGGGAACGCAGGCGGCTCTGGTGGACTTCAGGGCACGGACGTTGATCCCTCTTCCGGAAGGTGTGGACGTCCTCGCCACAGACGATGAAAGCGCCCTCTTGCGTCGAGGCAGCGCCTTCTCCCTCTGGACGAAGACAGGTGAGAAGAAGATGGTCTTTCGGGCAGAGCCCCTCACTCCTCTCATCGGGACGGGCCCTGCGGTGGCTCTGGGGGACACAATCATCACCCTAAAAGGCTCAACTAAAACGTTTAAGCTCTCTGGAGAACCGCTCGTGATTTCCGCTCAGGGCTACGCCCTGATCCCAAGACAAGCCGGCTCCTTGTCGACCTGGCCCCTCGGCCCGCTGCTCTTGATGGGTCCGCCGCCTGAGCATTAGTCAGAGTCCACCGCTGCGCTTCATTCAAGCAAGGGGAGTCGAGCGAGTGACTAGCCTCGACTCAATCATTCCTTGATGCTCACGCGGAGCCGTTCCAACTCGTCCCAGACCAGTGCCACATCGAGGCCAACGCCAGAATCCGTTTGGAGCAACAGCACGCGTTGACTGATCGCGAACTGGGCAGCGTCATCGATCCGCGGTCGGTAGTGGATCAGTAGTTTCTGGATGAAGCGTTCTTCACCAGTGCCGACACCTTGTGCTCCATGGGGCGAATCTAGCAGTTGCACTTCATACGGTCCACCGTAGCTTGATTCCCAAAACGCTGGGTTGCTGACCCGAATGAGCCAAGTTCGCCCAAGCAGCTGGGCTGACCCTCAAAGGTTGTCCCGAATAGCGCCAAAGAGCGGCGTACCCGGGGCATCCTGATTCATCTGCCACACCATCACGCCGCCGTAATCCTGCGCAAACTCCGTCTTGAGTCCTATCGATGCAGCGGAATTGAAGTTGATCTGAATGTCGGCGGCGGTGTCGCGGATCCAGTCGTCTTCAAGATCGTCCGGGTACCTCTCGGCTATCGCTCGATACGAGATTTGTCCTCCCGGGTTGTCGCAGCCGCTACCCCAACAGTACCCATAAAACGGTAGGCCAACCACGATCCGTTCCTTGGGGTATCCACGTATCTGGTCCCAGTATTGAGCGCGGCTGCGTGCGAAATCACGAGACGCATGATCTCCGGGCTCGCTCCATCCGCCTGCGGCGTCGTAGGACATCTCATTGATGAAATCTAAGCAGAACAATGCCTCGTCGACGATGCCGTCTTGAAACCATTGCGCCACCGCGGCAGTGATGATCTTCCCTTCAGGACGTAAACGCTCTGCCAGTTTCACAACCAGGGGTCCGTAGGTCGCGTCCACCACGCCGCCCTCGATGTCGACGTCCACGCCATCCAGATCAAAGCGCTCAAGATAGGCAGCCAGTTCTTCCACGTAATCATCGACATCGTCCGGCCCTATCTTCTCGCGGATGCTGTCAGACTCTGCGGCGCCGCCGATGGAGGCGAGCACCTTGACGTCTTTTTCGTGAGCCAAGCTCACCAGCCGCTGAATCGACATCGGATCCACCCACTCAAACCACGTCCCGCCCGTTTCAGGATCCGTGGGGTTCGTAAAGGCAAGGGCAACGTGAGTCAGCGTGTCATAATCGAGTCCCTCGATCAGCTGGTCAAAGTTACCCCACGAAGGGAGATAGCCGAGGACGACTTTCTCGGTCATGGGCGGCGCGACGACTGGACAGGATTCCATCCCAGGGCTGCCATCACCGTCTCCATCGCCATCGCCGTCACCGTCGCCGTCACCTGTAATTGATCCGAACCCGGAATCGGCACTATCGTCGACGCACGCACCCAGAAAGAGCGCCGTACCCGCAAGGAGACTTGAAAGACCCTGACGGGCCGTGCACCAATGAACCATGACTCATTCATAGCCCCCTGATCCGCAGGTTCATGTTCGAATCTTCACCAAATTTGGATCGTTTCTACTCTTCCGGCACGCGGACCCGGGCCACCCGACCGATCCCACGCAAAATCACCGGCCCCGCTGCTGAACAAAACAGGCTTTGTCCACGAACCAGCGGGCGGCTTCCATCTTCATCTGAAATTTCCATTTCACCTTCAAGAACGAGCCATACCTCAGGACCCCGGCTCGAAACGGCCGCCCTCTCATCGAATAGATCGAGCAAGGAGAAGGAAAACTCTCCCACGCTCAGGGGATACTCGGTGACGCGCACGCCCTCACCTTCCGTGACCACCCGCTGACACTTCAAGGACTCACCGGCTTCGAAGGTGAGCACGCGACAGAGCTCCTCCTGATCCACGAACTTCTCCGTCAGGCCGCCGCGTAGTACGTTGTCGCTGCTGGCCATGACTTCAAGGCCCGTTCCCGCGAGATAAGCGTGAAGAATGCCGGCGGGTAAGAAGAGAGCTTCCCCGGGCGCGAGCTCTTCCAGGCGAAGCAGAAGCGCAACGATCACACCAGGATCTTCAGGATGAAGTTCACACAGCCGTGTCATCCATGGGGCAAGAAGCTGCACCGACTCGAGGTGCGAAGGTGAAAGAGCGCGGGCCGCAACCTGTTTCACCATCCTTTTCCTGGCCTCGGGCGCAAGGGCGAAGATCTCTCGGATCAGATCTTCGAGCGCCCGAGCAGAAGGAGCTTCTTCCAGCGCCCGGCTCAAGACCAAAAGGGGACTTTTCTCGCTCAAACACCCGAAAGCAGAAAGCATGAGCGGGATTTCAGAAAAAGGCCGAAACCCACACAGCGCAAAGAACGGGGTGAGCGCACACAACGCCTCCGGCTTGTGGCTCGGATCCTTGTACTTACGGAGCGGAGAAGAGAGAGCAATCCCGGCCTGCTCTTCGAGGGCAAACCCGCGCGTGGCCGTTTCTTGATCCGGATGAGCTTGAAGGCTCAAAGGCGTCTTCGCGGACAGAACCTTGAACAGGAAAGGCAACTGTCCAAAACGACGCGAGACCTCTGGACCCAGATGCAGCACAGGATCGGACAGAATCAAGTCACGCAGAGTGCCGCCGTTCGGGAGTCGGGAAGGGAGCCCTGGGTGGACGCCCATCCATAGCTCGGCCTGGGGACTCCCCGTGGGCACGTGTCCCAGAAGATCAGCGATAGCGTCCGTCGTGCCCCAGGCGTAGGGCTGAATTCCATTCTCGAGGCCATATGCCGCCATCAGCACAGCCTAGAACGCATCTGAAACCCGGTCGAGGTGGTCTTGTCTACTTGGTTCCTGGGGGGAAGACTCCGGCACTACGAGCCGCCGCACATCCGCGAGCAACGCGCGTCTCACCATCTGTCGTCTTGATGACCTTGAACTCCACGCGTCGGTTCTTGTCCCACGCCGCCATATTGCTGCGGTCGTCGAGAGGACAGTACTCACCGTAGCCCTGAGAGACGATACGCTTGTCTTGCACACCGCGAGTCATCAAGGCAGCGCGAACCGATGCCGCGCGGCGCTTGGTCAGATCCAGATTGTACTTATCCTCACCGCGCTCATCTGCGTGACCGGCCACTTCCACCTGCAAAAACTCCGGGTGACCTTGCAGGGTCGCTGCGACCGCTTCGACGATGGGCATCGACTCCGGAAGGATCTGGTCACTGCCCGTCGCAAACTGAATCTTTTCGAGGATCACGATGTTGCTCCCATCGATGATCACCTTGCCCTTGTCCGGGCAGCCATCGTCGTCCTCAAAACCGTTGTAAGTCTCTGGCTCCATCGGGCATTTGTCGTTGGCGTCGGGGATGCCATCGTTGTCGTTGTCCAGCTCCGGGCAGCCGTCCTCATCCTCGAAGCCATCGAAATCCTCAGGATCGTCGGGACAGGCGTCGTTCACATCCAAGATGCCATCCTTGTCGTTGTCCGGTTCCGGGCAACCATCCTCGTCTTCGAATCCATCTCGATCCTCAGGATCGTCGGGACACTTGTCTAGATCATCGGGAATGCCGTCGCCATCTCGGTCGCCACGCTTGTCGCCCTCGGGACAACCATCCGTGTCCTCGTCCCCATCGAAATCTTCGGGCACGTTGGGACAGCGGTCGTCGGCATCGAGGATGCCGTCGTTGTCATTGTCCGGCTCGGGACAACCGTCCGCATCCTGGAAGCCATCGAAATCTTCTGGGTCGTCGGGACATTTGTCCTCATCGTCCCGGATGCCATCCCCATCGCGATCTCCGATCGTCGGCTCGTAGACGAATCCGAGCACCACGCGAACGTCCGCAGCCTCGAATCCCGTCATGAAAGCGCGACTACCGCCAGCTGCCATCAAGTAGCTGTTTTGCTCGATGAAAAGCTTCGCTCCACCGAGAAACTCACCGCTGAGCTTCTGGCTACTGTCAGAACTCCCGTTCAGAAGGTAGGTCCCGTAATGTTCGGCCACCAGATCGAGCTTCTTGATGGCGCGATAGGAAAGACCCACGCCGTAAGTCAGTAAATCGCCGTACGTCAGCTCACCCTCTTCGAGCTGTGGCTGCCCGAAGGCTGAACCAAAAGTGGGGTTACTGCCCACGTGACCTCGAAAACCGAGATCTACACCCAGCTTCAGCTTACTCTCTTCGAGGAAGTGCCGCTCGGCGACTATCCGCGGCCAGTACCAGAAACCCGGATCGGCCGCCAAGTCTCGCTGCGCGCCAGCGATGGGGATACCCGCCTGGGCGACGAACGCGAGGCCGAAGCCTTTCTTCACTTTGAGCAGTCTCACCTTCGCGTGCGGAATGATGGTCGAAGGCTTCTGAGGATTGAGCTGCTGAGTGTTGTAGGTGTCGCCGGTGGGTCCGATTTGATACGCCTCGTCACCGATCATGATGATGATCGGCATGCTCAGGCCGACGACCGCCACGTTGGCGATGCCATAGCTGGCCGTAATCGTGCCGGTGAACGAGTCCGAGATCAGTGCTTTGGTGCCAGTACCAGGGCCGGTCGGAGTACAGTTGTCTGGAGTGGTGCAACGACCTTCGGCGTCGAGGATGTCGTCCTCCGGCTGCAAGTTGGCGGGATCCGCGGGGGCGGTGCCCAAGGGCAGATCGCTGTTGGTCGTCCTGAGCAGGGTGTGTCCCCAATCGAGAAACAGTCCGAACGAAATGTCGCCCGCTCCGATGATGTCCGTTCCGTTGACATGAAAGAAGCCCTTGGAATCCACAGCGGGCCGATACAGGTGCGTATCCATGCCGTCGTTGTTCGAGCCGTTCTCGGGAATGCGCGAACTCTCCGACTGAGCCGCAGCCATCGTCGCCCAAGAGAGGCAGGCCACCCCCGCACTTGCCCTCAGGAACCGCGCCATCTTGCTTGAGCACCAGCCCATGTTTGTCTCCACGCATCCACCCGCACTGCGAGCTTGAAAACGAGACAGCCGTGTGACGGACGCCCCGCGAGCATCAAATGAAAGGAAAAATCCCGCTTTCCCTGCTCCGAAGCTATCATCCGCCAAATTTTGCTGTCAACGGTAGAGCACCGTATAAGTAATTGTAAATGTCGCTTCAGGAGCCCCCGAGGCCGGGGAAGGACTCAGATTGGCCCTCAAACGCCCCGGCACTGTGCATCGAGGGGGGCATTGTGCATCGAGGGGCCCCGCGTTAGCGGTTGGAAAATGCTCTGTTCCCGGACCCGCGCCCTCCTTCGCATGGCTTCGCTCCTCGCCTGTGGATGGGTTGTGTTCGTGCTG
>CAYMQT010000012.1:34093-39244 GCA_964392575.1 uncultured Polyangiaceae bacterium
GTCCCACGGAAGCGGGAGCCACCGACCTCAGCGGAACCTGGAATGCCAGCTCCCTTCGAGTTTCTTGGTCCATCGGGGACTGGGGACCGTCCTGTGGTCCACGACCGAGTGGTGGTGGACAAGGTGCCGGTACCGTCACCCTCACTCCCACTGGCTCAGACTTCAAGTTGAGTGGAGTGGGTCGCAACTATTCCAGTACGCAATGCTGGGAACAGATGCCGGGTCTCACTCCGCGCGGGCATTCCGCTGGAAGTTCATCCATTCAGACGACCTGCAAGATGCCGACCGGGGATCCGCGCCAAGCAACCGTGGTTACAACCTGGTCTCCGCGTGGCGATCAACTCTACTTCGACGAAACGGGTCAGTATCAATTCCTTTCCAAAGACAGCAACTGCACCGCCAGCGTTCGCCGCACGCGCGTGCTCACTCGCGTCATAGAGAAGCCCCCACAAGAAGAGAAAAAAAGCGCCGAAACCCAAGCCGAAAAACCAGCGACGAAGACGCCCGCTCCCGAGCCCAAAAGTACCCCCGTGGCGGTAGAAGAGAGCGCCCCAAGACCCGCCCCCCCGCCTCCTCCCTCTCGCGCAGACCAGTGCACAAAGCCGGGCCCACCCAAACTCCTTGAGGTGTTTCCCAAAAGCAAGCTCATGCGCGCCGGAGAGACTTTCTCTTTTGAGGCCGTGGCCCGAGATGAAGCCGGATGTCGTGTCCCCGTGCAAGCTACCTTTCGTCTCGATTCTGGCGTGGGGGGCGAGCTTTCCCCCGACGGAAGCCTGACCGTGCGCCCGGGCGCCTCTTCGGGAACTCTCTCGATCGAGGCCAGTGTCGGTGAGCAGAAGGTGCTGGTGAGCGCGCGCGTCGTAAGCGCAACAGAATACGAGACTCTCATCAGTGGAGGCGACTACGGAGTGATGGGCGAATCGCTCGATGGCGCAGCCATTGAACTCAACAGCTCCCACGTCGAATTCGAATCCCAGGCCGAGGACACCTCTCGACGCCTGTTGCTCCTCATCTCTTTCGGCTTCCTCCTTCTGACCGGCGCTGGCGCCTTCCTCGTGCTTCGATTCCGCAAACCTCCGCGCTCCGAACAGAAAGGTCGACTTCAGGAAGAGCTTCGGGATGAGGTGCCGGTCACTCCCCAACCGATCGTTCCTGAGTCAACTCCACCTACACCCTCCCACCCAGAACGACTCTGCCCCGTGTGCGGTCAGCACAGTAAAGACGGCTCCCTCTTCTGCGGAGAAGATGGGGCTAGACTCGTCCGGACCAACTGAAATGGAGAAGCAGAACCCAAGGTATCCGCTGAGATCGAAATTCCGAGTCACACAGCGGCACGATCCTGGAAGAAACATCAAGCCTCTTTTGTGCGCTTCACGAACCGCGCCCCCTACTTCAGGAACCGCTCCCTAAGGAAAATTGCGAAAGAGCATGGCAACCCATTGGCCCTCATTTCAATGTTCTTGCTAAGGTCTTGAACGAGCTACTCGTGCGGTCCCAGGGAGCGCCCGAATGAGTGTGTAGGAAGAGACCGAGAAGACGATGAAAATCACCTGTAACTCCTGTGGTTCCAAATACACCATTGCCGACGCGAAAGTGCAGGGCAAGAAGGTCAAGGTTAGATGCAAGGGATGCAAGGAAAGCATCCTTGTGGACGGAACCGCGATCGGAGAAGGCGGCTCTGATGATGACTCCTCGGACGATCTCGCCGATGTCGAAAGCGCCCCAGAAGCAGCAGCCGCTGCTCCTGCGAAACAGCCGCTCGCAAAAGCGCCCGGGAAACCTGCTGGCGGAAAGGCAAACCTTTGGTCAGTCAACATCACTGATGATGACTCGCGGGATATGACCCTCGATGAGTTGGTCAAGGCATGGAATAGCGGCCTCGTCACCTCTGACGCGTATGTCTGGAAGGATGGCATGGGCGACTGGAAGCCGATTTTGGAAGTGGGCGAGCTCAAGCTGAAGCTCGGCGCACCCAAGAAGCCTGGCGGCGTGATTTCTTCAGTCACCGCGCCCAAGGCAGGCGCCGAAAAAATGGGGGATTTGTTCGGCGGAGCAGACGACGCCGCTGCGATGCCTAGCGAAAGCACAGCCAAGGCTGCCGCGGCGGGCGACGGCGGAAAACCGACAGGCGCGCGCAACGACAGCTCTGTTCTCTTCTCCTTGGACTCGCTCAAAGGAGGAGCCGCAAGCGGCGGGTCCGCAAGCAAGGATCGCGCGGACGACCTTTTCGGCGGTCTGGGTGCGGGCCCGGCAGGACCCCTCACAGGTAACATCGATCTGTTGACGGCTCCGGCAAAAGAGCCCCCGCCCGCGCCGGCAGGAGCCCGCGTCGTCGCGCCCGTCGCTCAAGAGAGCAAAGGAAAGGGCCCCCTGATTGCAGCGATCATCGGTGCGGCTGTGATCATCGGCGGAGCCATCGTGTTCTTTGGCGGTCAAGGGGGAGCAGAGGCGGAGTCTGAAAAAGAAGCGACCGCTCAGGGCCCCAGCGAAGCGGACAAGAAGGACGAAGAAGAGCGCAAGAAGATGGCCGAGGAGCTTCAGAAGATGAAGGACGACTTGAAGGCGGCGCGCGACGAAGCACTCAAGGCCGGCAAGGACCCCGACAAGGCTGAGGTCGAGAAGAAGGCTGAGCAGGACAAGGAAAAAGAGGCGGCCGAGGCAAAAGAAAAAGCAGCCAAAGAGGCGGCTACCGCTACCGCTCCTTCAGCTGAGAAGCCTTCCACAGGATCCAGCTCCGCGAGCAGCTCTGCTCCTGCGCCCGCCGCAGCCCCCGCAACAGCTGCCGGAGGCGCCGCATTTGATGTCGGCGCTGCGAAAGCGGCACTCGAAGCAGCCGCGGCCAATGCCGCCGCTTGTGGCTCGCCTGGTGGTCCTACGGGCGCTGGCAAGGTCCAAGTGACGTTCGCAAGTAGCGGACGCGTCACCAGCGCCAACGTCGTCTCGGGACCGTTCGGCGGAACTGCCGTAGGCGGTTGTGTGGCTTCCACGTTCCGCAGGGCGCGGGTCCCCGCCTTCTCTGGGGAGCCGAAGACCGTGGCCAAGAGTTTCAGCGTTCAGTAGCCGGGTCGCCCGACTGAAAAATGAAGCGAAGCCGACGAGTCAGCGTCGTTTCTCGCGCCTCGCGGCGCGTCTCTGAAAGAGCCGTCGCAAGAGCGCGCGGATCCGCAAGAAGCACGCACAGTTTCTTGGCTCGGGTTACCGCGGTGTAGAGTAAATTTCGAGAGAGCATCACGTGGTGAGAGGTGAGAAGCGGGATCACCACTGCTCGGTACTCACTCCCTTGGCTCTTATGGATCGTCGTCGCATAAGCGAGCGTCAGCGCATGGAGTTCAGACTTTTCGTAGACGGCCTTGCGAGTGCCCTCCTCGGATTCAAACAGCACTTCGAGGCCACCTGTCTTGGAGAGAGAAGTCACCTCTCCTAGATCGCCATTGAAGACGCCTCTGTCGTAGTCGTTCTTGGTTTGCATGACCTTGTCACCGACCCTCAATTCTTCATCCCCCCTCTTGAGAGCCGCCCCCTGGGGATTGAGCGCCTTCTGGAGGAGTTGATTCAGATGAAGAGTTCCCGCTTTACCCTTGTGCATCGGTGTAAGAACCTGAACGTCACGCACGGGGTCGATGCCAAATTTCAAGGGGATTCTCGCACTGACCAGTTCTACGATCTTATGGGCCGTGTGCTCTTCGTCCGTCGTCTTGATCACAAAGAAGTCTCCCTCGGCATCGGCTGAACCTTGAGGCATTTCCCCGCGCAAAATACGATGAGCATTGACGACGATCCCGCTCGATTCTGTTTGCCTGAAGATCACATCGAGACGGACGACCGGAACGGTTTCGCTTTCAATCACGTCATGAAGGAACGCGCCAGGGCCCACCGAGGGGAGCTGATCTCTATCGCCCACGAAAATCACCCGCGCCGCCCGTGGCACTGCCCGAAGAAGACTGCGCCCGAGAACGACATCAATCATCGAAGCTTCATCCACAATCAAAAGATCGACTTCGAGCGGGTTCTCTTCATGCCTTGCGAAGCCACCAGAACGGCCGTCTACCTCGAGCAGACGATGAAGAGTCACGGCAGGATGGCCGGTAGCTTCCGTCAGACGTTTGGCGGCGCGCCCGGTGGGGGCGGCTAAGCGTACCCGAAGGCGTTGCGGCGCGAACACGGAAAGGAGCGCGCGGACGAGGGTCGTTTTTCCGACCCCGGGTCCGCCCGTCACGACCAGGATTTTCTGTTCAAGCGCCGCGCCCAGAGCGGCTTTCTGGGCCGGGGCTAGAGTGAGATTGTGCTCCCTCTCGAACGCTCTGATGAGCGGCTCGGGCAGCTCGACTTTGTGGGCGCGCGCCGAAAACAGCTCGAAAAGGCGCGTCGCTATCTCGGTTTCGGCCTCGGCCAGAGCAAAAAGCATGACTTGCTCGCCCTCACTCACCACCCTCTCTGCCGCGACAAGAGAGAAAATGGCCTCATTCACCCGCTGCGTCTCCACGCCCAGGCTTTCGGCGACCAGCGACACGAGGTAGTCACGTCCTTTCGCAGTGTGACCGGCGTCCGCAAGAGACCGCAGGTGATGAAGGAGCCCGGCTTCTACGCGCTCCGGATGATCCTTTTCGATGCCGCCCGCACGCGCAATGCTGTCCGCCGTGGCAAAGCCGACACCCGGAACCTCGATCGCCAAACGATAGGGGCTTTGCTCAACGACTTGGCTAGCCAATGCCCCGAAGTGTTTCACGATGCGTGCGGCGAGTCCTGGGGTGATGCCGTGACCTTGAAGAGCGAGAAGAACATTACTCAGCGCCTGGTGCTCGGCCCAGGATCCCCGCGCGGCCTCTGCCCGTGAGCGTCCGATGCCTGGCACTTCGAGCAGTCGGTGCGACTCGAAGTCGAGAACGCGCAGCGTCTCAAGACCGAAGTAGCTCACAATCTTCTTGGCAAAGGCGGGTCCAATCCCTCGCACGACCCCGCTCCCCAAATACTTCTCTATGCCCTGAAGGGTGTCGGGGAGTACCACGACGACGCTTTCGACCTTGAAGCGCTCCCCATGCCTGGGATCGTCTTCCAAAGATCCGGTAGCCCTGATCCGTGCACCTGCTTGGACCCTGGGCATGACTCCCACGACCGTCACCTTCGTGCGCCCGGAAAGCCCCGTCACTTGAC
>CAYMQT010000012.1:39254-47924 GCA_964392575.1 uncultured Polyangiaceae bacterium
CGCGGCTCTCAAACGTGACGTGTTCTACCTCTCCTAGCAACGTCGTCGACAAGGCTGCCACTTTGTCCTCGCAACAAAGCGAAGGCAAGACGCACAAACCCTTGCGACCGCCTTGGGGGGCGAGCTATCCCGAACCTAGGATGAGTCATTTTCTCCGCGAAAGCGCCGGCCTATCTCGAAACCATGCAGCTTGCGCCTGTGCGTCGGCTCCCCGATTTTCGCTCGGAAGCAGCGCGCGAAAGTACGAAAGGGATCGTCCCTTTCAGATCTCGCACCTAGCGCTCGACCTGGACGTGCATATGAAGGAGCGGGCCATCTCAGGAACCGCCACGCTCTCGGTGAAGAGACGGCAAAAAGGCGCCACAGAAATAGCGCTGGATGCTCTGGGACATCAGATCACGAACGTTGCTCTGATCTCCGGGAAAAACAAAAAGAAGACGCTCGCACAAAACCAAGCGTGGCATCATGACGGAGACACGCTCTTCGTCGAACTGGGGGCTCAGCACGATGAGTTCAATCTCGAGATCACCTATCGAGCAACCCCACGGCTCGGTCTGTATTTTCTCGCTCCGGATAAAAAAACTCCTCAGCGACCGGTGCAGGTCTGGAGTCAATGCCAGGATGAGGACGGCCGCCACTGGTTTCCCTGCCAAGACAAGCCGCACGTGAAGATGACCTATGAGCTCACGGCGCGGGTCCCCCACGGGATGTCCGTCCTTTCCGGAGGTGAACTCGTAAGAAAGCACACGCCAAAAAGCGGGGGTTGGGAGTTTCACTACCGTCTCGATGAGCCCACTCCCGCCTACTTGCTCACCCTTGTCGTCGGAAAGTTTGATGAGTGGGAAGAGTCCGTCAGCCTTCCCTCAGGCAGGAAAATCCCCCTGCGTTACCTCGTGCCTGAAGGCAAAAAAGCCGACGGCAAACGCGCTTTTCAGCGTACCGGTGAGGCGCTCAAGCTCTTCTCGGAGCGTACGGGAGTCGAGTACCCCTGGACACGCTACAGTCAGGTGGTCGTGGCAGATTTCATTTTCGGAGGCATGGAGAACACGACCGCCACGACCATGTATGAGCACATCCTCATCGACCCTGTGGCCGCCCTCGACATTGATTCTCACGACCTCGTAGCCCACGAACTCGCCCATCAGTGGTTTGGAGATCTCGTGACTTGCCGAGACTGGTCCCATGCCTGGCTCAATGAGGGGTTTGCGACCTATTTCGAACACGTCGAGCGGGAGGCGCGTCTGGGTCTCGATGAGTACGAGCACAACGTGACCGCCGATCTCAATATTTATCTGGGCGAAGCGCGCAGTAGCTACAAAAGGCCGATTGTATGCCGGGACTACGACGAACCCATCGATCTCTTCGACCGACACCTCTATCAAAAGGGCGGACTCGTACTGCACATGCTGCGCAGACGCCTCGGGGACGAAGATTTCTGGACCGGAGTGAAAAGCTATTTGAACGCCCACCGGGGAGGCATCGTCGAGACCAACGATTTGATGCGCGCCCTGGAGGAGTCGAGCGGCCAGAGCCTTGAGAAGTTTTTCGATCAGTGGGTCTACCGTCCAGGCCACCCAGATCTGAAGGTCAAGGTTTCCTACGAGCGCGGATCCTTGCTCGTAGACGTAGAACAGAACCAAAAGGGCAACGACGTAGCTGTGTTTGAATTTCCGCTCGAAGTGGAGGTCATCGTGGGCGGGGAGCCGAGCCTGCACCGGAGGCTCATTTCCGAAGAGAAACAGTCGCTCGTGATCAAGACCGCCCGTCCTGATTTTTTCGTTCTTGACCCGAACTACCTGCTCTCGGCACCTGTTTCCCTGTCCGCACCTGCCGATATGTTGCGAGCCCTGCTGAAGCTCGGGACCAGAGCCCGAGCCCGACGCATGGCTGCCATCGCCCTCGGACGGCGACAGGAGCCGGAGTCGGTCGAGGCTCTGGTGAGCTGCCTCAACGACAAGAAGGAGCTGTGGATGGTGAGGGCGCGCGCCGCAGAATCCCTTGCGCAGGTGCGCGGTCCGGAAGCGGAAGCCGCCCTCATCGCTGCGCGCGCCGTGAGTGACCCGAAGGTGCGTCGTGCGGTCGCTTCGGCACTCGGCACTCTGACGAGCGAGGCCGCTGAGCAGGCGCTGATTGCGCTCACCCGCGACAAGAGTTACCTGGTGTGCGCCGCCGCTGCTCGCTCCCTGGGCGGATTTCAGACTGATCGCAGTCGCCGTACTCTCAAAGCCCTGTTGAAGAAGGAATCCTGGTCGGAGGTCATCCGCGGCGGCGCCCTGAGTGGTCTCGCCCAGGCGGGTGGTCCAGACAGTCTCGAACTGTTGATCGAGTGGTCGAGCTACGGCAAGCCTCTGCGCGCTCGTCGAGCAGCCATTTCCGCTCTGCCCAAGAACGCAGACGGGAAGGCGGTACGCAAGCATTTGATCGAAATGCTCGAAGATCGGGACCCTCACGTGCGAAGCGCAGTGATCTCCGCGCTGGTCAGTCTGGGAGATCCCGAAGCAAGGGGGCCCCTGGAGCGTCTTTTTTCTCAAGAACTCGACGGTGGAGTCAAAACGGCCGCCAAACTCGCGCTCGTCGACCTGGGCAAGGCCGGCGTTTCTGGCGTGAAAGAGGTGCGTGAAGAAAATCAGAAGCTGCGTCGTGATCTGTCGGATCTCAAGTCGCGCCTGTCCAAACTCGAACAACTTGTGACCGCGGGTGAAAAACGAACGGGCAGGAGTGTCCGCTTGCCACAAGTCTCCAGGCGGACGCGCTCTGCCAAGAAAAAGTAAGTCTCTCCTCACGACCTCACTGCTCTCGATTGCTTATGGAAAAACAGATCGATCTGTCTGCGCTCCCGGCAACCTTCGTGTGGGGCGTCGCCACGGCAAGCTACCAGATCGAAGGCGGACGCTTTGCGGACGGTCGAGGTGAGTCGAACTGGGACGTCTTCTCTGCCCGACCCGGCGCCATCGCCCGCGGCGAAAATGCCGACCACGCGTGCGATCACTATCATCGCCTGGACGAGGATCTCGACTTGATCCAAGGACTAGGTGTCTCTGCCTATCGCTTCTCGGTCGCTTGGACCCGACTCCTCCCTGAAGGCACGGGCCGAGAGAACCCTGCGGGAATTGCCTTCTACGATCGGATGATCGACGGCCTACTCGACCGAGGGATCACCCCCTATTTGACTCTCTTTCACTGGGATTATCCGCAAGCGCTCGAACGTTTAGGTGGGTTTCGCAATCCGAAAAGTCCCCTCTGGTTTGAAGAGTTCACGAGGCTCGTGGCGCGCCGTTTCGGCGACCGGGTGAAGCACTACCTGACCCTCAATGAACCCCACGCCTTCATCGAAGGAGGACTCAAGGACGGACGGCACGCGCCCGGCTTATGCCTCCCTCAGGGCGAAGTACTGCTGGCCGCTCACCACGCTCTCCTCGCGCATGGCCGCGCGGTGCAGGTCCTACGCTCGGAAGTCAAAGACAGCTACGTCACCTATGCGCCTGTCCTTCAGTGCGCCGTGCCTGAAACGGATCGCCCGGAAGATCTCGAAGCCGCCCGCCGCTTCACTTTTCAGATGACCACAGAGAGCTTACGCTCGACTCCTTGGTGGATGGATCCGGTGTACGGCCGCGGCTATCCGGAAGATGGACTTCGTCTCTTCGGTAAAAAAATGCCGGCCTTCACCGACGCCGAGATGGACCTCATCGCGCAGCCGCTCGACGCTGCTGGCTTCAATCTCTACGATACCGCGGTGGTTCGTCGGGGCATTTCGGGCGAGGTCGAAGTGGTCGCGGCCAAGGCGGGCTGTCCCCGTACTGCCTTTCATTGGCCCGTGTCCGAAGACGGACACTACTACGGTCCGAAGTTCATTTTCGAGCGCTATCAGCTGCCCGTTCTGATCACAGAAAACGGTCTCTCCTGCCGCGACTGGATTCACGAGGACGGAAAAGTCAAAGACCCTGATCGTGTCGACTTTCTCTTGCGCCACTTACGTGCCCTGGCCAGAGCATGCGCGGAGGGTGTCCCGGTGGCGGGCTACTTCCATTGGTCGCTGCTCGACAACTTTGAATGGAATCACGGGTACCGCGAACGCTTCGGTCTCATCTTCGTCGACTACGACACCTTGGAAAGAACCCCCAAGCAGTCCTACTTTGCCTACAAAAATCTGATCACCGAGCACCAGCGTCAGCCGTCCTAGAAAGGAAACAGCAGGTTTCGTTGCGACGCAGTAGGGCGCGCAGCAGGTTTTCGGACGGGCGGTTAGAATTCGAAGGTCATGCCTTCCTTAGCCACAACCGCGCCTTCCCACTCTTTTCGCGCCAGCTCGCCGACGTGGTCCATGAACGCATCGTCATGCTCGGGGTCGTGGTGGAAGATGGCCAGTTTCTTGGCATTGGCCGCCTTGGCCAAACGCACGGCTTCCTGCCAGGTCGAATGCCCCCAACCGACCTTCGCGGGAAACTCTTCCTCCGTGTAAGTGGAGTCGTAGACCACCAGATCCGTACCCTCGATCAGGGAGAGAATGTTCTGGTCGGGTTTCCCCGGCGTGTGCTCCGTATCGGTGATGTAGCACACGGACTTTCCTCCGTGCTCAATCCTGTATCCCGTGGCTCCGTTGGGGTGATTGAGCGCGGTCGTCATGATTTGAACGTCATTGCCGATCTTGAAGGATTCGCCTGCCTTGAAGTCTTTGAAAGCGAGTTCCGACCGCATCGCTTCGAGGGGCACCGGGAACGTGGGCTGAGTCATTTGTCCGGCCAGGACTTCCCGGATCGAATCCTTCTCGAGATGACCTGCCATCACATGAAATTCGTAACCAGGCGTGAAGCCTGGAGCAAAGAACGGAAAGCCGTTGATATGATCCCAATGGCTATGGGTGAGCAACAAATGAGCAGAGCGGATCCCTCGTTCGATAAAACTGTGACCGAGAGGACGTATCCCCGTGCCCGCATCGAGGATGATCGCCCGATCCCCGGCCATCACTTCAAGACAACTCGTGTTGCCTCCGTAACGCACGTGGCTCGGTGACGGACAGGCAATGCTGCCTCGCACACCCCAGAATCGAAGGGCCAAACTCATGGGGAGACCTCAGCCGATTGCGACGAGAAACGCAATGACGCCAGGGACGCCCGGACCAAACGGCGACCGCACACCTCGACTTTTCCCCAACAGCCCATTTTCATTCATAAATGTCCGTCACCTCCGCCTCTTTTGTCAACGCAAAGGCAAAGAAAGCCTGTGGGCAGACTCGAGCACCCGCCCCGCACTTTCGGGGACCTGAGTGTTTGGTACCCTCCCCCGGGTCATGACCCCCCCCCCTCTGACCCAGCCGGAAGGCCGCTACGAGCTGCTGCATCGGATAGGCATGGCTCTGAGCGGCGAACGTGATCGGGATCGCCTGCTCGACCTGATCCTCACGGAAGCGCAGTCTTTGTGTCACGCGGACGGTGGCACCTTGTACCTACTCGGCGAGCACGAGCAGCTTGAATTTGCCATCGTCAAGAACACATCTCTCGACATCAATCTCGGCGGGATCTCGGGTCATCCGGTCAACTTCCCACCGCTTCCGCTCTTCGACGACCAAGGCCGCGCCAATCGAAAGAACGTGGCGACCTTCGCCGTTCACGAACGGCGACTCGTGCATATCCCCGACGCTTATGATGTAGATACCTTTGATTTTTCCGGTACCCAGAGATTTGACGCCAGGAGCGGCTATCGCAGCAAGAGTTTCCTCACCATCCCTCTGGTGAGCAGCGAGGACCGTGTGATCGGGGTGCTTCAACTCCTCAACGCGAAGGATCCGAACACGGGCGAGGTGACCCTCTTTCAAGAGCAACACCAACAAACCGTGCAAGCCCTCGCCTCCCAAGCCGCCATCGCTCTCGACAACAAGCTCTTGATGGAGGCGCAAAAGGAGTTGCTCGAAAGCTTCATCAAAATGATTGCCGCCGCGATCGACGCAAAAAGCCCTTATACTGGCGCCCATTGCGAGCGAGTCCCGGCGCTCACGGAGATGCTCGTACAAAAGGTCGTAGAGCAAGAGGAGGGCCCCTTCCGCGACTTCAATCTCAGCGCAGAGCAGTTCTATGAAGTGCATATTGCGGCCTGGCTTCATGACTGTGGCAAAGTCACCACGCCCACCCACGTCATGGACAAGGCCACCAAACTTGAGACCATCTCAGACCGGATGGACATCGTTCGCGCGCGTTTTGAAGTCCTCAAACGCGACTGCGAAATCGCCTACTTGAAAGCCGAACTCTCCGGTGAAGACAAAACCCAAGCCAAGGCCCGCCTGGACGCGGAAGTGGCCGCGCTCGAAAAGGATCTCGTGTTCCTTGAAACCTCGAATATCGGAGGAGAGTTCTTGCCGCCCGAGGCACAGACCAGGATCCGCGAGATGGGTCAGCGCAAAGTCGTGATGCACGGCGCTCTAGAGCCCTTGCTCAGCCAGGATGAAGTCGACAATCTGACGATTTCTCGCGGGACGTTGACCGACGACGAACGCCTGATCATCAACGGGCATATGGTGCAAACCGTACGCATGCTCGACGCCCTCCCCTTCCCCAGGAATCTCAAACGGGTCCCGGAATATGCCTCCGGGCACCACGAGAAAATGGACGGAGGGGGGTATCCGCGCGGGATCTTTGCGGGAGATATGTCCGTGCCCGCCCGCGCCCTTGCCATCGCCGATGTCTTCGAGGCCCTCACGGCCAATGACCGTCCCTACAAACAGGCCAAGAAGTTGAGCGAAGCCATGCGGATCATGGGGTTCATGAAGAAGGACAATCATCTCGATCCGGATCTCTTCGACTTGTTCGTCACGAGCGGCGTGTACCGACGCTACGCCGAACAGTACCTCGATGCGGCGCTGATCGATGAAGTCGATGAGGCAGCACTTTTGGCTATTGAACCCCGGACCTTCACCTTGCCAGACGAAGAGACGCGCAGGGGCCGCTTGCGCTCGCTTTTGCCGGAGTACGAAGCACGTTTTCCGCTCCGAGACGGAGCGACCAATCCATTCACAAAGGCCGGGTGAACTTCCGCGGCGCGCTCGTCGTCGCCCTGTTCACCGGAGCGGCCTTCTGGCTTGGTCTCCCGGCGCGTCCGTCTGCTCTTCCTCCGCCCGCTGTCGAACTGCACCGTCTGGACGGCTACACGACAAGCAACTCTTGCCGCAGCTGCCATCCGGGTGAGCACGAGAGCTGGAAGAAGACGTTCCACCGATCCATGACGCGCAGCGCCGCCTCCGTGTTCGCCGAAAAGGATGCTCCACCTTTACCCGTCAGCCTGAACGCCTACGGGAGCGAGTTTTCCCTCAGCCAAAAGGCCGGGCGCGTGCGCTATCTCGGGCCCGATCTCCACGAGGCAGGCAGAAGAGTCTCTGCCATCGCCCGCACCGACGATGCCAGTGAAGACTGGAAGCGCACTCAGGCCGCAAAGGCGTTCTCCCGAGGGTCTCCCGTCGAGCGAGAAGTCGTCCTGATCACCGGCTCTCATCATTACTTGGCTCTTTGGGTGGAAGGTGGGCCCGGAGCAGAGCTACGACAATTTCCCTTTGTCTTCTTGCTCAGCGAAAGAAAGTGGATCAAACGCGACGAGGCCTTTTTACAACCACCCGACGCTCTACCCTACGTGCAACGCTGGAACGCCAACTGCATCCAGTGCCACTCTGTCGCCGGGCGTCCCGAACAATCCGAGTTCATCGACGAAGAGAGCGGACAGCTCCACGAGGTTTTCCAAACACGTGTGGCTGAACTCGGCATTGCGTGCGAAGCCTGTCACGGACCGGGGCAAAAACACAGCGAGAGATACACGAACCCTCTTGCGAGGCGAACCGCGCGAAAGAGTAAAAAGGTCTCCGACATTTTTTTGCCGAAGCCGGAACAAAGTGAACGAGCGAGCGCAGCCTGCGGTCAGTGCCACAGCTATTTCGTCCCGCGCCATGAGCAAGATTGGTGGACTTCAGGAAATACAGCACATTTCAAGGCCGGGGATCTCCTCGACGCTTCCCGGATCCTCCTCAGCAGCGACCCCGAGGATCAAGAAGGGTACCAAGCGCTCAAGAGTTTGAGCCGCGATGCCGAGAGTGTTTTCTGGCCGGACGGCAGCATCATTGTCGGCGGCCGGGAGTACAACGGGCTCATCCGTAGCCCCTGTTACCTCAAGGGAGAGGGGGAGCGAAAACTTACCTGCATTTCTTGTCACTCGATGCATCAAGGAGATCCGGATGCTCAGATTTCTCCGCTGAGACAGGGAAATGACATGTGCACTCAATGCCACCAGGAGATGCCCGCTGATCACAGCGGTCATCTCCAAGGTTCGGCCGGTGACCTTTGCACCAACTGCCACATGCCCAAGACGAGCTATGCACTCTTGAAAGCGGTCACCTCTCACGAGATCACGGTGCCGAAGCGCGCTGCCACGGAGCCACCGAGCGCTTGCATCCTCTGCCACGTGGACCGGACCGAGAGCTGGCTCACAGGATCCCCTAAGAGCACAGAGTCCCCTAAGCGTGAGCCGCTCTCGGGTGAAAGCGAGGTTCCTTTGGCTGTCATCCGAGCCCTCCGCGGCAACGCCGCCGAGCGAGCCCTGTTTGCCTACGCCCTCGGGAGCCCCGAGGTCCTCCAGGCGAAAGGCGCTTCCGTGGCAGCAGGCGCTTCCGTGGCAGCAGGCGCTTCCGTGGCAGCA
>CAYMQT010000013.1:0-13692 GCA_964392575.1 uncultured Polyangiaceae bacterium
CGCTTCAACGCTACCTGGTGGCCACTCGCCTTGCAGGGACCGTAAACAATCCCGGCCTTCCCACCCTTTTGTTTGCGGGTGAGGTCGGGGGCAGAATCGCGACGATGCACGTCCACATCGATGGACAGCCCTTGGCGGCCCGCGTAACGCGCACAGGTCCGATGCACATCAACGAGGCACGACCTTTGCTCGTCTCTTTGGTCGAGGCAGCTCTGGCTCTGCACGCCCGCGGAATTGCCCACGGCGCCCTCAGCTTGGAAAACATCATCAGCCACCGAAGCGCGGAAGGACAGGCCGTCTGCCTGCTCGATATCGCCAGTGACCGTCTGCGCAGTCGTCAGGGTCAGAGCCGCACCGGTTTGAGTTCAACAGGAGGCAATCCGAGGACCGTTTCGCCCGAACAAATTCAGGGGGCGGACGCTGGACCGCAAAGCGACCTCTATTCCATCGGCGCTGTGATGTACGAGCTCCTCAGTGGAAAGCCCGTCTTCGACGGGGATGTGCTCGACGTTGCGTACTCACACCTCAAGGCACGCCCCCAAGCTCCGAGCGCCGTCGCACCTCGCGGATGGATCACGTCTGACATTGACGACCTCGTGCTCAAGTTGCTGAGCAAGAAGCCCAGTGACCGTGGCACCGCTCAGGCACTCCTCGGCCAACTCGACGATCTCGGGCGCGCAAAGCGCATCGAAAATGTCTCCGACGCTGAAATCGAGGGACTCGAACAGCAACTCCTCAGCACCCCTGAAAACACAGAGCTGGCGATGAGCCTAGAATCGTGTGTGGGTCGAGGCGCGACCGCAGATCGGATCGGGCAGGCGTTCCGCCTGGCCGCGTCCATGATCGATGACCCCATCCAATACGAAGCAAAATCAGGACTGCTCCTGCGCGCCGCTCGTCTCCTTGAAGCGGGAGAAGAGAATCTTGAAAAAGCCGAGGCCGTCTATGAAGAACTCTTGGACATGAACCCAAGGGATGCGGTCGCTCTCGCGGGAATCGAAGAAGTTCGGCGCAGGGGCGGTAAATTCGAGGAGTTGGTCGAAATGCTCCTTGGACGCGCCGAAATGGCCCAAAGTGCGGAGGAGCGCGCCCGTTCGATGGCGGAGATCGGGCGCATCTACTTCCGAGATCTGAATGACCATGAGCAGGCGGTCGTGGCGTACTCGCAGGCGTTCTGTGACCACCCTATCGATGAGTATGCCCTCGAAATCGAGCGCGCGTGCGGAACATCTGAGCAGCTTTGGGCGGAGGCCCTCTCGTCCGTGGGCGACGCGAGCCAAAACAACGCCCTCTCTCCTGAGCAACGTACCCTCCTCTTGTCGAAGGCGGGTGTCTGGTACCTCCATAAGCTCTCCCGATCAGACTTGGCGCTGCCCTGCTTTCAGGCCGTCCTCGCCGCTGAACCCTCTAATGAGATCGCCCTTTCTGCGATGACCGAAATCTATCGCAAAGCGCAGCAATGGCAGGAGCTTGGTTTGCTTCTCACCCACCGTGCCGATGCGGCCGCGACGCCCGCCCAAGCGCGCGACTTACGAGCGCAGTCTGCGGAACTTTTAGAACAACGCCTCGGCGATGTGCAGGGAGCCCGCGCCATCTACGAGCTGATTCTGTCTGAGGATCCCGCTCACGAAAAATCAGGCACCGCGCTCATGCGGATCCTGGAGAAGAGTGGCGACTTCGACATTCTCGTGAAGATGTTGGAGCAACGGGTGGAAGCTCAGCCCTCTGCTGATGCCATCCTCAGCCTGTGTTACATCGGTGAGATCTACGACGTACATTTGAACAACACGGCCGAAGCGATCAAGATGTTCCGCAAGGCTCTGGAGCGCGACGCGCAAAGCCTGGACGCACTGCGGGGTCTCGAATCCGTCTTCACCAAACTCGGCAAATACCAAGACCTGGTCGAGAACCTAGAGTACCAAGTCAGCCTTGCCGCCACACCCAAGCAAAAAATCAGTCTCCTGGAGCGGATCGCTGCCGTTCAAGAGGAGGAGTTCCTCAACCACGAAGCGGCCGCTCACGCACTTTCGCGCGCGCTTGACGCAGACGCCGGCCGCATCAGTGCAATGGCGAACCTGACACGACACTTCAAAGTCCTGGGACGTTGGGAGGAGTGCTCACGACTCTACGAGCGTCAGCTCGAACTCGTCGAGGAACCGGCGGAACGCGTCTCCCTCGCCATGGCGTGGGGACGGATCCTGTCCGAGCAAGTCGGATCTCCGGAGAGGGCTGTGCACGCCTACGAGTTGGTGCTCGAAGCGCAGAATGAGCATCCGGGAGCGCTAGAAGCCCTTGCGAAACTCCGTGAGGCGACCGGAGACGCGGATCAGGCCCTCATAGCCATTCTCTCCCTGGCCGATCAGGCTTCCTCTCCCGAAGCGCGGGCGGAGCAGTTCATGCGAGCCGCTCAGCTGCAAGAGAACAGTGGCAACCGTGACGGCGCCATCGAACACTACAAGAACGCCCTCGACGCTCAGCCTGAAAATCGAGTCATCTCGGCTGCTTTGCGCTCAGCTTACGTAGGCCGCGGTGACATCAACGCCGCCGTCGAACTCATCTCGCGTGAGATCGACGTGACCGAGGGCGACCTGGCACAAGCAAAGTTGGCTGGAGAAATGGCACGCCTTCAACGTGAGCGCCTGAAGGACGACAAGGCGGCGGAGGCAAGTGCAGAGAAGGCTCTTCGCCTCGATCCCGGCAACCTCGATGCCCTATTCGTTCTAGGAGATCTCTGCTTTGAGCAAAGGCGCTACGTGGAGTCGAGTTCTCATTATGGTCGCTTGGCAGACCGCGTGGAGGCACTCGGCGCGGAGCATGCAGTGCCCATCTTGGGGCGGTATGTAGACTCGCTCAGCAAGTCCGGCTCCACGGAAGGCGCGCTTTCGGCGATGGACGTGCTTTTCCGGCTGGCTCCCGATGACCCCCAGGCTGTGGGGCGAGTGGCCTATGTCACCTTTGAACACGGCGCCCCGAAACGCGCCGCAGAACTGCTGAAGGACTATCTTTCACGCTTTTCCTCTGTACTGAGCGAGCGTGAGCGCTCCGAAGCCACATACCGCCTCGGTGAGTCTTATCGTCGGATCGGCGAAACCACGCTGGCCATCGGATTCCTCTCCGAAGCAGCCGAACTCGATCCCGGCGCCTCGGAGCCGCTGATCGCCCTCGGCCAAGTTTACCTCGACGCCGGAAACTACGAAGAGGCCGTCAAGATCAAAACGGAGCAACTCGACGTTGCCTCCGGTGACACCCGGGTTGCGCTACTGATTGAAATCGGCGACATCTCAGCGACCCACCTGGGCGACCGAACGCAAGCCGCCAAGAGCTACGTGGCGGCGCTCGACGAGAGACCAGATGACCGCAAGCTGCTGACGAAGTTGATGCAACTTTACAGCGAAGAGAAGGACTGGAACAAACTCATCGAGGTCATCACGAAGCTGGCGGAATTTGCCGAGCCACAGCAAAAGGTCAAGTATCTGCACACCGCAGCTCTCGTCAGTGCACGCCAGGCCGGTGACCCAGCACAGGCGGCCGGCTTCTTCAATCAGGTTCTTGAGCTCGAACCCGACAATCAAAAGGCGATGGACGAACTCACCGGCATTCACCGAGAAGCCGGTAACTACAATGCCGTAGAAGATCTCATCAAGCGACGCATCGCTGCCGCTTCCGAAGCCCAGAACATTGAAGGACAAATCAAAGCCTACGATGAGCTCGCCGTCCTCTATCAGCAGCACCTCGTCGCCCCTGATCGAGCGGCGGAAGCTTATGAAGCAGCGTCTGAGCTTGATCCGGACAACCGCGAGCGCCTACATCATCTAGCCGCGATCTACGCCGGCGATCCCGAGCGCTTCAAAGAGCGTGGGATCCAGCTTCAAGAGCTGCTTCTCAGTCAGGATCCGTTCCGGCCCGACGCCTATAAGGCCCTTAGAAAGATCTACACGGTGAGCCGCGACGCGGACGCTAGCTGGGCACTTTGCCAAGTCTTGAGCGTGCTCAAGCTCGCAGAGCCAGACGAAACTCGCTTCTACGAACGCATGCGCTCAGAGACCGCCGCCCCCGCCCAGGATGCGTTCAATGCTTCCGACTGGGGAGAGCGCCTGATGCACCCCACCCTCGATCCTCTCCTCACGGGCATCTTCGGACTCATTCAGCCGGCTGTCGTACGCAGCCGCGCCCAGCCCATTCAGCAGTTTGGCGTGAGCCCAGAAATGCAGATTGACCCCAGTCAGCACGATGCTCCTCTCGCGCAAACGCTGTACTACGCCGCTGGAGTGCTGGGGCAACAGCTCCCGGCCGTCTTCGCCAACCCGGCGGATCCGGGAGGGCTCTCCTACATGTTCACGGAGTTCCCGAGCCTTTCGCTCGGGAAAATGGGCATGAGCCATCAAGTCCCGCCCCAGGTCGCCGCCTTCGTGGCGGCGCAGCAGCTCACCTACCTCCAACCCGGCCTCTACCTCCGCCAATTCATCCAGACAGGGACAGCCCTCAAGGCATGGCTCTTCGCTGCTATCAAGCTCAGTTCTCCGCAATTCCCCGTGGCTCCGGATCTGGAAGGAAGCGTGAACGAGGCGCTTGGCGCGCTCAAGACGCATCTGGCTGCGGACGCCAAGGATCACTTGGCGTCCGTTGTTTCCAGACTGATTCAGTCCGGGACCTCCCTGGATCTGAAGAGGTGGATCAGCGCCGTGGATCTCACCGCCGACCGAGTCGCATTCGTCGTTGCGCACGATCTTCAGACCGCCGCCGAGGTCATTGGAGCCGCGGATGAATCCCAGACTTCCGTCTCACGAGAAGAGCGCTACAAGCAGCTCATCTTGTTTGCGTCGAGCAGCAAGTACTTTGCCCTGAGAGAACGACTCGGAATTCGAGTCGACTCCTGACGGAGAGGACGCCCAAGGGCGGGCCGGCAAAGGCCGTGCGCGCGCTCTACTCGCGCGGCTCTACGCGGAAAGAAACCTCGTCAGCGCCGAGGGATCCCTGCATGACGACCATGAAATGCTCAAGAAATGCTCCCACGGGCATGTTGGCCTCAGAGGCAAACTGAGCGGTGGCTCGGTTTCGTGCAGCTTCGAGTTCAGCGATGACGGGCTCAAGACGTTCCATAGAGGACGGCTGATTACCACGCTCCCCTCCCTGTCGCCTAGCGATTTTGAAGCGCTCGGCCGAACGAACACCATAGCCTCCCTCACTTTTCGCAGACGGATCGTAACTTCAGTAAGAGCGGCTGCTAAACCCGATTGACGCTGACGACGCCATTCAACTTCGAAAGTTGCTTCATGACGTTGCGGAGCTGACTCACGTCACCACAATAGAAAGTGAAAGTATTGTGAGCGCGACCATCGTCGTCAGCGCGACAGTTCGCCTCACTGATGTTGACGCGCTGACTGCTCAAAGACTGACTAATATTGGCCAAAATGCCGGGCTTGTTGTTGGTGACCACAGAGATACTGACCGGGCGGTTGACCTTGGCCCGCGTGTCCCACACCACTTCGATGCGCCGCTCCGGATCTGTGTCAAACGCCTTGGTGCACTCGCGGCGATGGACCGTCGCGCCGCGGCCTCTGGTGATGAATCCGATGATGGGATCCCCTGGCAGGGGATTACAACACTTGGCGTACCGCACCAAAACATTGTCGACCCCTGAAACACGGATCCCCGTGGAGGAGTCTCCTTTGACTCTTTGAACGACCTTCTCCAGAGTTCCACGCTTGAGATCGGGAACGGCAGAAGTCTGATCACTTTCCTTCTCTTTGTCTTGAAGCGTCGCGACCACTTCTTCCACCGCAAGCTTTCCGTAACCGATGGCAAGCAGCACTTCGTCCAGGGTGCCGAACTTATGCGCCTTCACGAGCTTGTCTACGGCAGCATGACTCTTGAGCAACTTCTGCATGCTCATGCCGGCGCCGCGCATCTCTACCTCGAGCAGCTCGCGCCCCAGATTGATGCTTTTCACCCGCTTTTCCGTGCGCAAATACGCCCGAATTCTGTTTCTTGCGCGTGTGGTGGCGCACGCATCGAGCCAGTCCTTGCTGGGCCGCTGCTTGGGGCTGGTCATGATCTCAACCACGTCACCGTTTTTGAGACGGTGTCGGATGGCCACGATGGCCCCATTGCAGCGAGCACCAGAACACCGATGCCCCACTTCGGTGTGGATGGAATAGGCAAAGTCGATCAACGTCGCACCCCGGGGAAAAACCAACACGTCACCCTTAGGCGTAAAAACATAAACTTCATCGGGAAAGAGATCGATCTTCACGCTCTCCAAAAACTCTGCCGGATCCTTCAGGTTCCGCTGATAGTCTGCAAGTTCTCTCAGCCAGCCAAACTTCTGAGCATCCTCCGGATCCACGCCTCCGCCGATACGCTCCTTGTACTTCCAGTGCGCTGCGACACCTTGCTCCGCCACGCGATGCATCTGATGAGTACGGATCTGCACTTCGATCCGCTGACGCCCCGGTCCGATCAAAGTCGTGTGTAGGGACTGATACATGTTGGGCTTCGGTAGCGCGACGTAGTCCTTGAATCTGCCGGGCACAGGCGTCCAGCGAGAATGGATAGCCCCGAGACACGCATAGCAGTCGGCCTCAGATTCGACGATGATGCGAAACGCGATCAAATCGAAGACCTGCTCAAAATCACACTGAGAAGCCTTCATCTTCCGGTGAATCGAGTACACGTGCTTGGCGCGGCCGCTCACAGTCACGTTGAATCCCTGCTCCGCAAGGCGCGAAGTGATGGTCTTGCAGGTGCTCTCGATGTAGCGCTCTCGCTCCTTGAGGCTTTGAGCCAGCTTCGCGTTGATCTCTTTGTACGAATCCGGCTCTAAGTGCCGAAACGACTGATCCTCGAGCTCCATCTTCAAAAGATTCAAACCGAGGCGGTTGGCCAGCGGGGCATAGATTTCCAGAGTCTCCCGAGCGATCCTCTCGCGAGACTCCGGCTTCATGTGTTCGAGCGTCCGCATGTTGTCACAGCGGTCGCAGAGTTTGACCAGAATCACACGGATGTCGCGCGCCATAGCCACGACCATCTTGCGGAAGCTCTCAGCCTGGCGGTCCTCCTTGCTGGTAAAATTGATGCTGCTCAGTTTGGTGACGCCGTCGACGAGGTGTGCAATTTCTTCTCCGAAATCTCCCTTGATGTCTTCGATCGTTGCCAACGTGTCTTCGACAACGTCATGAAGGAGTCCCGCACATACGCTTGCCGTGTCGAGGCGCAGATCCGAAATGATACCGGCCACGCGCACCGGGTGAGTGAAGTAGGGCTCCCCGCTCTTGCGCTTCTGTTCCCGATGAGCCCACTCCCCATAATTGTAGGCCCGGCGGATCCGGTCGAGATCCGCATGGGGGTGGTACCCCTGCACCTTCGCTAAGAGATCATCGAGCGCAGTCACTTGGCTAGAGTAAGTCCTCCCGAGAAGAAATCGAGCCCTCCCACGCTCCTGGTAGGATTGTTTCTTGTTTCGAGCAGAAAAAGGCGCTTCCTTCCGCCCGTGGCACCCTCCCAAAGCCCTTCTCAAAACAAGGCGTCGAACCCCCTCGCCGACGCGCTGGGACTGTCTGTCTACATTCACTTCCCGTGGTGCTTGAAGAAGTGCCCCTATTGTGACTTTCTGAGTGTCGCGCTGTTCGGTGACGGCGAGCAACCGAGCGAGATGGAAGGGCGACGCCGCATCCCGCACCGGCGCTACGCGGACGCCGTCCTCCAAGAGCTGGCCTCCCGGATTTCACGGATCGACGTCCCAGAGCCTGGCCTGCGCAGCATCTTCTTCGGCGGAGGAACACCCTCTCTTTGGGAGCCGGAAGAGCTCGGACGAGTCATTCAGGCAGTCCGCGAGTCCATCCCCGCAGCGCCCGGCCCTCTGGAGATCACGGTGGAGTGCAACCCGACGAGCATCGATCCAGAACACCTCGAGCGCCTCGCTTCCGTGGGAGTCAATCGCGTCAGTATCGGAGTCCAGGGGCTCGAAAAAGAACGCCTTGCGTTCCTGGGGAGGCTCCATGACGCAGATCAAGGTCTCCGCGCGGTTGCCAACGCGCAGGCGTCCAGCATCGCTCGCACGTCCGCCGACTTGATCTTCGGCGTCTACCGTGAACAGCCTGAAATCGCGGCGGCGGAAGCGAAACGCGCCAGTGAACTCGGCATCACTCATCTCAGCGCCTATGCCCTCACCATCGAAGAAGGGACGCGCTTTGGAGCGCTTCATCGCCAGCGGAACCTACCCCTTCTGAGCGAATCCCTCGTGGCCAAGTCCTTCTCGCGGGTTTCCGAAACCCTCATCGGTGAAGGCTTTGTCCACTACGAGATCTCCAACTTCTGCCGCGAGGGTCACGAAAGTGTGCACAACCTGGGCTACTGGATGGGTCGAGACTACCTGGGATTGGGCACGGGGGCCTACGGAACCGTCTCCCTGAAGAAGAGCAGCGAGAGACTCAGATACAAGAACTTGTTGTCTCCTGAGCGGTATGAAACCACCTTCAGTCAGAAGCCGTCCTTCGATCCGTTCTTGGAGCGCCTCTCGGAGCGCGAACTCATCCCCCCTGACATCGCGCTAGAGGAGGCCCTGCTCTTGGGGCTCAGGACCGCCCGGGGTGTCCACCTAGAGGAGATGGCGCGCCTGAGGGGCGGGCACGCCTGGCCCGATGAACGAAGAGAGGCAAAAGACCGCCTGCTCAGAGAGGGACGACTGCAAATCATAGACGGGCGGCTGAGGATCCCCCACGCCCACTGGCTCTTCGCTGATGCCATCATCCGCGACTTGATTTAGCCATGTCCGAAACCGCCGCGAGCGCTCTGCTGTGCTCTTAGCCGGCGGAAAGCGAAGGCGCGGGCAGCATGGAATGCTTTTCGATCCACGCCGAAAGCGCGGAAAGCGACCTCTCCGCCATGGCTTCGTACTTGGCGCGCTTGGCTAGGCGTGCTCCTTGCCAAGGCAGCAGGTGAGAGAAGGTGATGTTTGAAGGTTGATAGTCGTCGGCGTGACGACTCGTCTGCCGGAGGAGTCCAGCATGTGCCGTTTCCGCCGGGGGCATGTCCGGCTCCCTGCCCTTGAGACGTTCGCTGATGAAGTGAGCGACAAGGTAGCCGCCGGCCGCAGCCTCCACGTAGCCTTCGGTACCGATGATTTGCCCCGCCAGGTAGACGCCCTTTTCATTTTTGAGTTGCCAGGTTTCATCCAGGCACCGAGGCGCATTCACGAAGGTGTTGCGGTGGACCGCGCCAAAGCGGAAAAATTCCGCTTGCTCGAGGCCAGGGATCATCCTGAGCACCTCTTTCTGAGCCGTCCAGGTCATCCGCGATTGAAAGCCGACGAGATTGTACGCCGTCCCCGCCTCGTCTTCTTTCCGCAATTGCACCACAGCCGCCGGCCAGCGCCCCGTGCGAGGGTCCGTGATCCCGGCAGGCTTCATCGGTCCGAAAGCCAGAGTCCGCTCGCCGCGCTCAGCCATCACTTCGACGGGAAGGCAGCCCTCAAAATAACGGACCTTTTCAAAAGACTTCGGCTCCACTTTCTCAGCCGCCACGAGGGCGCGGACAAAGGCCAAGTATTCCTCTTCCGTGAAAGGACAGTTGATGTACGCCTTCTTGTCTTCCTCTGTCTCCCCCTTGTCCCAGCGTGAGGCGAAGAACGCCTTGTCAAAATCGATACTTTCTGCCGTAACGATGGGCGCGATAGCATCATAGTAAGCAAGCTGTCCCCCTACGCGCGTCTCCAGATCCCGGGCCAACTCATCTCCCGTCAGCGGACCCGTCGCGATGAGCAAGGGACGTTCGTCGGGGAGACGAAGCACCTCGGTCTGCTCGACCTCGATGAGCGGATTTTCCTGAAGTCGGCGCGTCATTTCCGCGGCAAATCGTTCACGATCGACGGCCAGGGCGCCCCCCGCCGGCACCTGCGTCAGCGCTGCTGCGCTCATGACCTCCGAGCCCATGCGGCGCATCTCTTCCTTGAGCAAACCCACGGCGTTCGTCAGCGCTGCCCCGCGGAAGGAATTCGAGCAGACGAGCTCACAGAAATCTCCGCTCGACTGAGCGGGAGTTCTCTTCGTGGGTTTTTGCTCCAAAAGGCGTACTCGGTGGCCCCGGCGCGCGAGCTGAAGCGCAGCTTCTGAACCGGCTAGGCCGGCACCTACAATCGTGACTTCAGTCATGGTCCGGGCGTGTAGCGCAAATGACCCCTTTCGTCCTCGGCAATTGTACCGGCCAAAGTGAGAAGCAGGACTTGATGCTGAACCACGGCTGGTTCCAAGCCCGACTTTTCGCAAAGCTCCTCGTTCCCGGTAGCCCCGGCGCGTACCAGGGAAAGAATCTTCGCTCCAATCGGATCGAGCAAGGGCTCAGAGCGGGGCGAGGTGACCGCCTCAGGCAGCGCCGTAAAGTCAGGGGGGTGAAGCAAAGGCGGGGAGAAACCAGCATTTTCTAGCATTTTCAAAGCAACTTGCAGCCCAGGGATCAGGGGTAGCTTGCGCGACAACATTTCTTGGTAACTCCCTTCCGCCTCGGGGGTCGCGTACGGAAACGCAAGAACGGCGACTCGAGTCCCTAAGCGAACGGCGTGAAGCACAGCGTTGCGAGCCCCACTCTTATGGGGACACTCGCCGAGGATCACGAGATCCGAAAGCGCCATCATCGCCTCATTGCGGGTGAAGAAGGCCGGATTTCGCAACAAGACTCCTTCGGGATTGACGCAGAGGTAGCCGCCTCGGCGGGCGAGGATCTCGGAAAATAGTCCGCGGTTTTGTGAGGGATAAGCTTGTTCAAACCACGCCGGCGCAAGGACGAGCGTACGCCCGTCTGCGTCGAGCGCACCTCGATGTGCCTCCGTATCCACACCGAGCGCGCCCCCGGAAACCACGGTCACTCCCCGCTCGCTCAGCTCACGCGCAACGGTCCGGGCAGCTTGACGGCCATGATCCGACGGTTTTCTCGTCCCGATGACGCTCACCCACGGCCGGGGTGGCAGCTCTCCCCAAAGATACACCTCGGCGGGCGGTTTCCGCATATTGTGAAGGCCCACCGGGAGTCTTGCTCCCGAAAGAACGGTTGGGCGCGGACGGTTCGAGGCCGAGGCCAGGTCGTTTGGGTTCATCAAGAGGGCATCGACCGACACGCTCTGCCGTTTCCTTTTTTGTGCGCTTGAGCGGCTCTTTTTCACCCCTCTCCCGCGCGTAGACGCGGATTTTCACTCCCATTTGCACCTTCCCGCGACAAAGACGAGCATCCGGGCCCATGAGAAAACAGGACCAGAGGAAGGCCAAGCACAAGTCCGCATCCAAGCAGGCTCCGTCCAAGGGCAAGGAGGCAAAGGATGAGAAAAAATCCACGCCCGGAAAGCAGGCTCCGTCCAAAGGCGAGGAGGCAAAGGATGAGAAAAAGTCCACGCCCGTCTCCAAGCAACTCTTGACGGCAACCTTGGTTCTCGTCGTGGGTCTCATCGCGCATGCCATTTACTCCGGCATGCACGACGCAGAACGCGTTCGCCTCACCCTCATCGCGCCAGACAAGGAAAACGTCTCGGTGCCAGATCTGTTCAAAGACCGCGACCTGCCCTTCTCTGATCTCTACAAGGAAATGTCGGGATCCAATTTGGACAAGCCCCGTGTGTATGTCGAACTCCTGGAGAACGGGCGTTACCTGACCTCCGCCTGGGGCGAAGGAAAGGGGATCAAAGAGGCACTCGCTCACGCGACCGAAAGCGCCAAGGTACCAAGCGGTCGCACCCCCACGACGGCCATGATCGTTTTCCCCACAGATCGGGTGCAGGTCCACGGGACCAACTACGAAGGACATTTCTCCAATGTGCACCGGGGGGTCCGCGGAGCTTTTATCGAGTCACCCGGTGACGATTTTCGCCTCAGCCCCACCCGAACCGTGGCCACCAACTTATCGATCCTCGACGAACTTAAGTCCCAGGCAGAAAAGCGGAATCTCTCGGTCCGGGCTTATATCAACAAGTCCCAAGCCTTCAGCTTCGCCGCACGGACCTACTACGTCCCCCTCGAGAAAGACGGAAAAGCTCAAGCGACGTTCCGCGGAAATCAGATCATTCCCGTACAAGCCGTGACCCGACAAAGCACGGAGCACTTCACCGAGCTGCTGAACGAATGGATGTTCAACAACCTACACCCGGACGGACGCATGACGTACCTGTACGCCCCGGCTGCTGAACGGGAAGGGAAAGGCAACAACATGATCCGCCAGTGGATGGGCACCGTCGCCATGGGGCGAGTCGCTAAGCTCAAGGGAGACCAAACCCTCGCCCTCAGGCAAACGGAGAACATCCGCTACAATCTAGACCACTTCTACAAAACAGAAGGTGACCTCGGCTACATCGAGTACGAAGGAGAAGCCAAGCTCGGCGCGGCAGCGCTGGCCATGATCAGCTTGATCGAAAGCTCAGAACGAGCGTCTTTCGCGGCCCAGGAGGAGGGCCTGATGAAACTGACGCTGCAACTGTGGAACGAAAACGGAGAGTTCAATACGTTCTACAAGCCTAGAGGCCGTAGCGGAAACGATAACTTCTACCCGGGCGAAGCGCTCCTTTCCTGGGCCTTTCTCCTCGATGAAAAGCCTGACCCAGAGCTAATGCGAAAGGCGATGAAAAGCTACGTTTATTACAAGGAATGGCACTTGGCGCACCGCAATCCGGCGTTCATCCCTTGGCACACCCAGGCGTACTACCTGATGTGGAAGCAGAACAAAGACGAAGGGCTCAAGGACTGGATCTTTGAAATGAACGACTGGCTCGTCGACACGATGCAGGCCAACTCCCGGGTCGCCTACGACGACACCATCGGTCGCTTCTACGCGCCCAATACCCGCTTTGGTGTTCCCCATGCGTCCTCAACCGGCGTTTATATTGAAGGCTTGATCGATGCCTTCGCTCTGGCTCGAACCATCGGCGACAAGAAGCATCAGGAGAAGTACCGACGAGCGATCGTCTACGGACTTCGCAGTTCCATGCAGCTTCAGTTTCAGGACGAAATCGACATGTTCTTCGTGACGGACAAAAAGCGCCTGCGCGGTGGGGTGCGCACCACGGAGTACGACAACGAAATCCGCGTCGACAACGTTCAGCACGTGCTGATGGGTGTTCAGAAAGTCTTGCAGGAATTTGCGCCCGACGACTTCCGCGTCACTGACTGAGCTTCCCGGGACGCTCAAGACGGCTAGGAAGCAGAACGCAGACATTTATAAAATATAAGCATGACGACCGACCGCGTTTGGACCAACAGGCGCGTTTGGACCAACAGACGGGAACGCAGGGTAGGTTTTCGGACGTGCTCTTAGGATTCCAGGGAGAGCGGACGCGGTCCGGCCGAGATGCCGCCTGAAGCGAGGGAGCGACGACATTCCTGCTCTCTGATTGACCAAAATCGCCGGGCCAAGCGATAATGACAGACCTATGTACGCTTCCTTCCTCCGGCGACTCGCGTTTGTCGCCCTGGCGCTCTCGACTATCGGCTGTCAATTCGAGACGGGAAGCGAAGACTCCGCCACTGAGGAAGTCGGGCAGGTTCATCAAGCGGCTGTCGATGATCCTTGCACCGACGATGCCGACTGCGACTTGTGCGCCGGCGAGACGTGCGACCCAGGAACGAACCTGTGCGTAGCGGGAACACCCGTCGTCTGTAACGACAGCAACGTCTGCACGACGGACAGCTGCAACCCGGCCAATGGAACTTGCATCTTCGC
>CAYMQT010000013.1:13792-19830 GCA_964392575.1 uncultured Polyangiaceae bacterium
CAACAATACCGCTCCCTGCGACGACGGCGACCTTTGCACAGAAAATGACGTGTGCGGCGGCGGCACCTGTGGCGGTGAAGCCAAATGCGACGACAACAATGTCTGTACGACCGACAGTTGCAACAGCGGGACGGGCGCATGCTCCCACACCAACAATACCGCTCCCTGCGACGACGGCGACCTTTGCACAGAAAATGACGTGTGCAGCGGGGGCACCTGTGGCGGTGAAGCCAAGTGTGACGACGGCAATGTCTGTACGACCGACAGTTGTAACAGCGGGACGGGCGCCTGCACCAACACCAACAACACTCTGCCCTGCGACGACGGCAACTTCTGCACCATCAATGACCAATGCAATGGCGCCGGCGCATGCACCGACACGGATCCCAATCCCTGCGACGACGGCGAGCAATGCACCAATGACAGTTGCGCGGCGAACGCCTGCGTCCATACACCTCGCTCCGGGGCCTGCAACGACGGCAACGCTTGCACAACAGGCGATCAGTGTAATTCTACCCTTGGAACCTGTTCGATCAGCACAGCGGTCAACTGCAACGACAACAACAGCTGCACCACGGACAGTTGCAACACCACGACGGGCTGCGTCAACACCTACCTGGGGGACGGAGTCAGCTGCAACGACGGCAACTTCTGTACCCAGAATGACCAATGCCAGGGCGGGACCTGCTCTGTCTCAAGTCCGGTCGTCTGCAACGACAACCGACAGTGTACCGACGACACCTGCAACCCCGCCAGCGGCTGCGTCTTTACCAACCGCCCCTCCACCGGCCCCAACTCCGCCTGCGACGACGGCCTGGCTTGTACGGAGAACGACAGATGCAGCGGAACGGGAGATTGCAACCCCGGTGTACCCAACAACAGCCTCTGCCCCCAGACCGACTGCTCCGTGGGGGTTTGTGTGCCAGGCAACGCCTGTGTCCCAGATCCGACCCTCAAGCAGAATCAAACCTGTCGGCCCTCCGCAGGTCCATGTGACATCGCTGAAGTCTGTAATGGCGTGTCCACGACCTGCCCTGCGGATGACTTTTCTGGCTCAAGCGTAGTCTGCCGTGCGGCAGAGTGCGTCCCCACGGGTCTCTTGCCCGAAGTGCGCTGCGACGACACTCAAGCAAGTTGCGTGCTTCCACCAGATGATACTTGCAACAACTTTGCCTGCGTAACCAATCCAAACCCCGCCTGTCTGACGACCTGTTCCGGACCCAGCGATTGTCAATCCACACACTACTGCAACAACGGCACGTGTGATCCGCGCACCAATCCGGGGGGCGCCTGCACCCAGGACATTCAATGCTCCGGAGCTGACCGTTGCGTCGACGGGGTGTGCTGCAACTCCACCTGTTCAGGGCAGTGTGAAGCGTGCGACGTGCCTGGTAGCCTGGGAACCTGTGTCCCCGTCACCGGAGACCCTCACCCAGGCGGAGCACCTGGCGTCGTGAGGCCGGCTTGCACGTCTGATGGGACCCTTTGTGCTGGCACCTGCAACGGAACGAGCATCTCTGTCTGTACCTACCCCCCGAGCGGCTCCGTGTGCGCAGCCGCTGCCTGTAACCCCGGAACGAATACCGCCGTCGAGAATTCCCTCTGTAACGGCGCAGGCACCTGCATTACCCCTGCTCCTTCCGACTGCTCACCCTTCGTCTGCAATGGTGACGTCTGTCACGGAAACTGCAGCCTCGACTCTCATTGCGAGGAAAACCTCCAGTGCAATGGCGGAACCTGCGTCCCCCTCTTTGCTGACGGCGATGCTTGCACTCAAAACGCTCAGTGTAACAGCGGAAATTGCGTGGACGGCGTGTGCTGCGCGAGCACGTGCCCCGGTCAGTGCGAAGCCTGCAATGTGCCCGGGTTTGAAGGGGCATGCACGCCGGTGACTGGAGCTCCTGTCATGGGTCGCCCCGCCTGCAGCGGGCAAGGAGACTGTAGAGGCGCCTGCAATGGCTCGAACGGAGCGGCCTGCGCCTTCCCGCAGAACGAGGTCGTCTGTCGAGAGGCGTCCTGCACCGACGCCACCGCGACCCTGACAGCGTACTGCAACGGGGCGGGTCAGTGTCCAGCCAGTCAAAACGTGAGCTGCAGCGAGGAGTGCCTCGGCGATCTTTGCGCGGACGGCGAGTGCGATGAGAACTCAGACTGTGCGACGGGCGAAGTCTGCCGGGCCACGGTCTGTGTACCGGCCGATGAAGACGGTACCTCTTGTCAGTTTGACTCAGATTGTAGCTCCGGTCTCTGCGTAGACGGCGTCTGCTGCAACCAGGCTTGCGGTGGTCAGTGTGAGGCTTGCGACGTGGCTGGGCTGGAAGGAATTTGCTCCGTCGTCGCGGCGGGAGACGCCCCCCACGGCGCGCGTCAAGCCTGCGCGTCGGACGGCAGCGCCTGCGGAGGCACCTGCGACGGAACCCGGAGAACCGGATGCGGCTATCCGGACGGTGTGGAGTGTCGACCCGGCAGCTGCACAAGCGGCACGGCAACCCTTGCGGCTCAGTGCAACGGGAGCGGAAGCTGCCCGGATCTCCAGTCTCAGGACTGTCAGACCTTTGACTGTAACCCCAGTGAAAACGTCTGCGACGGCCCTTGCGCAACCGACCCCAGCGCCTGCGCAACGGGCGAATACTGTTCGGCAGGCATCTGCGTCCCCCTCGCGGACGACGGCGCCGCCTGCGGCAACGACGACCAGTGTGAAAGTGGCAACTGCGTCGATGGATTCTGCTGTAGTACCGCCTGCGACGCTCAGTGTGCGGCGTGCGACGTGCCCGGCTCTGAGGGAACTTGTCGAGCCACCACGGGAACCGTGCGGGGAGGAAGGGACGCTTGTGCAGGCGTAGGAGCCTGTGGCGCGTCCTGCAACGGTACTGATCAGAATGCCTGCGCGTTCCCTGGCGCAGCCCTTTCCTGCGGCGGTCCGACGTGCGCCGCGGGGCAAGTCACCGACACTCCCACTTGCTCGGGTGACGGCCGTTGCACCCCTGGTGTGGTCTCCTCCTGTCCGTCGCTGGCTTGCGGATCCGCGAGTGAGTGTGCGACCGGTTGCGATAGCGACGAAGACTGTCTCGGAGAGTTGATCTGCCAAGATCGAGTCTGCGTCCAAGATCCGCTCATCGACGCGGTGGACAAGGGCTCCTGCGGCTGCCGCCTGCCCGGCGCACGGACGCCCCAAAACCCGAGTGCGCCCCTGATCCTTCTCGCTCCCCTCCTCCTTCTCGTCTGGCGCCGCCGCGAATCACTTCACAAAGTTGTTCGCTAAGGGGCGGGGCGACTCGAAGCTCTGCCCAGCCAAGCCATGAAAATGGGACCGCCTTTAGTTTTCCCTAATGGGGAGCTGTCTGGTTAGATCCAAAAACCAGTAGGTTACTCAAAAGTGAACGGAGCCTTGTCACACCCTTCCCTCAGGACCCGCGCGGGCCGCCTTGTGCTGCTTTCGTCTCTTGCTGCGCTTTTCGTGAGCGAACAATCCCACGCGCAATCCCTGGAGCAGGAATTTGAAGAGGGTTTCGATCTCAATCCTATCGAGCCGACACCAGCCGGAGATCGCTTCTTCCTTGTCCCTGACGGATTTTCGGATCCCGATGCCCCGGACGGTGCTGGCCCCATCCGCGGCAAAGCGTTTCTTCACTACAGCACCGCGCCCAGCCTGATCCGGACCGACAACGACACGGGAGAAGTCGTTGAAATCGTCCAGCACCAGCTCTACGCCCACGCCAATGTCACCGCGTACCTGCTTCCCTGGTTGATGTTCAACGCCGACATGCCGTTTGCCATCGTACAGACGGGAGAAGGAAACCTCACTCCTTCTGGAGCCGTGGGTGATCTGCGCATCGGTGCCCGTTTCGGTCTCATGGGCAAGCGCTCGGATGTCTTTGGGCTGTCGCCAGGCATCGATCTCTGGCTCCCCACCGGAAGTACGGAGAATCTGACCGGAGACACGGGGGTGCGGGCCGAACCTTACGTGAGTGTCGGCGGTCAAGCTTCTGTGTTCGTCTACTCCGCAAAATGGGGCGTTCAGCTCCGCCCCGCAGTCTACACTGGCTCGCTCGAATACGGCACGTCGATGACGTTCGGCGCCGCTCTGGGCCTTTCGCTGTTTGACAACGTTCTTCAGGTGGGCCCTGAACTCAGCGGACAGAGTCTCATGATTTCTGAAGCCGACAACGCTTTCGCGGGGACTTCCTCGCCGATCACGGGAGCGCTCGGAGCAAAGGTGCAAATCGGCAGCTTCAATCTCGGAACGGCTTTCGGAGTGGGTCTGACAGAATCACCCGGCACAGCGCCGCGCGTCATGCTTGCCCTTGAATACAATCCCATCAAGCGAAAGCCTGCTCCTAAGAAGGAGACTCCTCCCAAGCCCGCGCAAGAGGAACCGGGCTTCGTCGAGGATCCCGCCGACGATCCACCAGAGGTCATGGCACCCGTCCCCGCACCCCAAAGGGTCGATTCGGACGGAGACAACGTGCCCGACGACGAGGACGCTTGCCCGGATCAGCTCGGAGATCCTTCAGAGAACCCGGCGCGCCACGGTTGCCCTTACGAGCCCCCCAGGTCCGCGCCCGTCAAAGAGCCAGTTCCGGCGCCCATGCTCGTGCCGCTCGACCCCGACGCAGACACGGACGGGGATGGCATCCGTGATACGGAAGACTCCTGTCCCCGCGACAAGGGTGTTCTGCAGCCAGAAAACGATTCACGCAACGGCTGTCCGCGCGTGAAGAGTGAAACGCCCCAGACGTCGACCAGCACGAGCGCTCCGAGAACGAGCGCTGTCGGTGGCGCAGCAGCTGCTCCTGCCGCGGCGAATGCGACCGCTGGTCCCCCCACCGCCACTTGGGTGGGCTTTCGTAAAGTCGCAGAAGACAGCGCTCTCATCTACGTCAACCTGACCGAGACTGTCCCCGTCGCGACGGACGTCTCCGGCCTCAGACTCGTCTACACCCTCAAGGGTGTGCGTATCGTGAGCAAGAACAATGGCAATCCGCTCTTGGCTCAGCACTTCGGGTCGGTCGTGAAGAATGCGCAAATGAGAGCGCGAGGAAAAGACGTGGAGCTCGTCATCGATCTGGCCAAACCGGCCACCCAAAGCTCCCGCGTGGTCAAGAGTTCAACCGGCGCGACGCTCCGGGTGGAGCTGACCCTGAACACAAAGTAAAAACCTCGCAATAACTTTCCGTTGTTACTGAACCCTGTCCAAGGGCCTCGATCACGCGCAAGCAAAGCTCATAGGAGCACTACTGCTGGATTTCGCGTTGCCTTGCGCCCGGGGCCTTGGGGTCCGATCCTGGAGGTAGCATCTGGGATCTCCTTGTTTTCGGAGGTTTCGTGGTGAATGATTCCAGCAAGATTCTTGGCTTGAGGGTTCTACAGCGATGGCTCGAAATTGGGACACAGGCGACCTCATCATGGGTCGCTACCGGCTCGTCAGTAAGCTCGGACAGGGCGGGATGGGTTCTGTCTGGCGGGCCGAACACATCGAGCTCAAAAACCAGGTAGCCATCAAGTTGCTCGACCCGGCGATCTCCCAGAACGAGGAGATGATCGGGCGCTTCCTGCGTGAAGCCCGCGCGGCTGCATCCTTGCAAAATCGCCATGTGATTCAGATTTTTGACCACGGGGTGGAAGACGGTGAAGCCTTCATGGTGATGGAGCTCCTCGAAGGGGAAACCATCGGTGAAAGGCTCGAAAAGGGTCCCATGCCCGTCGAGGACACCATCAAATTCATGATCCAAGTGATGCGCGCGATGGGCAAGGCGCACGACATCGGGATCGTTCATCGGGACCTCAAGCCGGACAACATTTTCATCACCAGCGACGACGAGGGCGAGTACGCAAAGGTCCTGGATTTCGGTGTCGCCAAGGTGGGCGGAGATCTGGGCTCGACGAATGGCGTAAAAACCCAGACGGGCATGATGCTCGGAACGCCGTTTTACATGAGCCCCGAGCAGGCCAAAGCCAAGCGCGTGGACGCGAGAACCGACGTCTGGGCGCTCGCGGTCATCACCTACGAATGTCTGACGGGAAAGCGGCCATTTACC
>CAYMQT010000013.1:19840-21590 GCA_964392575.1 uncultured Polyangiaceae bacterium
CGGAGAGTACTTCGCCTACCTGGTGCTGACCCTTTGCAATGCGCCCACCCCCATCCCCTCCGCGATCGCCTCGGTCCCTGTTGGTTTCGATGAGTGGTTCGTTCACGCCACGCAGCGTGATGTGGACAAGCGCTTCCGCTCTGCGCGCGACATGGCCAACGAGCTGATCCAACTCGCGAACGCTCCCATGACCGGAAAGGGATTCGCCGGCGCGACCCATGGATATGGACGCTTAGGTCCCGTCACGACTCCTCCCGCAGGCACTCCCGCTGGTCAACAGGGCCGGATGAGTATGACCACGGGTCAAAGCGCCTCGGTCAGTCGCTCTTCTAGCCACGGCTCCGCCCGAAGCAACAACGGGGTGTGGATCTTTGCTACCGCGGCCATGGTCCTCGTCACCGCCGGGGTTGGCGCTTATGCGTGGAAGACCTCTAAGCTGACCGACGTGTCCGCCCCGGCATCCTCCCCAGACACGTCAGCGGAGCAGCCCCTGGAGGAAGAGGTCGAAGGAGAATCCGAGGCCCCCGCAAAGAAAGACGCGACCCCGAGTAAGGACGGGGTTGAAACCCGCCCGAGCGAACAGGAGACGGAACCCGCTGCTCCTCTCCCTCAGGAGCGACCACCCGCACCTTCTAAGGAACAGCGAACCGAAAAGAAACACGGCGCAGAAAAGAAACCTTCCACCGCGCCCGAAGAGGCAAAGCCCGTGGAAAAGCCTGCGACGAAGGATGTGCCGGTCGTCGACAAGCAAGCTCTTCCGCCGGAAGAGTGGAACTTTTGATAACAAACCCATGACCATTCGCTCTGGCTTCTGGTGCATCGCGATTCTCGCCGCGATGGCCAGCCCCGCTCACGCCCAAACCTCCGGAGAAGAGTCACCTGAAGGCAAGCCTCCTGGCGGCCCCTCTGACGCAGGTGCTCAGCCTGCCCTGGAGTCCACGGAAGGAGACCGCGTTACGGACGCCAAGCGTTCCAGCGCTCGACAGCTCGCAACGGAAGCCAGTCTCGATTACCGGACCCGGGACTTTGCCGCCGCCTACGACAAATTCAACCGCGCCTATCACCTCGTGGGGATCCCCTCGCTCGGACTTTGGAGCGCACGCAGCCTGAGGGAGCTTGGACGCCTGGTCGAGGCGGCCGAACGCTACCGGGAAATCACTCGCGCAGGCGCCGGCCCAGATGCACCCGCCGCTCATCTGGCGGCGATTCGCGACGCGGAGGCGGAGCTCGAAGAACTGAAGCCCAAAATCCCCAACCTCATCATCAAACTCAGGGACGCCAACATAGAAGACGTTTCCATCACCCTCGATGGGGTCGAGGTGGACAGCGCTTTGATCGGGGTCAAGCAAACGGTCGATCCGGGCAAGCACGAGATTGTCGGCACCCGGGAGGGGGAAGTCGTCGAGCAATCGATCACCCTGCGCGAGCGCCAAACCGAGGAGCTCGTCCTCGGGTTTCGGCCCGGATACCAGAAGAAAGCATCCACCCAAGACCCGGAGTCGGGATCGCAAACGGGGATGAGACCTGTCCAGGCGGCGGGAATCGTCCTCATGGGTGTCGGGGGCGCTTCGCTCATCGGAGGTGTCATCACGACGATCGTGGCTCTCGGACAACAGAGCGATCTGCGAGACAACTGCAATGAAGAAGGCGAGTGCCCGCCTGAATTTCACGATCAAGTGAATCAGTTTGGGACGATGAAGGTCCTCTCCACGGCTACCCTCATCGGCGGAGCGGTTCTGGGAGGAGTGGG
>CAYMQT010000013.1:21600-36068 GCA_964392575.1 uncultured Polyangiaceae bacterium
CTTTTTTGGGTCGCCCACCCAAAAAAGAGGGCGTCGCCCTCCACCTGCATGGTCAGGGCGTCACGTTCCGAGGGGCCTTCTGATGAGACTGCGTTCTGCCTTGGTTCCTTCCCTCGTCTGCGCCTCCTTCGTCGCGAGTGGGTGCTGGTACGACAAGTTCACGAAGGTCGGGGCCGAGGAGCCCGGGACCGGAGGTTCTGGCCTGGGGGGCGGCGACGGTGATGGCGATGGCGACGGCGACGGCGATGGCGATGGCGATGGGGACGGCACCGGAGGGGCCCCTCCGGGCGCCGTTGTCGCTGTCGACGACACGGCGGTGATCGATCAAGGGGAGCAACTCGTGATCTCCGTTCTCGACAACGATCTCGGGGTCGATTTGAATGTGGTGGAAAGCGATCCTTCGGACCCTCTTCGCCCGGCCAGCCTAGATCCACAGACGTTTACCCTGACCCGACGGGGCATTCTCACCCTTCGGCCGCACGCGGATTTCTGGGGACCCTTCCGCGCGACGTACACGGTGGAAGATGACAATGGAGAATCTTCGACGGCGTCCATCCTAGTGACCGTGCGCCCCAAAACTATCAAACTTTCCGTTCTCGAAGCCGGATGGGGCGGCGTGATCGTTTCGGGCACCTCAGGTGAGGGCCTCGGATCCTCTCTGAGCGGGGTGGGAGACGTGAACAACGACGGCATCGACGACGTGCTGCTCGGCAGTCCCGCCGAAGCTGGTCCCCCTGTCCCAGACGGGAGGGCCGTCCTACTGTTCGGTGCAGAAGATCTCGCTTCGCTCTCTCTGGGTGACACGAACATCGAGGCACGGGCACAAATCTTCAACGGCGACACAGCCGTGAACCGGGGGGGCGCGGGCGTTTCCGTCAGCCGGGCCGGTGATCTCAATCAAGATGGCATCCCTGATTTCATGATCGGGGCCGCAGGAACCGGCCTCGACGGTCGTGTCCACATCGTTTTCGGAAGTGCGAGCTTCCCTGGTAGCCCCGTCGGCCTCAGCGACAATCCGGCGTCTTCCTTCGGGTTCACCCTCATTGGTGCAGGTGGCAGCCGCAGCGGCCTCGCCGTCGCAGGAGCGGCGCCGCTTGGAGGCGGCCTGGCGGACGATCTCGTGATCTACTCCGACAGCAACAACGGCACCGCCCAAGGAGTGATTTCACCCGCCAACGGCCCGCTCACGACCTCCGCAGAATTCGCGTTTACCGGCAATCCACCCGAAGCCTTGCAAGTGCGCCCTGCCCTTGCAGTGCTTGGCGATCTGTTCGGGAGCGATGACCGTCCGGAAGTTCTCGTCGCCGCCAACCGCATCACTCTGCTCCGAGGCAAGGCTCCAAGCACCTCCTGGCCGCCACAAGCGTTGCCCGGCGGATTGACGGATCCAAACGACGGCTTCACGACCACCTTCAGCAGCACGGCGCCTGGAAAGAGTGTCAGCGCCGCCGGTGCATTTGATGGAACGGCAGGACCCGACTTGGCGTACTGCGACGGCGTCCAGACCTGTAAAATCGTGGTTTGCGCGCCGGAAAATTCATTCAGCCTCGACGTCGGATGGAGCGTGACCGGTTTCGCCACGGCCAGCGCGCCTCAGGTCAGCGGTCCGGGTAACATCAACGGTGACCTCTTCGACGATCTCATCTTCACCGAGCCGACGGCGGCCTACGTCGTCTATGGACGGGAAGCCCTCCCGACGACGGCACTCGATGTCACGGACCTCAAGGGCAACGGCTTTACTGTCTCCGGCGAAGGCGTCGTGACTCTGAAGTCCGGTGCTCTGATCGGCGACGTCAATGGAGACGGGATCGGCGACTACGCGGTCACCTCGCCGACTCACTCGTCCGGAGACGGCCGCGTCTACATCCTTTTCGGAACTCCCTAGCTCAGAGCTCGCTATCAATGACCTTACGCACTCGAAATATCTAGAAAGCGGAGAACGAGACGATCTGCGTCTTTACAAGCCGTCAGATCGACCTCAAACAGGAGGGACCAAGCGAGGTCCTCCTCCGGATCCACCAAGATCTGACGCACCTGCCACGTCTTTTGACCCTCCGTCACCTCTAGGTACGCCGGGGAGCGGGCGCGCGGATCCGTACGAATTTCCGAGTACTCGGCAAAATAGGACTCTAGCTGCGCTTCGAGGGTAGCGGCCAGAGCCGCCCCGCGAGGGGTTCCGAGAGAAATGAGGATTTCCTCCGCTTGTGCGAAGTCGCGCCTCGAAAGGGTGCACACCACTCGCCAAACCGCGTTCCTGATGAGGACCGTGAAAGCGCGCTTGTCACGGGTGATGTCTATCCCCTGCTCCGGCTGAGCGGACGGCGCGCTCAGAAAGCGCTCAGGATCGCTCAGCCGGTTCCACTCGTCGAGGAGGCTCGAGTCGATACGTTTGAGCTCAACCTCTAGCCATTCGATGATGTCTGAAACCTCAGGCGTGCGCGCAGTTTCAGGAATCGTGTGAGAAAGCGCCCGGTAGACCTCGGAAAGGTACCGTAAGAGGACGCCTTCTGCCCGTGCGAGACCGTACTCCTTCACATAGGCGCGAAAGGACAGTCCCAGCTCATACATGTCGCGGGCGATGGATTTCGGACGCAAATGGTGTCCGAGAACCCACGGATGCGCTTGGGTAAACACTTCGTAAGTGCCGAGCAGCATTTCCTCATCTGGCTTCGGATAGGTGACCTTTTCGAGCTCGGTAAGCCGCTCCTCATACCCCACTCCCGCGTGCTTGAGTTCGGCCATCTTCCTCGTCTTGAGGGTATCGACCTGACGCAACAAAAGAACACCCGGATCTTCAAGGATGGATTCGACGACGGTCAAGACCACAAGCGAGTAGTCCCGGTCTTCTCGATCCAGGGACTCGACGACGGACACGGCGTACAAACTCAAGGCATGGTTCAGGGAAAAGTCTTCCTGAAGATCCGTGTGGACCCGTACGCCGTCCTCCGTCAGCTGCAAAATCTCTGCCTCGGCTAAAGCTCGAAAGAGGACAATGGCCGAGCGCGCATGAAGACGCTTCCTTTCCTTGGTCTCGTGACACGCGCGCAAGAGGCGCTTCATGGCGACGCAGCCGTTCTCCTGCCTGCGACAAAGAACGTTGAGGAGCATCCCCGAGGTCACCTCGAAACGCGATGAGAGCGGCTCCGGGACAGACGTACGAAGGTGCTCCATCGTCGTTCGGTCCCACGGAGCATAGCCTCGCTCCGGCTCCTTCTTGGGGCGCAGTTTCTTCAGCTTCTTTGCATCGCCGGCCGCCTTGCGCTTCATGGCCAGGTTTTCCACGACGTGCTCAGGCGCCTGAACGACGACGCTGCCCTCTGTGTCAAAACCCCGGCGCCCCGCGCGCCCGGCGATCTGGTGAAAATCACGCACTTTGAGGATCTTCACCTTGGCCCCATCAAACTTACACAGCTGAGTGAACAAGACCGTTCTGAGCGGGATATTGACGCCCACCCCCAAGGTGTCCGTTCCGCAGATGATCTTCAAAAGCCCCTTCTGGGCCAGGCGTTCTACCAGGAGTCGATACTTCGGCAGCATGCCCGCGTGGTGAACGCCGATCCCGTGTGGAATGAAGCGAGCAAGCTCCTTGCCAAAAGCAGTGTCGAACTTGAAACCAGAAAGCTGCTCCTTGATGGCCAGCTTTTGATCTTTGTCGAGAAAATTGAGACTGGTGAGGCGCTGAGCTTCTTCGGACGCAGCGCGCTGAGAAAAGTGCACCAAATAAACGGGAACGCGCTGTTGTTCGAGCAAGTCCTGAAGCGTTTCGAGCAGCGGCTTCTCGGAATAAGCAAAGTCCAAAGGAACCGGGCGCTGCTCAGACTTGACCAGAACCGTCGGAGCCCCGGTGAGTTCGGTCAAAGCTTGCTCGAAAAATGCGGTCTCTCCCAGGGTTGCGCTCATGAGCACAAAGCGCGCCTGCGGCAGCGTGAGCAAGGGGACCTGCCAAGCAACCCCTCGATCGCGATCAGAATAGTAGTGAAACTCGTCCATCACGACCCAGGCGACGTCCGCAGCCTTTCCCTCTCGTAGAGCCAGATTGCTCAAGATCTCTGCGGTGCAGCAAATGACCGGCGCGTCGTGGTTCACCGTCGCATCACCGGTCATCATGCCGACGTTCCAAGGACCAAACACGCGACAGAGTTCCAGAAACTTTTCTCCGACCAGCGCTTTGATGGGAGCCGTGTAAAAGGCGCGATCCCCGTACGCAAGCGCAGCAAAACAGGCGGAAAGCCCTACGAGCGACTTTCCTGAACCGGTCGGAGTATTGAGGATGACATTGTTTCCTTGCGTGATCTCGAGGATGGCCTCTTCCTGCGCCGGATAGAGAACAAGCCCCGACTTCTCTACAAAGGACAGAAACTCGCTGAGGAGCCAGTCCCCATTGAGAACCTCCTCCTCTCCCAGAGGTCGGAGCCCCAGCGGCGCCCGTCCACTAGCATCCTCCACAGGAGAGGCGAGACTCACTTCGTGCTCTTCGTGTCGGCCGTCAGGGTCGAGTCGATGTCGCGACCCACGGCATGCTCGAAGCTCACCCGCGCTGCCTTGAGAGCGATGTACGCATCAATGACATCGAGACGCGCGGTGATGAGCGCTGTTTCTGAATCCACCAGATCGAGAATGGTTCCGCGACCATGCTGAACCAGCTGACTCCGGTCGTCGTGGGCCGCTTGGGCCGCACTCAAACCGTGATGGGCGGAATCAAGAGCTAAATTGGCTTGCACGAGCGTCTGCGTCGTCGTGAGCACTTCGGTCCGAAGGGCGTCCTCGAGCTGCTGTTTTTGCACTCGAATCTTTGCAGATTCTGCATCCGTGGCCGCAGCCGCTGCCCGGCGCGCACCCAGATCGTTCACCGTCCAGTTGAGACGGATCCCCGCGTTCCAAGACCCATTCCATTCCTGGAGCGGGGGAAAGTAGATCTGATTGGGGTTCGCGTAGGTGAGATTTCCGAAGGCCTCCACTCTCGGCAGTCCCTGGGAGCGCTCGACACTACTCTTCTGCTCTAGAGCGTAGGCCGTATTTTTCAGAGCCTCGATCTCCAAACGTTTTTCGATCGCCTCCTGCTGCAAACGATCGAGATCGGTGAGCCTCGGCACCTGGCCGTCCTTGCCGCTCATGATGGACTCGCCCACTTCCCAGGCCGGAACCTCACCACGACCTCCGGTCATGGCCTGGTGCAGCTGTTGCCGAGCGACGAGTTCCTGAACGTTGGCGCGGTTCAACTCGAACTGCATGCGCGACAGGAAGGCTTCTTGTCTAAGGACGTCTGATCTTACGACGCGACCTCCCGCATGCAGGCCTCGAAGGTCCTTGAGCTGCATCTCAGCACGGGAAATGGCCTTGAGGGCCTCCTCGCGCCGCAAGCGCACGCGCACCCAGTCGTAGTAATAAAGTCGAGCATTGGCCCCCGCAGCCACACGAGCGGCTTTCTCACTTTGCTCCGCAGATCGCTTAGCCGCGTTGGCGCCAGAAAGGGCTTGGGAAAGGTTGAACACGTAGTCACTGATCGGAACGGTGACTCCCGCATTCATGTAGTACTGATTGGGCAGTTGGTTGAAACTGAACGCAGATCCATCGATGGCAAAGAGAGGTGCCCCGGGCGCGAGCGCCCCGGCGGGCTCTGTCGTCCCGACCAAGTTTGCACCCCCAAAGGTGTCCTGCACCTGGGGCACCATCTGCCTCGTATAGCTGGCCGAGAGGGTCACCTTCGGCGCGTAGTTGTAGACGACTTCTTTTTTCTGAGCATCGGCCGACTTGTACTGTTCTTGAGCGATGACGGCGTCGAGAGAATATGCGGCGGCTTGCCTCGCCGCCTCGTCGGACGTGAGTCCTCCGGGACGATTCAAAAGCTCATCAAAGCCCACCTCACCGCCGAGCGGAACAGAAACACCGCCGAGCGGAACAGAAACACCGCCGAGCGGAACAGAAACACCGCCGAGCGGAACAGGGGCGGAGCTGACGGGCGCTGACTGCTTTTGCCCACCCACGGCTTGCTCCGACGGGGAAGCGGGGAGTGCGGGCGGAGCTTCCCCCTCATCCACCGGCTGAGCGGTCGCAAAGGAAGTAGAAAACAGCCCAAAGGCGAGCGGAAACGAAAGAAATGAACGCGTGCGCATCGGAGCCGAGGTCGATCGTCGTCGGGGGCGGTTTCAGGTGAAGGTGCCGTCGGGCGGGCAGACTAGTCGCGAAAACGGAGCACGCCAACGAATCAGGGGACAAAGTCAGGCAATTGTGCCGCCTCACCTACGTCCAGATTGAGCGGCCGCGAACATTTCGCCCTGCTCGGATTTTCAGACTCGCCGAGCCGTCCTATGCTCTTCCTCCATGCAAGAGCGCCGGCAAAATGTCCGCGTCCGGCCAGCCGCGGACTACAACATCCTCATCGACTACGAAGACGGCCTGGTAAAGGTACAGTTGCAGGTCCTCGATGCTGCCGTCGGGGGCATGGGTTTGGTCGTGGATCAGCTCTTCGCAGACGTGAAAGCCGGATCGCTTCTCCGTTTCGGCGTTACCCTCCCGGGTAAAAAGCGCTTCGAAACCACCGGACGCCTGGCCTACACCCAGGGCCGCACGGGCGGACGTTGTGGCGTTCATTTTTCCGAGTTGAGCGAAGAGCAGCAGCTCTCGCTCAGCCGGGCCATTTCGGAACTGCTCGAACGCGGCCACTCCGCATAAGGTTCCCGCCACCCGAGACGCCGAACCGGAACCTTCACCGCGGTTTGGTCAGCGCGCCCATCAACTCGGCCCCACGAATTTCCAGGCAGAGGAAAATCCGACGCACCTCTCTCCCGGCCGCAAGCGTCGAGTCCAAGGATCGTGTACTGTAAACGCAATGATGCGCTCCCTCACCGCGCTTTGCTTCCTTGCCGCCTGCTCCTGCTCCCTGCTCGTTGATATCGATGACGACAAGTACACGGGGGGAGTTCCGGATGAAACAGGAGATGGCGATGGCGATGGCGATGGCGACGGCGACGGCGACCTCGGATCGGGAGGGATGTCTGGGGATGGCGATGGTGACCTCGGATCGGGAGGGATGACGGGTGACGGCGATGGCGATGGCGACGGTGACGGCGATGGCGATGGTGACGGCGATCTCCCTATCGACACCCCTCCGGATGCTCTCCATTACCTCCCGCTCGATGACCCCACCGGCACGGGAACACCCGCGGATCTCGGGAGCAGCGAGACTCCCCCCAGCGCTGGCGTCACAGATGCAGCCAGCTGGGTCACCTCAGGGGGCGTTCGGGGCGGTTCCTACGAGATCAAGCCTGAGGGCAATCAGTACTTGCAGCTGGGAAATACGGTTGCCTCTGTCGGGCCTTACGCCCTCAGCTGGTGGTACAGCTCGGCCATCGATGGCAACTATTCTCTTGTCAACAAGTACGTCAATCAGACCGGTGTCGGCGGATTTCTCATTTCGTGCGCAAACGGTCAGCTCAAGCTGAGAGTGGGAGACGCGATATTCATCGAATGGGTGGCAGAAGGGGTAACCCTCCCGGCCGCGAACGAGGGAAAATGGACCCATGTGGTCTACATGTATCACCCCAATTCCTCCGGAGCCCTCGACACGGTCAAGGTGTGGATCAATGGTGAAGTCGCCATCGATGAGGAGGCTCTCCTCCCGAGCGCCGAAAGCACCTCGAGCCCCATTCGTTGGGGATTTCAGGAGGGAGAACTCATCGTCCCGAAGTTCGTCGGTTTGATCGACGAACTCCGGGTGTTTGACACTGCTCTCACGGACGCCCAAGTGCGCAGCCTTTACGTGACGGATCGTCCGGAGTGAGCGCGTTCCGGAAACGCAGGACATATAATTTATAAATGAAGCACCGACGCAGCTGGGCAGCGGTTTCAGATGAGCAGATGCGCGGATAACGCGGATGCGCTCTTACTGACGCTCCGGGGGCTCTTTCGGCTCAGTGATGCTCTTCTCGCCCGGCTTGACCACGACGGGAGATTGTATGGCCCCCTCGACCGCCTCGATGATGTCTGGGCGGAGGCCTTCGCCCCCCTTCAAAATCCCTTTCGAGCTCAGCTTCTCGATCACCGCGTCGGCGATGCGCTCAGCACGCGCGCGATTGCGATCCGAGTCTGAGCGCACGAACGTAACATCCACGACGTTGGGGAACATGTCGAACCAAGCCTGACGAAAACCCCAAACCTTGAGATCCACGACGTCCCCGGTCAGGCTCAGTCGGTTGAGGTTGGCGTGCACGTCGGCGGTGTCGAGCTTGAAATAGGGAAACCGGATCTCGGCGTTTCCGATGACCCGCACCTCGCCCTCGAGAGTCGTGAATTCAACCCGATACTCCAGGCCTTTTTCGTAGACGCGCTGCACGGTACCGCGATAGGTGCTGGTCCCCGCCCAGCGGTAGGCAAAAAACAGCAAAAGGAGCAGTCCGAAAAAGAGAGCCAGTGCCGTCAGGATCCGAGACCTGAGGGAACGCTTCTTCGCTTGAGCGCCCGCCTCCGCGCCCGGGGCTTTCGTTTCCTGACCGGGGTTGTTCGATCCTTCCATGGTCCTCTTCCTCGTCTCGCCGCCCTAGGAGAGCCGCGCCTTGTAGTCCAAATAGCCGAACTTTCGCTGGACGCTCATGACGCCCGGAGCCCCACCCGTCCCCGGTTCGAAGGTCACGACCGAAGGCAGCTTGACCCCGTTGAAGGTCGACATCTTCACGGAGGTGTAGTGGGCCATGTCTGTGAACACAAGACGGTCTCCCACCTCCAGGGGTCGCGCAAAGGACCAGTCCCCGATCACGTCGCCCGCCAAACACGTCAGGCCTCCGAGCCGGTAGGTGAACGCCTTCTCCCCCGGATCGAAGCCACCCAGGATTTCCGGACGATAGGGCATTTCAAGGACGTCAGGCATATGGGCCGTCGCGGACGTGTCGAGGATGGCCGTGGGTAAAGACCCACTCGACCCCTGAACCACGTCGAGCACCTCAGCGACGAGAAACCCCGTGTTCAGTGCCACGGCCTCACCGGGCTCCAGATACACCCTCTTTCCGCTCTCCTCCCGGAAGGTCTGAACGAGACGAATCAGAAGTTCTACGTCGTAGTCCGGTCGAGAAATGTGGTGGCCGCCGCCGAAATTCACCCAGCTCACATGCTGCATCAAGGAGCCGAACTTCGCTTTCACCGCGGCTAAAGTGCGCATGAGTGCGTCGCTGTTTTTCTGACACAGATTGTGAAAGTGAACACCATCCAAAGAATCGAGTTCTTCCGCTGTCAGCGGGTCGCGACTGAGTGCTCCGGCCGTCACTCCCAAGCGCGAACCCGGGGCGCACGGATCATACAGCTCCGTTTCCACTTCCCTGTGCTCGGGGTTCACTCGCAAACCGATCTCGATCCCCGCCGCCTTGACTTGCGCTCGATATTTTCTGAGCTGAAAAACGGAGTTGAAAACGAGATGATCGGCCAAACGGTCTGAGCCACTGCACAGCTCGTCGATGTCTGCCTGGCTGTACGCGGGCGCGTAAACGTGAACCTCCTTCTTGAACTCCTCCTTCCCTAGCCTCGCTTCATGCACCGAGCTGGAGGTCACCCCCGACAAATACTCTGCCGCGAGCGGATACAGGCACCAGGTCGCAAAGCCTTTTTGAGCTAGTAGAATCGAAGCGCCCGACTCTCTTTGTACGCGGGCAAGAACCTCCAAGTTGCGCCGAAACAAACCCCTGTCGATGACCACAAAGGGCGTATCCGTGCCGTAAGGGTCAAACGCCACACCGGCGCGGAGTTCGGGTTTTGATTGATCTCGGTTCGCCATCCTCAGCTCAGACAGGAAGTTCTTGTACCGTGAAGGGAAGGCCGTGCTTCGCAAGCAACTCCAGGAAGGGCTCCGGATCCAGCTCCTCGATGTTGAAGACACCGGCCCGTTTCCACTTACCCGTCACCATCATCGCTGCCCCGACCGCTGCGGGAACACCGGTCGTGTAGCTGATGGCCTGAGAGCGCACCTCCTTGTAGCACTCGGCGTGATCGCACACGTTGTAGATGAACACCTTGCGTCGCTGGCCGTCCTTGGTGCCCTCGATCAGGCACCCGATGCAGGTCTTGCCCGTGTAATTTTCTGCCAAACTCGCAGGATCAGGCAGGAGTGCCTTGAGGAATTGAATGGGGACGATCTGCTGGCCGTTGAAATCCACGGGCTCGATGCCCGTCATGCCGACGTTCTGAAGAACCTCCAGATGCTTGAGGTACGAATCCCCGAAGGTCATCCAGAAGCGAATGTGCTTTACGTGGGGAATGTTGCGACAGAGGGATTCAATCTCCTCGTGATAGAGGAGATAAGCCGCCTTCACGCCGACTTCTGGAAAATCGTAGTCCCAGCGCATGCTCATGGGAGCAATCTGCTTGAACCGCCCGTCTCCGGCTACTGCCTCGGGCTCCCCAGGACCGTTTTCCCCGTTCCTTTCCCAGTAACGTCCGGGCTGAGTGATCTCACGGATGTTGATCTCAGGATTGAAATTCGTTGCAAACTTGTGACCGTGGTCCCCGGCGTTGCAATCCAAGATATCAATGGTGTCGATCGTGTCGAAGAGCTTCTTCTGCGCGTAGGCGCAAAAGACATTGGTCACCCCCGGATCGAAGCCTGAGCCCAGGAGAGCCATCAGTCCCGCTTTCTCAAAGCGCTCACGATAGGCCCACTGATAATGATACTCAAACTTGGCCGTATCGAGCGGCTCGTAATTCGCCGTGTCGAGGTAATCCACTCCCGCGGCCAGACAGGCGTCCATGATGGCAAGATCTTGATACGGGAGGGCGACGTTCAGAACGAGGCTGGGACCAAACTCCTTGATCAACGCTTCGGTGTTTTTGGGGTCGTCGGCATCGAGCGCCGCCGTCTTCAGCGTCACTCCATGCATCTCCTGGATCTCCCGAGCGATAGCGTCGCAGCGGGACTGAGTCCGGCTCGCCAGAAGAATTTCAGAGAAGACGTCCCCGAGCAGGGCACACTTGTGGGCGACGACGCGACCGACACCGCCGGCGCCGATGATGAGTAGTTTGCTCATTTTTTCATTTCCAGAAGGGCCCTCGGGGCGCCAGGTGCGCGTATCTTGGTCGGTCGCTGCCGAAGGGGAAAGGCCTGAAGCGCCAAAATCTCACCCCTCAGGCAATCAGTTTCGTCACAAGGGGCTCGTGGTAGAACCCGACGCATGCGAAGTAGGCCCCGCCGAAACCGACGCACCAGAGAAAGCCGAGGACTCTGCCGCGAAACCCATCTCGCCGCAGGGCATTTGGTGCTCCCGGCCTTCGTCCATGCCGACCAGGCGCCCCACCCCATCGAGAGCATGCCTGGTCACAGCCGCCTCAGCATCGACGGAATCGTTCTGCTCGCGCGGGAAGCCCGGGCTCTGGGACTCGCCGGTCTGGCCTTATTTCCTGCGTTATCCGACGACAAGAAAGATGCGCGGGGCACCGAGAGCGAGAATCCGGAGGGCTTGCTGCAACAAACGGTACGGGCCGTCAAACGCGAGGTGCCTGAACTCCTCCTGTTCACCGACGTCGCCCTGGATCCGTATTCATCGGATGGACATGATGGCGTCGTCATTGACGGGAAGATCGACAACGACGTGACGGTTCCTCTCCTCGCCCGAATGGCCGTCGCCCAGGCCCGGGCCGGCGCCGACTATGTTGCACCCTCCGACATGATGGACGGCCGGGTCGGGGCCATCCGCGACGCTCTGGATGAGGCAGGCTTCAATCAAGTCGGAATCATGAGCTACGCCGTCAAATATGCGTCCGCCTTCTATGGTCCGTTTCGGGACGCTCTCGCTTCAGCTCCCAAAGTCGGTGACAAGAAAACGTATCAGATGGATCCGGCGAACGTCCGTGAGGGCCTTCGAGAAATCGCCTTGGACGAGGCTGAGGGTGCAGACATTCTGATGGTCAAACCAGGACTCCCTTACGCAGACGTCATCCGGATGGTACGAGAGAATTCCTCCTTACCCGTCGCCGCGTATCACGTGAGCGGCGAGTACGCGATGCTGAAGGCCGCCGCGGAGAAGGGCTGGCTCGACTACGAGAGTTGCCTTTTGGAGAGCCTTCTGTGCCTACGCCGAGCCGGGGCAGACGCCATCTTCACATACGGGGCGCTTGAAGCAGCTCGATTGCTCAAGCATGCATAGGCAAAGGTAAGTTGATGCTGCGAAGGCTCCTGATCGGCGTCTGCGGCGTCCTGCTCAAGATCTTCTTTCGGCGGATCGAAGTCGTCGGGCGCGAGCGACTCCCCAAGGACGGCTCTGTTGTCTTCGCCCTGAATCATCCGAGTGGCTTGATCGATCCCCTGTTCATTCTTTGCCTCTCGGGCAAGCGCGTTTCTTTCCTCGCCAAAGCACCCTTATTTCGCATGCCCTTCGTCGGCGTCTTCGTCCGGGCCTTTGAATGCCTGCCCGTTGAGCGAGCCCGAGATGGCGGAGATCCCGGGAAGAATCGCCAGATGATGCTCACCGCTGCGGAGCTCTTGTCGCGCGGCAATGCCCTGGCTCTGTTCCCTGAAGGGACGAGCCACAGTGACCCCACGCTCAAGCGGTTCCGGTCGGGTGCGGCCCGCATCGCCCTTGCTGCCCGCGCCCTGTCGGAAAAGCCGGTGCACCTCGTTCCTTGTGCCCTCTACTATGAAAGCAAACAAACGTTTCGCAGCCGCGCCGTATTGACCTTGGGCGAGGCCATTTGTGTACCTCTGGTCGAACTCGATGCTTCCGGCGAATCCCCGCTCGAAGCCGGACAGGAACTGACCCGTACCATTGCTGAGCGAGTTCTCGGCATCCTGCCGACCGCTGACACCGTGCAGGGGCTAGTCCTCGCCGAGCAAGCGGAGCGGGTCATCAACGCAGCCTTGCGAGACTCGAAAGATGCTTGTCCGAAAGCGGCAAAACTTGTGACCCGCGCCGCCCTCACAGAAGAAGCGCTCCGTCGCCGACCTACTTTGGCCGAGCGCATGGCATCTCGGAAACGGCTCATCGACGGCTACCTCGATCTGATCGAACAAAAACCAGAAGAAGTCAGGGCAGTCATCGAAAGGATCGGAAAACTCGGAGACGAACTGGAGTTGGCCGGCCTACCGATCGACGCCCGATCCACAGGCGGAAACCTCTTTCGTCGAAAAGTCTTTAGAAGCTGGGCGCTGGGCGTCTGTTTGGCTCCCCTCGGAATCTTCTCGCTCTTGGTGCACGCGCCGGCGTACTTGCTCGTAAAAAAGCTCTCCTTCCGGGTCGCGGGGGACAGCACGGACGTCTTAGCAACGGTCAAAGTCATCGGGGGTCTGCTCTTTTTCCCTCTGACTTGGCTACTCGCTGCGGGCGCCCTCGCCCTCACCTTCGATGAACCTCTCTGGCTCTTTTCGGTCCTTCTCGGTCCGGTCTTGGGAAGCGTCGCGATCGTGTTTCAAACTCAGCTTTCCGCCCTTCAAAGGACACTCACCCTCAAGAGGCGCGTGACCCAAGCCGCCCCCGACTGGTCCCAGGTAGAGCGCGAAAGGGCCAAACTCGCAGAGGAGATTGCCTCACTCTTGGGACAGACTTGAAGTCCGCCTGAGTTACGTTATGGCTCTCCCCCCTCCCCGTCATGCGATTCCTTTGCCTTTCCGACATCCACGGTAACGCCGCTGCGCTCAAGCTCATCCTCCAAGAAGGAAAGATCCGCGGATACGATCAGCTGATCGTTTGCGGAGATCTGTGCTTCCCCGGCGACGGCGCCCTCGAAGTCTGGAAGATCCTGCTCCGAGAAAACGCCATGTGTGTCCAGGGCGTAGGAGACCGAGCCCTCGCCAGAGTCGACCCGGACACCCTCTCCGCAAACACGGAGACGGGAAAAATAAGGATCCAAAAGCTCAAGGAAGTGCGCGCGCAGCTCGGAGAGATCATCCTCACTCGCCTGGGGAAACTCCCCCCCCTCGCGCGGTTACCCCTGGAGTCCGGTCACACCATGCTGGTGGTTCACGGAACGCCCGCAGATCCGACAGATTCCTTCCATCGCGAGATGACCGAAGAAGAGCTGCTCATGCGTCTGGGGGACGAACCGGGGGATCTCGTCATCTGTGGTTCGAGCCACGAGCAATTTGAAGGCATCGTCGCCGACGTGCACATCGTGAGCGTCGGCTCCGTGGGAGAAGCGCCCGGCGACACTCATGCTTTGGGCGCGATTGTCGAGTCAAATGCCGCAGGCTTCGCGGCTACCCTCTTCGCGGTTGCCCTCGACGGGAGCGGAGCCGTCTTAGTCCCGGGCAAGGCCGAGACGCCTGAAGATGAGGACGCCTGAAGTCAGAACGCCTGAAAAGCGCGCCGAGCCTCAGTCACGAATGTGCTGATCTTTTCTAGATCTTTCTGCCCGGGGGACGATTCCACCCCGCTGGCCGTATCTACCCCGTAAGGCCGAACGCGACGGATGGCTGCGGCGACATTCTCGGGCCGAAGGCCCCCCGCCAAGATGAGTTCACGCGCCTGATTGAGCTCTTCGATGAGCGACCAGTCGAA
>CAYMQT010000013.1:36078-47535 GCA_964392575.1 uncultured Polyangiaceae bacterium
CGGAGGGACCGGTCAGGTTTTCGACTGGTCCCTCCGTAGGCCCCTTCTCCTTTGGCATCGACGAGCAGCCTCGGGCCAGCAAAGTCAAAGGCTTGCGCTACGTCTTCTCGTGATGAGATCCGAGCAGCCTTGAAGGCAGTAACGCCTGCTTCGCAGAGCGACTGCACAAAGGACGGCGGTTCGTCCCCATGGAGCTGAGCCGAAGAAAGCCCGACTTCCTCAGCAACCCGCAGAACTTCAATGAGAGGCGCGTTGACAAATACACCCACCACCTCAGCGGACGCACGCACTTGAAGGGAGATCTCGCGCGCCACATCGAGGCTCACTTGGCGGGGCGACGTCGGACAAAAATTGAGCCCCACAGCGTCCGCCCCACAGGCAACCGCCGCCCGTGCATCGCTCACGGAAGTCAGCCCGCAGATCTTCACCCAGCCAGTCATGTCGCCACCTAAAAGCCGTCCCTCTCCCCGAAATACGGTCGAAAGAGCCGCCTGACTCACTCGATTTTGAGGAGTTCTTTCACCGTAGCGATCACCTGTGGAGCCTGAATGGGCTTGGTGATGTAGGCGTTGGCTCCCAGCTGCAAAGCTCTTTGACGATCCTCATTGGCACCCTCGGTGGTGATGATGACAATGGGCGTGTCCTTGTGATTGGGGTCGCTGCGAACTCTCTTCACCAACTTCAAACCATCCATGATGGGCATGTTGATGTCCGTTAAGATGATATCGTAACTGGCCGAGGCAAGCTTACGGAGTCCGTCGACGCCGTCATCCGCTTCGGTCACACGGAGGTTCTTGACGCGCGCCAAAGCGAACACCAAAAGCTGGCGCATCATGGGAGAGTCTTCGACGACGAGGCAGGAAAATTCAGACATCTTTCAGTGGGTCTTCAGGCTGAACTTGACGGGTAGGTCCGGGGAAGGGTGAAAAAAAAAGAAAAAAATCAAAAGAAGGTGATCAGACACTGAGCTGGTGATCAAACACTGAGGTCACGAAAAACTTCAGCGCCGGGTAGCTTACGCCCAGCTCGATCGAAAAGGGACGCGCCCACGAGTGCAGACGCAGCATGCTTACCAAGCAGCTTGAACAACTCAAAATCTGTATGAGAAAAACGCGGCTTCTGCTCCAGGGTCGCAAAAATCGCGATGGCACCCACGGGTTCCTCCTCGATGATGAGAGGGATCACTACCGGAGGATTGTCGAAATCCGGGTCATTGGACGGACGTTCGTCATCGATGAGCGAAGTTCCGCTCATGACCACTTTTCCCACCTTGGACCCGTTCATGGGCACCGTGACAAGCTTCGCCCCAGGAACCCCTTCCGAGGCGACGGGCACGAGTTCGGTGCGGTCACTGCTCGTCAGGTACATGGCGTAGGATTCCGCCCCGACCAGCTGCGCTAAGACTTCCTTGATGCGGTGAACCACCCCGCGCGGGGTCAGACTCGCGTGCAGCTGATTGCTCGCGACGAACAAATTGGCGAGCGAGGCAAACTCGTCCTCCACCTGATTGAACCGTTCGTCAAACTCGTGCTGGGCCTTCTCGGCGCGGCGAGTGCGCTTCACCAGGTCCTGACGTTCGGTTTCGAGTTTTTCCACCTGCTCCAAAAGGCGCGCCATCGCGTCATCCGCGGCAAGCTGAGCGCGAAGTTGAGCGTTGTCTTCTTCGAGCTCCATCACTCGATTGTGCATTCGGGTGTATTCGTTCACGAAGTGTTCCGTGAGCTTGGCGCCACGACTCAAGCTCTGCAGAACCTCGTCCCGCTCCCGCATCAAATCAGGGGGCGGCGTGCTGGGGCTCGTGTTTCCCATCTTACAACTTCATCCTCGGAATTTGCCTCAGTGTACAGGGACGGAGCCGAGCAGCCGATTTTCCCTCCCGCACTCTGTTTACATTATCATTAGACGACCGCTCGACCCAGGGACCTAAGGGGAAGACCCGTTCGTTCCCCAAGATTGCGCCCAGCCTTGCTATTTTCCGTAACCTTTGGCCCCCTTCCGCCCATGACCCACGAAAAGGACGATCTCTCCGGTCGAAAATCCGATCACCTCGACCTGGCGATTTCCGGTGACGTGGGATTCCGAAGTTCAGGACTTCTAGAAGAAGTCGGCCTCGTCCACTGTTCTCTCCCGGAAATCGCTGTCGATGAAATCGACACCAGGACGACAGTGGCGGGTCTCCCCGTTCGAGTCCCGATCCTGATCGCCGGCATGACTGGCGGCAACCAGCGAGCGCTTTTGATCAATCAGCAGTTGGCCGAAGTGGCTCAAACCGGCGGCTATGCCATCGGCCTCGGCTCTCAGCGAGCGATGATCAAAACAGGAAAGCTCAATGAGGAAGTGGCCACGTCTTATCAGATACGCGCCCTCGCCCCCGACGTCCCGATCCTGGCCAACATCGGCGTGGTTCAGGCCGCCGAGAGTTCGACGGAGCTCGTGGCTGAAATGGTGGCGGCCGTAGATGCAAACGCCCTCTGTATCCACCTCAATCCCGCCCAAGAAATGATCCAGCCGGGAGGAGATCGAGATTTCCGCGGCGGCCTCAAGGCCATCGAAAGGCTGGTGACAAGCCTCGCGGTGCCCGTCATCGTCAAAGAAACTGGCTGTGGGATCTCTCGCAAGGTCGCCGAACGTCTTCGGTCGGTCGGAGTGGAACATTTGGATGTTTCAGGCGCCGGCGGCACTTCCTGGGTCGGTGTGGAAACGAGGCGCGCCAGCGGACAACAGAAGGACTCGGGGGAGCTCTTTTGGGACTGGGGCATTCCTACCGCCGCCTCTCTCTTACAGGTCCGAGGGGCGCAATTTCGGACTCTGATCGCTTCCGGAGGCATCAAAACCGGACTCGATGTGGCCCGGGCCGTAGCCCTCGGAGCTACGATGGCGGGGATCGCGCGACCCGTGCTCCAAGCTCTCGACCATGGCGGCGTCCCCGAAGCGTTGCAATTTCTGAAGCAGGTCGAACTCGACCTCAAGACCGCGCTGCTTTTGACAGGATGCCGAACTCTCGCTGACCTGACCTCGGCACCCCGACGCCTCGGCCCCACTCTCGCGGCTTGGGCCGACGTTTGACACCCATTTGGGGCGTCCGTACGGTCCGCCCCCATGGCGAAACCAGACGAAGCTGATCGGAAAAACCCCTTCCTACCGCTTCTGTCCGAAGTAGCAGATGCGCTCGTCCCCCGACTCAAAACAGTTCTTCAAGAAAGTGAAGACCAGGCGCGGCTCAGGGGTCCCGAAGTGCATCAAATGACTCAAGCGGTCACGAGCCTTTGTCTTAGAGGCGGCAAGAGACTCCGGCCAGGCCTGTGCGCCGCCGGCGTTTTAGCGACGAATGCGCGCGCTTCCCTGACGCTCTCCATCGAGGCCGGGATCTCCCTGGAACTCTTGCAAGCTTACTTTCTGATCCACGATGACTGGATGGATCAGGATGACGAGCGCCGTGGCGGACCGACTGCTCATATCCAACTCGCGCGCGCTTTCGGCTCTCGAGCTCTGGGCGAGCGCGGCGCCATTCTGGCGGGTGACCACGCGGTTGGGCTCTCTCAGGCGCACTTGGCCCGCCTCCCCACGACGCCTGCACGCTTGAAAAAGGCTCTCATCTGCTTCGCCGAGATGCAGCTCGCGGCCGTCGCAGGACAGCAGCTCGACGTCATCGGGAAGACGACGGATCCTGAGCTCGTGTACGAACTGAAAACCGCAAGTTACACAGTGAAAGGCCCTCTCCTCCTGGGGGCGGTCCTGGCCGGAGCGTCTAGCAAAGTCGAAAAAGCGCTGGCTGCGTATTCTCTTCCGGCAGGGGTGGCCTTTCAGCTCAGGGACGATCTCATCGGTGTCTTTGGCGCTTCGAAAAAGACGGGCAAGCCCCAGGGAGGGGATCTGAAGGAAGGCAAAAACACTCCCCTTGCCCGCGAGGGGCTTTTGCGACTCAAGGGCAGCGAGCGTCAAGCCTTCAAGAAGGTGCTCGGCAATCGCAAGGCCACTCCGGTCGAGGTCAAGAGGGCCATCGCGTTGCTCGAAAAGTCTGGAGCGCGCGCCTGCATCGAAGAGCGCATTTCACGGCTCAAGGAAGAAGCCCTCTCCTCCCTGCGCGGAACACCTTTGACGACGAAAGGTCAAAACCTCCTGGCTGGGGCCGTGTCGGCTCTAGCCGATAGGAGCTATTGATGCGTGCTCGCGAACAGGGAAGAGGCTCTGCGTCGGGGAAGATCATCCTCTTCGGTGAACATGCGGTCGTCTACGGCGTCCCCGCCATCGCCGCAGGCATTTCTCGCGGAGCCGAAGCCGTCGTGCGAGAAGCCCACAAGGACCAGATCACGGTCGACGGAGAGGCCCAGGACGAACAGAGTGAGCTCTTTCTGGCCCTCCGACTGATGCGGGAAGAACTGGGCGCTCCGCCCGCCTCGGTCGAACTCTCCCTCGCTATCCCCAAGGGGGCCGGTCTCGGAGCATCAGCCGCGATGGCAGTCGCGACCGCCCGCGCACTGGTGGATCTCAAGAACCTCAGCGACGAAGAAGCCTATAGCGAACGGCGCATGCTGCGCGCGGCTCATGTGTGGGAGGCCGTCTTCCACGAGAATCCTTCGGGGGTGGATGTGGCTGCGGCCCAAGGACAATCGCCCATTTCCTTCCGCCGCGGTGAGGAGCCCGAACGCTTGGTCCTTGGCACCACTCTTCACCTTGCTATCGCCCAGGCGGGACCACCAGCGAGCACGAAGGAGATGGTCAGCGGAGTGGCCAGATTCAAGCAAAGGAACCCCGCGCAATTTCAGCGCACCCTCGATGGCATCGCTTCTCTCGTCGACAATGCTCTCTTACTTCTTCGGCAGGGCGATTTGAGAAGCGTCGGAAAGTTGATGGACCTCAATCAAATGTTGCTTTCGGGATGGATGCTCTCCACAGAACAAATCGAGCGTGCGTGCCATCTCGCGCGGGAGGCGGGCGCGCTCGGGGCCAAGCTGACCGGCTCAGGTGGAGGCGGCTGTGTGATCGCACTTTCAGATCCACGAACCGATGCCGAAACGCCCTGCACGCCCATCCTCTCTGCCTGGGAAGCAGCGGGCATTCCCTGCTTTTCTGCCACGATAGCTGGAGTAGCCTGAAGCCATGAGTGAAGGTCGAGCAAGAGCGGAAGCCTGCGCCAACATTGCGCTTGCGAAGTACTGGGGAAAATCAGAACGCGGAGACAATCTCACCGCCGTTCCCAGCCTCTCCCTCACCCTGAACGCCCTGCGCACGCGCACAGAAGTCACCGTCGAAAGCACGCTGACGGACGACGTCGTCAGCATGAACGGGCAGGTGGTCACTGGCGCTTCCAAAGAGCGCGTGACGGAGCTTTTAGGACGCATCCGAAGTCTGACCGGTGATGCGCGGTACGCTTCGGTGCAAAGCCTCAACAACTTCCCGACGGCGGCAGGCCTAGCGTCCAGCGCGAGCGGTTTCGCCGCCCTCGCCGTAGCAGCGGACAGCGCCTACGGGGCACAACTGACGAGGGCACAGCTCTCGTCTCAAGCCCGCAAGAGCTCCGCCTCTGCGGCGAGGTCGCTCTTTTCTGGCTTTGCCCTCCTCGAAGCGGAAGCAGACGAAGGCGAAGCCTTGCATGCGGAGGATTTTTGGGACGTGGCCATGGTGGTGGCGGTGATTTCAAGTTCCAAGAAATCCATCGGGTCGACCGGGGGCATGGTCCACACGCGAGACACGAGCCCGTACTATCCGGCGTGGGTCGCAAGGTCCAAAGAGGTGTATGCTCGGCTCAAGGAGGGCGTAAATGCCCGTGATTTTACCGAGGTTGCAGAAGCCATGGAGCATTCCACGCGCATGATGCACGCGACCATGATGACGGCAGAGCCCCCCGTTCTTTACCTGCGAGGCGCCACGGTCGATCTCATGCATGAAGTGGCAGCGCGCCGTCGCGCGGGTGAGCCCGTCGCGTACACGATGGACGCCGGCCCCAACGTGAAGGTCTTTACTCTCGGTTCCCACGTCGACAGCGTGCGCGCCTTCTTGTCCGATGCACCAGGGGTAGAGTCCGTGATCGTCTGCCGCCCGGGACCGGGGGCATCCACCCTCCTTCTTGAGGGATCGCTCGCAGACGCCCAGCGATCCGACAAGCGTCCCGTTCACTTTCCTTTCCAAACGGCAGAGCGTCCGTGATTTCTGGCTGACGATGAAAGCGAGCGCCCCCGGAAAACTGGTCCTCTCAGGAGCCTACGCTGTCCTGTTTGGGGCTCCTGCCATCGTCACGGCCGTCGACCGGCGCGTGATCGCAGATGATTCTCGTCAGACTGAGTTCGAGGCGCCCGAGGTCCTGGCGGGCATTCCCTTGCTGCCGGGGCAAGACCACGCACCCCGTCTCCCTCACTTCGATGCCAGTGCCCTGCGCAAAGACGAAAGAAAGCTCGGGCTCGGATCAAGCGCAGGGATTTGCGTTTCAAGCCTCGCCCTCCTCCTGCGCGCAGATCTCATGAAAGCCGGTCAGCCCGCAAAAGCTGACGATCTACGGCATGCGCTCTTCGAGATCTGCCTCGCAGCCCATCGCCTAGCCCAGGGAGGCGGCAGCGGTATCGACGTTGCCGCTGCTTGCTTCGGTAAAACGCTGATCTTCACGCGCCCCGGTAACACCCTGCACAAAGTCGCTCCAGAACCGCCGTCCTCTCCAGAACTGCCGTCCCTTGCGGAAGTGCACCTACCCGGAGAGCTTGTTTTCGAGATATGGGCGTCGCGCACGGCGGCGAGCACGGCCGACTTCGTGCGGGCAGTGAAAAGCAGCCACAGCGCAGGGGAAAAGACGATTCGCACCGCTCTTGAGAACCAGTCTCGGGCAAGTCATCAAGCGGCCGAGGCGGCCAAGACCGGTAACGCCGACGGGTTCATTCTGGCTCTCCGACGACAACAGGAGAGCCTCAGTTTGCTCGGAAAAGGCGCCGAAATCCCCATCGTCACGCCTGAAGTCGGCGCCCTCCACGCCACTCTTGCCGAACAAGCGGCCTTCTTGCCCTCGGGGGCAGGCGGTGGTGACGTTTCGCTCTATGTCGGCCGGACCCCAACAACCCCCGCCTTTCGCGCGGCGGCGAACCAGGCCGGGCTGGAGGCAGTCTCCTTGAACCTCGATGCCGAGGGACTTCGTTTCGAATCATGACCAAGAGCACACGCATTCCTGGGTTCTACAAACTCTCCTTGGCGGAACGACGGACGGCTCTTCTCGCGCGTCTCACGGATCCTCCCGAAGACGCGAACGCCATTTGGGACACAGGCGGACTCTCTCCGACTCAGGCAGATCTCATCATAGAGAACGTGCTCGGAATCTATGCTCTCCCCCTTGGAGTGGCCCTCAACGCCCTCATCAACGGTGAAGATCGACTCCTGCCGATGGTTGTGGAAGAGCCGAGCGTCGTCGCCGCCTGTTCAGGCGCATGCAAAATGATCCGCACAGGTGGCGGATTTTCGGCCGAGATGAATCAATCTCTGATGATCGCTCAGATTGAAGTGCGACAGGTGCCTGATCTCGAAAAAGCGCGTGCTGCCATCGAGCGTGAACAAGACGCCCTTCTTGAGCAGGCCGGAAACGCTTTGCCTGGCCTCCTCGGGCGGGGCGGGGGTCCACGAGGGCTGGAATTCCGCGTGCTCGCACCCGATCATGCGGTCGTCCACCTCTTGCTCGACTGTCTCGACGCCATGGGAGCCAATCTAGCGAACACTGCGGCCGAAGCCGTGGGACCTCGGGTGGCAGAGCTCTGCGGAGGAAAGCTCGGCCTTCGTATTCTGTCCAACCTTTCAGACCAACGGACCGTCACCGTGAAAGTCAGCATCCCGGTAGAGGTCCTGTCCGCCTCTCGTGGCATGGAAACAGCTCAAGGCGTCGCGGCAGCTTCTCTGTTCGCAGAGCGCGATCCATATCGAGCAGCGACCCACAACAAGGGCATCATGAATGGTGTCGACTCCGTCGTGATTGCGACGGGAAATGACTACCGCGCCGTCGAGGCAGGCGCTCACAGCTTCGCGGCGAAGAGCGGTAGCTATCGGCCGCTTTCCATCTGGCGCGCTCGGGAGGGACACCTGCACGGTGAAATGACTCTGCCGCTCGCCCTCGGCATCGTGGGGGGGACCCTGAGAGTTCATGCGGGAGCGCGCCTCTCTCTCGCTTTGTCCGGGGCCCGCTCCGCGGACGATCTGGCGCTTTTGGCGGCGTGTGCCGGCCTAGCGTCCAATCTCGCGGCCCTCTGTGCCCTGGCCACGGAGGGCATTCAGAAGGGGCATATGTCCTTGCACGCGCGCTCGGTGGCCGTCTCGGCCGGCGCCCATCCCGAAGAGGTGGATCGGGTCGCGGAGATCATCGCCCGCGCGGGGACGGTCACGCTCGCTGCGGCCCAGGCAACCTTGCAAAGAATGAGAAGCCTCGCCAAGGGATGAGATACGTTCTAAACCTCTGACTCCGCTTTATGCGCAGCTTCGACCCCCAGATCATTCTCCGTGAAGAGCTCAGCGAGCTCAAAGCCTACGCCCCGTCTCCCGGGAACTACGACGTGCGCCTGGATGCCAACGAAGCGCCCGACCTGTTGAGTGCCGAACTGAAACGCCGATTTGCTGAGATCGCTTCCAAGTCGGTTTGGCAGAAGTATCCTGATGCAGGCCAAAAGGAGCTCCGGAAGGCCATCGCTCAAAAATCCGGAGTCTCGCCCTCCCAGGTGATCGCCGGCGTAGGGAGTGATGAGATCATTACGATGCTGCTCACGGCCGCGACGCGCCTCAAATCCCGCGCACCGACCCCCACCATCGTCACGACAACGCCCAGCTTCGTGATGTACCGCCTCAGCGCCCGGATGCGAGGCCAGCGAGTCATGGAAATCCCGCTGGATGATGCTTGGGATGTGGACGCAGACGCCATCATCCGGGCCGTGGAGATGACTTCACCCAATCTCATCTTCATTGCCAGCCCCAACAATCCGACAGGTACGATGGCGAGTCCTGACCGCCTCGAGAGGATCATCCAGGCATCCCCGGATACCCTCGTGGTGGTCGACGAAGCGTACGTGGACTACGCCGAAAGAGACCAGATGGCACTTCTCAAAAAATACGAGAACGTCGCCATCCTACGGACTCTCTCCAAAATAGGACTTGCGGCTCTCCGGGTGGGCTGGCTCATCGGAAGCGCGCCTCTCGTTTCTGAAATCGACAAGGTGCGCCTCCCCTACAACTTACCTACCCTTTCTCAAGATCTAGCCCTCTCTGCCCTCAACGAATTTGGCGAAGAGCTCAGCGACTTGTGCAAGAAAGTACATGACGAGCGAGAGCGTGTCGCGGCGGTTCTCGAGCACTCCAGTCGAGTCGAAGTCATACCCAGCCAAGCCAATTTTCTGTGGCTCAAGCTGGATCGCCCGGCCGGAGAGGTATTTACGGCCTTGGGTAAGCAAGGAGTTCTCGTTCGCAGCTTTCACGGGCGTGGAGGACGTCTCGAAAGGTGCCTTCGCGTCACCATCGGCACGCCCAAGCAAAACACCAGGTTTCTCGAAGCATTGAGCGAGTGTCTCTGAGAATGACCTCGCCCCCGAGCCCGCCTTCCCTCACGATAGTCATCCTCCTTTTTTGCTTTCTCCTCTCAGCCTGCGGAAGTTCGACTGCTGTCCTGCGAAAGCGAGGCACAGAAGAAGCTGGCGGTCGACCGATCCCGTCGACCGCGTATGCTTGGTACGTGCGCGGACTTTCCTTCGAAAGAAAGGGTGATTTCGATCTCGCCCGACAAGCGTTCTTGAAGACTGTCCGCTCCGACGAAAAAAGCGGAGCCGCCTGGGCAGCACTCGGACGTGTGACTTGCCGCATCCGCCCAGAAGAGGCCGCTTCCATCTTCAAGCACGGCCTCACCCGTGCGACGAGAAAGGCACCGATTCTCATCGCCCAAGGGCACTGCGCTCTGTCTTTAGGGAAAAGCGCCCTGTCTTCAAGGAAAGAAACAGACGAAGCCTTGAAGGCCGCGCACGAGGCCTTGAAACTTGAGCCAGAAAGCGCCAGCGCCTCGGAGCTTTTGGCTCAGGTGTACGCCGCGAGAAGCGATCCGGTCACCCAAAGCCGGGTAGAGCGGGCTTTTTACCTCTACGTTCCGCGTGAGCTTAAAGAGGACGACTCCGGGGAAGTGACCGGGAGAGCCGACGTCGACGCAGCCCTGTTGCGCGGAGACTTACAGGGGGCCCAACGAGCCGCGCTCGGAGTCATGAGTCCCGGAGCTCTGAGCGCGCGAGCGCTCGCGTGGGGACAGACACAAATGGCCCTTTTGCAGGCAGAGTTTGTTCTGAGCGCAAATCCTCATGACCCTGACGCTCTCATTACCTGGGTAATCAATTCCGCTCAAATTCCCAGGACTCCACCGCGGGGTGAGCCAAGCGAGATCGCCGAGCTGCTCTTTGCGCAACATCTGGCGCGCAATCTCGGCCCCGAGCCGGCCATTCAGTTTCTGAGCGCAAGACCTCAAGCGGACTCTCCCTCGCCGGACCCTCTCGCCGAACTCCTTACGACGGAACTCCACCGCTCTGGAGTGTCGTTCAGCGATCCATCGCCGCTTGTCGCCGAAGGCCTACCTGAAAGCGCGCATTTCTAGAATATTGCTCCGCCCTCCCCGGCAAGTCGTCTTCAGTTTCCTTTGCCTGGAGCCGGCAGTTTATCCAAGGGAACGGGTTTTTCCGTCCGATCGTAGGCGCTCTTGTCGAAAGCGATCTCCAGATCGACCTCCGTGATCTGCCCTTCTTTGATCTCGATTTCCTTGCCGTCGACCCCTCCCGTCTGCGGAAGAAGAGCGTTGATCTTCACTTTGCCGACAGGAATCCCTGCAATCTCAAACTTCCCGTCGAGATCCGTCACATCTACGGTGCGATACGGAAGCACGAACACTTCAGAGACGTTGAAGAGTCTCATGCTATCTACGAGCTTGAAGCGCCCTGGACGACGCAGAGCGAGCTCTACCGGAGGCGCCGTGGGCAGGGCGAACAACTGCGCAGGCATCGGTTGCCCGAGGATTTCCGGCACATAAGGTCGGTTGTCGTTCCCGGAAATGACCAATTTTTGCCCGTAGGTCATCGTGATCGTGCGTGCGTGCCATGCACACCCACTACCCGTGACTTCTACAGTCTTTCTCTGAGCCGGAACGTAGCCCTCGTATTCGGTCACCGCCACGAGCGCATCCGCCAAGCTTCGCCCCGCACCTTCGCGAAACACCGTTCCGAACATCACGCGCGACAAGGTGCAGCTCTGCTCCATCTTACGCAAAACTTCCGGCAGAGCCGGGGATTTGTCTCCGCTCACGCGCACGGTACCACGCACCGTTCCCACAGGCCCAGCGTAGGGCTTGAGGTTGCGTGCGTTGACGACCTTTTGCACCTGATCCTCCGGCGGCAGAAGACTGTTCTGCTGGCCCGCTTCTTTCGCCGACGGACCCGGACCTTTTGCCGCCCCTTCGTGACCCGAAGAAGAACCGCC
>CAYMQT010000014.1:0-10296 GCA_964392575.1 uncultured Polyangiaceae bacterium
TGCGCTGCTGCTGGCCGAGGCTGAACGTCCAGCACCCCATCCACTACCTGAGCGATACGGTCTGATGGAGCTGCGAGAACATCCACATACGTTGCGCGCTTTTTGGCTGGCTCGGCCACGACTCCATGTTGCATCGCAAAAGAGGGCAGAGCAAGGGCTGGACGCGCGGACGCCTCTCACCTTGCCAGAGGCTTACCCCGGAGCCCCACGGCGAATACTGCCTGCGCATGGGGTGTCGAAGCTATTTCGGAGTCGTTCAACAAAACTTGTCGGCGCGTTCCGAGCACACGGAGCCCTAGCGTGGCCCAGTACGTGGTGCGCCTCGTCTCCGCGAGTAAGCGCAACAGCGCCTCCCCGCCACCAGTGAATGAACTGCTGCGCTCCCCAGTCGCCGACCCTGGGCTCCTCACCTGCAGGAGCGAAACCACCCCACCCAAGCAGGCCCCTGCATACCGGATGGGTTCGACGCACAAGTAGGTGCCTCCTGTCCAATCCGTGGCCGCGAAGTCTTCGCTGCGTCGTAGGGAAAACTGCGGTGAAAAGCTCGCCTCGATACTGATCGGGCGCGCGAGGCGCAGCCCTGCAGCCAATGTGGGGCCGAAAGAACCAGCTAGTTCGGTGCCAAAATGTTGGTACCGCGCTCCCAGAGCAGCTTCGAACTCGGGACGGTAGCGCCTGGGTGGCTTGGAATGACGGGCGGTGGGGCGGCTTCGGTCGCGACGGAAGATGCACCAGAGACGCCTGGCTCCTCGGAATCTTGCGAAAGCGCGACTGTTTTCTCAGCTTCTCCACTGCCTCCAGCTTCTTCACCGCTTCCATCTGTTTCACCCTCTTCACCTTCGTGCAGAGGTGGAGATGATTCCGCCTCCACCATCGCGACAGCCACATCGTCAATCCCTGCGCGCGCTCGCTCTTCGCGCGTCTCGACCAACATGCTGGCGAGCCAATGCAATAGCTCCTTCGGATCTTCGCCTGGAGGGGTCTTTCAGGAGTCAGAGGACTTCCACGATTTCCGCACCGGTTGCGTGTAACATCGCTTTGAGATCACGCACGAACTGTGGGCGAACGATACCTCTCGCCCCGTCCTGCGGTAGAATGGCAATGCGTCGAAGTGAGTGCTCGGCCAAGAACAAAAGTGCCGTGGAATAAAATCCAGCTACCAGCTCGACCCCAGCTTCGAGCGCCACCCGTTCTGCGAGTCCCAACGGGGCAGGCTGAGCATCAATCCCGAACTCCTTGATTCGGTCTTTCCCGCGCGGATGCGGCTTGTAGAGAATGGGCTCAACGTCACCAACTACCTCCACGAGCTTCCTTCTCATCCGCGTCTCGAGCGCTCGATTCGCGATTTCTCTCAGCTCCTGGTCAATCACGAGACAGCCACGTCCTGAGAGGTGGTCAACGCGGTCTGAATGGCCGAATTTCAGCTTGCTGGTGCACCCCGACACGGTCACCTGGTGAGAGTCAGTGAAAACGTAAGTCTCCGACCATATTCCTCGCTCATACTGAGTCATGTCCCCGGAGAACAGCATGCGGTAGCCGAGACCACGGCGACGGGCGGCGATCTTTCTGAGGGACACCCGAGCGGAAAAGCCCAATTTCTTGAGGAATCCCTCCGGTACGAGTGGACGAGGAAGATAATTGGCGAGGCCGTCAGGAAGCATCTCGCGACGCACGACACGCTCATTGTGAAACGCGAATACGTTAGCCGGCATCTCGAAGACGTGCGGCGCGTAGAGAATGATCTGGCCGTACGTTGGAAGCGTTTCGAGACAGCGCCTCGTGAACTCGGCCAGAGCGAACGGCTTCCTCCACTCGCTCAGACTGGAGGGTCTGGGATCCATCGTCAGAACGGTCACGCCGACGGGAAACAGGCCAACTTCCACGGGAGCGAGGGAGAAAACGAATACTTCTCGCGGATCCAGCCCCTTGGATTCGACAACGCGCGATGCCGCCCAAATAGACATCGCGCCGAAGCAAACGAAGACATGCGTCACTGGTGGTTTCTCACAAATCTAGAAAATGTCACCCTCCCTCGCCAAACGCAATAAGGCCAGGACGCTACCTCCACTTCAAACGCGACGCAGTTTCTCGCGAATGGGCTTTTCGGAGTCGTAGACTTTCTTCACACCGTCGCCGAGGCACTTGTCGATGATGCGAATGTCACGAACGAGACGATGAATTCCGCCGGGCTCTACGGAGGCAGAGTGATCGGTACCCCACATCGAGCGGTCGAGTGTGATGTGGCGCTCGATCACGGCGGCCCCAAGTGCAGCCGCAGCGAGGGAGATTTGCAGACCAACCTCGTGGCCCGAGTAACCCACGGGAACACCAAATTTTTCGCGCAAAGAGATCAACATCCGCATATTGATCTCTTCCGGAACGCAGGGGTAGGTGCTCGTAGCGTGAGTGATCACGAGACGCTCTTTCGGGATTAGTGCTACCGCAGCCTCGATCTCTTCCATTGTCGACATGCCGGTCGATAGAATGATGGGACGACCAGTAGCCACTTTCTTCTTGAGAAGCGGATGGTCCGTCAAAGACGCGGACGCGACCTTGTAGCAAGGGGGGTCGAACTGCTCCATGAAGTCAACCGAGTGCTCGTCCCAACAGGAAGCGAACCAATGAACGTTCTTTTCCTTGCAGTGGCGATCGATCTGGGCGTACTCGTCCTCCCCAAACTCGATCTTCTTTTTGTAGTCGAGGTAGGTCATCGTTCCCCACGGAGTTTCCCGTATCTTCCCCTGTTGATCCTTGGGAACGCAGATTTCGGGGGTACGTTTCTGGAACTTCACGGCGTCGCAACCGAACACGGCCGCAACATCGATCAGCTTCTTCGCGATATTCACGTCGCCGTTATGATTGATTCCAATCTCGGCGATGATGTAGGTGGGGTGATTGGTGCCGACGAGCTTCCCGCCGATAGATACTTCTGCTGACATAGATAAACGCCTCTTGGCTGATACGAAACTGAGGTGGACCGTCATAGCGGACACAATGACTTCTGCAATACGTATGCCAATTCAATATTCTCTGGGAAGCAAGTCGTGGGAGCAAGTCCCCTTGAAAGGACCAATCCACACGACTCCGACCAATGTCCAGGGGTCCTACACCAATGATTGCGATCAGTTCCTCATGTTCGAGGTATGCTAGTGCTGTCATACCTGAATGTGAATCACGCAGGACTACCTGTGCTCCTTGCCCACGCTCTCCCGACGAACGTTCACCCATGCTAGAGCAACGCAACGAACATTCAACGGATCAGCTTGCAGATAGAATGAAAACAGTAGCCTTCATCCCCGTTCGAGGAGGATCGAAATCCATCCCAGGCAAGAACATCAAGCTTCTCGGTGGCAAGCCGTTACTGCACTGGACTCTTGAAGCGGCGTCCAATTCCGAAACTATCGACACGATCTACGTCTCAAGCGATAGCGAAGAAATTCTTGCCTGCGCGCGTGCCTTCGGAAACCCAAAGGTCCACTGTGTCGTGAGACCGTCAGAATTCGCCACCGACACAGCTTCGACTGAATCAGCGATGCTTCACTTTGCGGAAAATCACGAGTTCGAACATATCGTGCTTATCCAAGCTACTAGCCCATTGACGACCTCAGACGATTTGGATGGCGCGATTCATCACATGCGCAACGTGAAAGCAGACTCGCTCCTGAGCGGGACGCACGAATTTCGCTTCCGTTGGCGTAGGCTCAACAGCGACCTAGTCGAAGCGGATAACTATGTTCCTGTCACTCGCCCCCGCCGTCAGGATTGGGACGGCGAGTTAGTCGAAAACGGAGCGTTCTACATTTGTTCCCGAAAAGGGCTGCTTGAGTCTCGTTGTCGCCTCAACGGGAAGGTCGCCTTTTGGACCATGCCGGGACACACGGCGGTCGAAATCGATACGCCCGATGACTGGAAAATCTTCGAAACGTTGGCCGCCAAGCGATGGCAACGAACCAACTTCGGTTCGATTCGCCTACTCGTGACGGATGTCGACGGCGTCCTGACCGATGGTGGAATGTACTACGGGCCTGATGGTGAGGCGCTTAAAAAGTTCAACACTCGCGACGGGATGGGGCTCGCCCATTTTCGAAAAGCCGGTGGGACAGTTGCCATCGTTACCGGCGAAAACTCGACGGCTGTGGCAGCGCGAGCCAAGAAACTGAACATCGACGAACTTCACTTGGGAATCGCCGAAAAGCTTCCTGTCGTAAGGGCCCTCGCCGAAAAATACAGGTTGAGCATGGACCAAGTTGGCTACATCGGAGACGACGTCAACGACCTCCCCGCAATGGCTGAGGTGGGCTTGGTGGCGTGTCCCAGTGATGCGCACCCAAGCGTTAGGGCGATTGCCCATCTGGTTTGTCGAGCTAAGGGTGGCGAGGGTTGTGTCCGGGAGTTCGTCGATATTGTCTTGGCGCAGCATGACGATTCCGTGCTGCGGTAAAGTAAGCGCTACCGGAACAGGTGCCCGAGATCATAGGGTGCCGAGGTAACCTCGAACCAGCTCCCCCAACCCCCGCGCGACATTGACGATCTCCGATCGCTGTTCGGCGGTCATCGAAACCATCAGCTCTACCTCTTTGACAAGCGTAGCCAACGACTCTCGTTCATAGAAGCCATACTCCCTGGGATTGCTTTCGCCCAAGAGCCTCTGCAGGCTGCGCGTTTTGTGCGAATTACTCACCATGTAGGCAGTGGGGACTCCGAGATTGCTCGCCAGAATGGACGGATGGTAGCGGCCCGATACGAAGCCGTAACTGTGGGCGAGAAGCTTGCTCGCCACGGCCAGTGAAACGTCTGCAGGAACGAACGGCGCGCCTTTCGCGTCTGCGACAATCTTCATCCAGTGATCAGGCCGATCAGTGGCTGCGCAGACGCAATCAACGCCGAGAGTTCGAAGGGAATCGATGAGGGTCCCCATCGCTCGACGTTGACTCTTCTTTCCCCGCACCCGAGTGGACGATCCCGACAAGAGCACATACGCCTTTCCTGATTGCAGGAAACGCTGCGTACTGAGCGGTAGTCTTTCCAGAAGCGGACCACGCCAAGGTGCGCCAAGGATGTCGTCCCGAAAGTTGGACGTGGCCCACGAGAAAAGCGCATCAGGAGCCCATCTTGCATGTACCTCCGGGAAGAGTTCGAGATGAAGTTCATGACTTTCCTCGTCACGGTAGCAGATCGAGGTGCACTCTCGGAGGCACCGTTCGACCGCTTCACGAACATCCAGCGGAATCCCCTCTTCCAAGGGGCTCTTGCTGAGAATGGAATTGACCAGATGCACTGGCTTTCCCATCTTGCGAGCAAGATGAATGATGACCATCGTGCGAAATAGCGAGGGTCGGTGCGTTAAGATGAAGTCCCCTTCGCCGTTCATCCACAGCTCGTCGCTCTGCTTCAGGGATCGAAGGAGCTCAGCGAGGAGAGGAGCTGGTTTCCTCGTCGCAAGGAGAGAAGCGGCCCTTTGCTCTGCGGTTCGGAAGTCCAGCTGCCCGGTGGCTCTGCGCGAAGGGAGGAATGTTTCGACCCGCGAACGAATTCGAGCGATCGCCCGGTCGATTGTCGATGGCAGTTCGCTGCTGAAGTCTTGGATCAGAAAGCTTCCGTTGAGGGGCGCGACAGCGCCAACCCGAGGGTTGCTCGAAATGAGATCCGCCAAAGCAAGGCTAGTCGCGCGTCCCCCCCAATTGGGCGTCGCGGTGCCATCGTGGTAGCGGCCAAGCAGCACGTCAACGTCGGCAACCATGACAGAACGCTAGTTGGAAAGGGTGCCACTTACCAGCAGCGGGACTGGGACCAAGGGCAGACGAACGAGACCCACACGCCCCTCACACTGGCTTTCAACCAGCTGACGTGTATGCTAATTCCTTCCCTGCATGGCTCGTCCCAAGACATACAAGAGCGTCAGTGAGCACAACGAGGCGATCCGAACTCACTTCCGAGACCGCCTAGACAAGCCAGTCGTCATCGTAGGAAACGGCCCCTCCAACGTAGCGCCGTTCTCCGATTCGTTCCCTAAGGATCCGGTGATCTTCCGGATGAATTGGTTCTTCCTAGAGGAAGAGCCAACCTATGGGAGACGCGTCGATGGGTACTTTTGGTCCATCGACACTCCCGCCCTCCAGCACGAACTTGGAAAGCGTCACAGGTCGAAAGAATACGACTTCGGCGCGTTCTTCTGTCCCATGCGCGTTCTGTCCGAGACGGGCGCAGACGAACTTGCCATCGAAGGCTTGAACCCTTCTTTCGACCATTGGTCGATCATCGCCGAAGTTCCTCAGTTGGCACGCTCTTTCATGGGTCGCCCCCTGCCCACCCAAGGATTCCAGGTCATCGCTTTCGCCTTGGCCCTTGGTTTCCGAGACTTGTACATTTCAGGGATCGATCTCTATGCGTCAAAAGAAGCCCGGTATGCGTACCAAGTACCGAAGCACATTCAGGCACAGCTGAAGAAGAAGGATCTGACGCCCGGGTACGAGAACAAGCACGACCTGGGATACGACATGCGCTTCTTCGAGGCCACACTTGAGAATTTCCCAGACGCCAGATTGCGGGCACTAAGCGATTCGCCGTTCTTGCAGAATCTCCCCCCTGTCGTAGACCCGACGCCCTCCGTAGACCGAGACTTTCTGCCCAGAGCCAGGTTGACGGTCCGCCCTGGTCCGTTTCGACCCGGGACGCTGACCTTCAACGATGGCAAGCAAATTGGGATGGAGGAATTATCGAAAGACGTTCCCGAGCTATACTCAACTGTGCTTGAGGGAAAGAAGTGCGCCTACGTGACCCTCGTTTCAGGAGGCGGGTTCGAGCATGGGGTCCGCATTCTAGCTCGTACCCTGGCAAAGCACACGAGCGTCCCGCTCGTCGTCGCCTGCACTGAAGACGCGGACAAGTCAGCGATGTTTGCCGAAAACGTCATCTGCTTCGACATCGCTCCCATCGATAACCCCAACCAACTCACTATCGACACCGCACGGTTCGCATCGACGTACACCAAGCTAGGTATCTGGAAAATGACGGCCTGGGATCGACTGATCTACCTGGATGCAGATGTCATTGTCCGAGCAAACATCGACGAACTATTTGCCATTGACGAGTTCGCCGCAGCCCCCGATCTCGGCATCAATCTCCACTACGAACGTTTCAACAGTGGCGTCTTCTGCTGCCAACCGTCCCTGGACACCTTCGACGCGATGATGAGCCTCATCGCCAAAACGACCTCCTACGATGGCGGAGACCAGGGATTTCTCAACGAGTTCTTCCCCCAAGCCCGACGTCTGGACCGCAACTACAACGTGCTCAAAAGGCTCTACACGTGCCATCCTGACATGTTCAACCTTGATGACGTCAAGGTTCTTCACTACACGGGCCGGAAGCCGTGGCAGACCATACTGCAAGGAAACAATCCCTATAGGCAGTTGGATGAGCTTTGGTTCGCCGAGGCGGATCCCGTGCATCTAGCCGACCTGAGCCTAGCTGCCATTGCGCCAACTCTAGAAAACTACACCCCAGGCGCTATCCTCAAGCGAACCATCCAACGGGCGCCTTCGGTATTGCGACGCAAGGTGGTGAACCGCCTGAAGAAGACCAAGCGTCAAATCACAAGCAAACTAGGCTAGCGGCGAGTTTTTGCGGCCCTGAATTAGGACAAGGCCCGCAGAAAGCGCTGCGACGCAGAAGTGACGGCATCCAGCAGGGGAATCTGCAACTGAGCGATCTCCTCCCTGCGAGCATCCTCATTGTCGAGTGCAAGGCGAGTCAGCTCGATCAGGTGATCAGCAAAGTGTGGTTCTAACACATCCACCCCCCACTCGGGCCTCTGAATGTCCTCGAGGAAATACCGCAGCTTGGGGTGCGATATGAGGCTGAGCACAGGCGTCCTCAGACCAAATGGGATCATTGTGGCATGTCCACGCATCCCAATCACCAGGGACGCGCGACAGTAGAAGCGGTAGCAATCCAGGAGGTCCATCTCCTGCAGACGATGCACCTCAAGCTCAATCCCGAATTGCTCCCGCAAATCGATGGCCAGTTTCTCATCCTTTGCGACATGACAGACACAGGCTACCTCGGCCCCGGACTTGCGAACTTCAGCAATGAAGCTCGCGATCTCACGGAGGAAGGTTTCGTACTGATCAACGAACCGACGCTCACTGCGATCAAATGCGGCATTCAAGAGGACAAGTCCCGACCTGGCATTGCGCTCGAAGGTTGCATACTCGGGCTCGATGTGTGCGAGCACCGTCGTCGGACATGGCACGAATTCCACTCGATCCTGAAGATTACCCCCCAATAGCTCCCGAACCTTGCCGACCGATCCATAGTTTCGCAGACCTAAGAACGTGGCTTTCTCGGCCAACAAGCGAAGAGACGACTCGAAAAGGTTTCCCTTGAACGATTGTCCGTGGAAGAGATTGTATCCGACGGCAAATGTCACAAGAGGAACGTCGATCTTCCGCAAGGCCTCGCAGGAAACGTTCCATTGCCATCCACTCACCCCATTGGGACTCGTGTCAGGCAAGAAAAGCCCACCTCCCCCAATCACTAGTCCGTTGGTTTGGTTGACCCGTCGTAGTCGTTCCTCATCGAAGCACTGGTGAACGTGGATGGGAAGCCAGCGATAAGCTTGACGCACTTGGAATGATTGCCGAACAGCGACAGGCAAGGAAGCGTCACCGAAATTATCACCCTTTCCAACGTAAAACGCCGCGTGACTCAGTACCTTCTGCTCGGAGGCCCCCAACACGGTCTCGGGAGTGATGGGATGAAGAGCTCGTTCGAGAAGGTTGCGTGCCCGCTGGTGATCGGGTCGAATAGCGAGCGCTTGATGGGCGAAGGCTCCCGCCTTCGCATAGTCGTGCTCGATCCAAGCGAGGGTCGAGAGATCTGCCCAGATACGAGCCCGAACCCTAGGTGGTCCGTGCCGCCGCAGAAGTAGAACAGACCGGGCATGGGCATACCGAGAGCGGGCTCGTAGTATAGCTGCTGCTAGCTCCACAGGCGCGGTATGCAGCCCTCTAGGCTCGGTGAGCAAGCGGTGCAAGATCGCCTCGGCCTCCTCATAGTGAGCGTCGCGATACAACTCCTCCGCCTCTTTCTGGAGCAGAGATGATTCCCCTGCCTCTTCCTCTCGCGGGAAAGCAGGGCAACTCTCGATCAGCTGTTGGAGTCGATTGACTGCCACCTCGCCGAGAGGAGGATCGGAGAGGAGGCGCTGGGCAAGAGCCCCTCTGAGTGCGATGAAGCGGTCCTCCAGAGAAGAGCTGAGAAGCCAAACGTCGGGAGCCCCTGCCCAACGACGAAACTCGAAAAACATTTGCTCACGTGCCATCTCTTTGGCAAGAACGTCCGACTCACTGAGCCTCGGATAGGCTCTGCGGAGATACGCTAGCATCTTTCCCGCGTCGCCCTTGTGAAGCGCCGCTTGCGCCGCGCATCGCAACGCAAGGCGATCCTCGAGACGCACGGTAAGTAGGAAGGAAGCCAGTTGCGTCGCCTTCACTGCGTCGTGGCTGGCGATGAAAGCGGAGCAAACTCGCGCGCCTATCTCCAAGATCGCATGCACATCGCTTCCTGCGGAAAGCACTGCATCATCCGCAGCGCTTAGCTCTATCCGAGCCTCCTCTGCTGCTTCCAGAATCGGACCGATGTCTCGTGAGATCGTCCTTGCAACCAGCTCTTGCGAGAAGATCAGAGCATGAATCGCTGAAATGCGCGATGATGCGAGGGAAGAATCGAGAGCCTGACGGAGTTTCCCCATCCCAGCGTAGATCAAGCGACGACCTTTTGGACTTTTCATGAGTTTTCTAAGAGAAAAAGAGTCACTAGAACCCGATTTTCAATCGAACGAGTAGCCGAATGCATTGAGATCTTTCGCATAAATCTTTTCGACGATACGCCTAGTCGTTGCGTCGTGATACTCCAAATAGTGAGAGTGTTTCGACTTGAGGAGGTGCGGCAGCTCTAGATCCGGGCGGGCAAGCCGCTCTTTGAGTTGCGTGAATGACTCACGCAAAGACTCGAACCTACCGAGAAAATCGATGGGCGTGCTCGTCTTGTCATGAGTGACGTAGTCGAGCTGTGGAAAGAACATAGTGTTCTTTTGTTGCTCGACATACTTCTTCAGATACTCCACAAAACTCAGTGAACTCAGATTCGGGTCCTTCCGCGCCAAGACCCCACGATAGCGCCCTTTGCAGTGGTACATGTACTGGCTCACGCTTCGGTCATAGGGGTTTCGAACAACGGCGAAGGTGAAATACTCCTCCCAAACATCCACAGGGAACTCACGCGCCGTTTCGT
>CAYMQT010000014.1:10306-46476 GCA_964392575.1 uncultured Polyangiaceae bacterium
GTGCTTCGTCTCTTCGACTCCCGGAATGAGCACCTTGCGCATGCTCGTGCCGCCAGTTTTGGGGATGTGAATATGGAGAAGCTTTTGCTCGTGATCGATCATGAGGCACCTGGATGGAGGAGGCTCTGCTCAGTTCGCGGCGATGCCTCAGCTTGAAGGGCCAGTCTCTGGAAAAGTTTACTCGACGCGACGAGTTCTTGGTAGGTTCCGCTCGCCACAATCCGACCCTGTTCAATAACATGAATCTGGTCGCTATCACGTATGGTGCTGAGGCGGTGAGCGATGCAGATGAGGGTCTTTTTTCTGCTCAATTTTTGGATAGCTGCCGAGACCTCGCGTTCGGTCACAACATCCAATGCCGCAGTAGCCTCATCGAGGACGAGCACGTCTGGATCGTGGTATAGAGCTCGCGCCAGGAGAATTCTTTGGCGCTGTCCGCCCGAAATATTTTTCCCGTTGCGTCTGAGCTGCGTGTTGATCTGCTTCGGGAGGGCCCTGACGAAGCTGTCCGCCGAGGCTAGTTCGAGAGCGGCCCACACTTTCTCCACGTCAATCTCTCGGGCGGGCAGGCCCAACGCGACATTCTGTGCAATGGATCGCTTGGGAAAATACGGGTCCTGGCCAACGTAGCCGATCTGTTTGTGCCAGCTGCGAATGTGTTGAAAAATAGACCAGTCGTCACAAAAAACTTCTCCTGATTGCGGCCTCAGCAGTCCCATAAGGCAAAGAACGAGGGTAGATTTGCCTCCGCCCGACGGTCCACAGAACGCGACCATCCTGCCCTGAGGAATGGTCAAGGAGACCCTGTCCACTGCAGGCGTCGAAGCGTCCTGATAGGTGAAGCTGATGTTCTTGGCTTGCAAAGACATCTTGAGCTTGCCTTGATCGCCTCGGAGCAGGCTCACCTCGTCGGCAAGGTAACTGCGCTCGGTCTGTTGAACCGCATGCACGACTTCGGGCGCGGAGGCAACCACCGACTTGTAGGCCTCTTCGAATTCGGGAGTCGCACGACGGAGGCATTGAAGTGACTTGGAAAGCCGACTCATGGCCCCCGTCATCCGGAGCCCGGCGAAAGCGAAAATTCCGAGCATAGGGAGAGCCTCTTCCACGGCAGAACCAGAAAACACCACGTACGCAACCGACCCGATGAGCGCGGATGCCAGGAGGATTTCATTGGTCGACTTAGGAGCGCGATCCAATGCTTTAAGCCGACGCTCGTACATACTACTTTGACTGAGCGCCTTTCGATAGTTCTTGAGGACAGGAACGCGCCTGTCTCGGAGACGCACGTCAATGATCCCAGCCATACCGTCGCTCAATTGATCACCGGCAGAAGTCTTGGCTTTTTGGGCCTCCTTCGTGATCCCGGAGGCAAGGCGACGAATCCCCCAAAATCCGATCATTCCTCCGATCATGAACCAGGCGGCGGCGCCAAGGGTGATCACTGGGTCGATGAACAAGAGGAGTCCCGCAACCATGGTCAGGGTTGTTCCGTCCACCAAGATCTGTGAGACGGCGTTGAAGCAAGTCGTAAAAATCGAGAAGACCTTCTTGATGTCACGTCCCGCCTCTGCTGGCCCCTTCCGATGGAGAAGGTCGAGAGGCATGACCAAGTATCCGTCAAAGAGCGCCGTACACACTCGCTCGTTCAACTTAGAAAGAAAGCGACTGAGCGAAAACTGTATCGCCATGCTCAGTAGATTCTTGAGCAGGAGAAACCCGAGGACAAAACCACCTACTATGACGACATAGTCATACTGAGAAAAGTGCCCGACACCGACACGCTCCAGTACTTGACCCAGCTTGCCTCCTCGCCCGCCGGTTTCGACATCGACCCGCAACCCGCCAATGAAGCCGTAGATCAGCAAGAACGATGTCATCTCCATTACGCCCGAGACGAGCAGCAGGACCAGCTGAGCCACAAACTGCAGCCTTTGCATGGCGCCGAGCATTCTCCAGAGCGTGCGGAGAACAAGAAGAAGAGGTAAGCGTTGCATACTCCCCCGACTTAGACGGTGCGATTCATTAGGCATTATCGGAACCAGACGGACTAAGTCACGGTACCCCCCCCTTCTAGCACGACGAAACACCGTGAGAGCACCTTGATCGGATGCATTTGCGCGTATAGATGGATCAGGAATACCTGCTAATGTCCCATTCGCCCACCTAGGATGAGCACCTTGACCCCCCTTGCTACAAGCTTGATAAGAGCGCGAAAAGCTGCCAAATCTCTGTTCAAGAGAAAGCGAAGTACTCCCCACCCTGCGGAGAAGCCAGGGCTACGCATTTGTATCGGTTCTGGGGGATGGTCGCGCCCCGGCTGGCGCAACCTAGACATGCCGAGCGACCAGTATGCAAAGCGCCAGAGTGGCGGCGTTGCCTATTCGCATGATCTTATGAGTGAAGAGCCTCTGCCATTTTCGGACAGCAGCGTGGATGCTTTCTACTGCTCACACGTAATTGAGCACTTGAATGACGCGGCTGTCGCCCGCCTTCTTATGGAAGCCAAGCGCAGCCTTAAACCGGGAGGCGTGCTGAGAATTACCTGCCCGGATCTCGAGCGGATCCATGATGCTTACAAGCGAGGGGATGAATACTTCTTCACGCGTTTTGCTTTTAGGAAAGCTTTCCCGAACCTCACACTCGCTCAAGCCTTCCTCCATTGCTTCGCGTACGCTCGCACCACTCACGCAAGGGCGAGAATTGCGCCTGCACTTTTCGATGGTGACGTCGCACGCCTCTTCGACGAAAATCCGTTGGCAGAGGCATGCGACATCATTGTCAAGGAGATCGACTCGAAGGAAAGCAACAGGCGTTTCCCCCAAAATCACGTCAATTGGTGGACACTGGACAAGCTCGAGCGCTTCGCGGAAAAGGCTGGCTTTAGCTCGTTCGTTCGCCAGCAATATAACTGTACGGTGACTGCAGAGATGGCCGATCCGCGCTCTTTCGACAAGACCAAGCCATTCATGTCGCTGTACGCCGACCTCATCTGCTAGCCACATCCCATTCTCACTCAGGTCATGCAAATTCTTCTGAGACACCTCGCAACGATTCGATATCTTATCCTAAAACGGTACCGGATAACGGAAAAGTCACTGACAAACTTGCCGCTCAAGGAACGCCGCAAGGAGTTGCTGGCCATTCGTGCACGTTTGACCAAGGCTCAGCACAAAGGGAACAACGTCGCCCGCCTAGGAAACAAGCTGCTCCCGGTTGTTCAGGAGCTGAGCGGCTCTACCGGTCAGCGTTTCCCCAACCTCATCCTCGGAGGTTTCGGAAAGTGCGGCACATCGACTCTCCACCAGTGGCTGGCAGGCGCACCAGAGGTAGCCTCGGGCGTGATCAAGGAAGTCCGGTATCTCAAGAACTTCTCCAACGCAGACATCGAACTCTATCGGGCGTTTTTTCCTGATTCCGAGGCCAAGTACATGTTCGATGGCACACCCGGATACTCGCTGATGACCGAACGACAAATGAAGAATGCGGCGCAGATATTGGGCGCAGGCGTCAAGGTCATCTTCATCACGCGAGACCCGGTGCGACGATCGATTTCAGCCTATCGCTCCCCTGGGGTCGTGCGTTCCTTGGAGCGCCGCTCACGGATGCCGGTAGTCCGAGACATGGCGGCCGATTTTCAGACTGAGTCTGACGCAATCAGTCCCATGCTTCGAGCGCTTCGGAAGGGAAACGCGACATTTGACGAAGTGCGGGCGGCTGCACCCAGCATCTTTCTTCTCAGCGGTCTTCAACGTTTCCTTCGCGATCGCTTCCTTTCCTACCTTCTAGAGCCCGACGTGTTGAACCTCACACTTGAGCGCGACCTGTCGGCGAAGAATCGGGGCAAGACAATCAAGAAGTTAGAATCGTTCCTGGGTGTCAGTGTTCCCCCGCCGCGCAACAAACACACCAACCAGTCTCAGAAGGAACCCATTCCAGAGCAAGCGATCAAGATAGCGACTACGTTTTTCGAGGAATTTCGAGATCTGACTTACATCTGATCGAGCTTCGGGAACCAACACTCATCGAGGAGCGAGACGAGATCGTTGCAGAGCTCAAGGGGTCAAGCCGAATTGATCCCCAGGCCCTTAATTCCGATGGAACGATCATGGGAACCTTTTATCTTCATTCAGTCTCAGTCAATGAAGAGCTTTCAGTATTTGATGACGCTCAGCGAACGTGAGATAGGCCCCGGTGCGAACATGGGTTGGCGCTCCCGATTAAGCTATCGAGGATGGCACGCAACACCTCGCATGACCGTCACCCAATCCCCTACACCCAAGCATTCCACAGAACTGAATGAGACCACGCTGTATCCCGAGCGCTTTTGGTCCTAGTTCCCGCCGTAGAAGAGGGTTCGCGTTGTGCCAGTACCTTGCTCACTTTGTCCAGGTTGCTGGTGAGATCCGTAAGACCGTCATCGAATGAGCCAGGCGACCAAGCCAGGATCGCAAAAGTAGAGCTTGGGTGTCTTGACCAAGTGCTTGCCGAGATTCGAAAACCAAGGCTCAATCCGCACCACCAAAAAGCTCGCTTTCAAGAGCGCCATCCAATCCTTGGCGGTGGGAGCAGCGGAGCAGCGACACCTGCATCGGAACCCAGCGCGCTGATGTTCAGCGGTTGACCTACTCGCCCGGCAGCCAAGCGCACAAAACGTTCGAACGGATCCTTATGACGGATTTCCATCAGCTCGCGCAGATCACGCTGGAAGTACGTTTGAAAATAGTCCCAGTACAACCGCCGGGTCGAGATTCTCCGTGACAAGGAGCGAAGTGGGCTCGACAACCCAGCCATGATGGCCTCAAAAAAACTCCCCCTGCCAGAGGGCACTGAGAAACTCAGCGTAAGGCCAGATCTCGATGCCGTCGTCGGTTTTTCGGAGAGTCACATCCAAAGAAACTGCAAGGTAACGACGCTGAAGACCTTCTTCCTTCAAAGCGCGAAGCCCTTTGAGATGCTTGCCGGCAATCAAGTCCGTAGATTTGATCTCGATAGCCACCTGACAGCCCAGAACTAGATCGACTTCCATCTGCGACGTGGAGCGCCAGTAGGTCAAAGGTAGTTGTGAGCGCTGATAGGAAAGTGCTGCACGCACTTCTTGCACGATGAAATGCTCAAAAGCACGCCCAAAACTCTCCGACCCGCGACGTACGGGGCCGCGCCGGGTTAGGGAGCCAGTCACTCCGACATCGAACAAGTAGTGCTTGGCTCGGACTGTCGACTTTCGCTTGATCGTTTCTCGATACCCAGGCAATGAAAAGCCAATCATCGTGTCGCCCAAGATTTCAATGTAGCTCTTCAAGGTAGCAGGAGAAACACCACAGTCGCTCGCGAGGCTCTGGTAATTGATCTCTTCTCCATTCGAGAGCGCCATCACGTCCAAGAAGCGAGCAAAGGCGGGAACGTTCCGAGTGAGTGCTTCTGCTTGGATCTCCTCCTGCAGGTAAAGGCTACAGTAGCTGTTCAATTCTTCGGCAACGTACTTGCTTCCGTAGGCAGCAGGGAGTCCGCCCGTCGAGAGATAAGTGTCGAGGTTGAAGGCTCGACCAAGCTCCCACGAGGTAAGTGGAAACAGGCGTGCTTCCCACGCTCTGCCGGCAAGCAAGTTCGAAGCACCTCTCCTCAGCTTGCGCGCGCTCGATCCTGTGAGCAAAAAGCGCATCTTCTTTTTCTCGATGAGCCGGTGCACCTCATCGAGCAAGGACGGCAGCTTCTGAATCTCATCGATAGCCACAACCCGGCCCTCCCCATGTTCCTCCTCCAACAGGCGGGGGTGGCGCGCGAGACGCGCGAAAACCTGAGCGTCGAGCAGGTCATAAACCTGTGCCTCCGGAAGCTGCCGTGCGATGAGAGTCGATTTGCCGGTAGCTCGCGGCCCGAACAGAAAAAAACTTTTAATTTTAATGAGTTCCGATATTTTGAGGGTACGATCAAACATGAAAATCCAAGTGTATTATACGGATTATCATGAAAATTACATCATACGGTCGTCATTTTCACCGATATGGCTCTGCTCTGGAAGCAAGGTTCCCAGGTGGAGGCTGAGTTCACGGCCGTGTCGCTGTGACCTCAGTCGTCGGCGAAAAGCTCGTCTTCGCGGGCCTCGTGCTCCCGGAAGGCGGCGATAGCGCTCTCCAAGTCGAAGAGAAACTGAGTGCGATCGATGTGATCGCCGGCCTTGAGATGAGTTTCCAACCCTTGGAAGCTCCGCAGAAGATCGGGGTGCTCTCGATCCAAGATCTCGAGCTCTGCGCGCCGTGCGGCGTCCTCGGGCGCGTTGAAAATAGCCGCCGTCGAGCGGGACTCGACCTCGAAGTGGGCGCTTAAATCACGAATGAACGACTCTAAAAAGGCAGAGATCGCTGGGCACCACTCGTCGCAGGGAGACGAGGCGAGTCCCCCAGAGACTCCGCGCAACCGATCAAGCTCTTCGTCGAGCTCGTCGAGAGTGAGAAGAAGCCGTCGATGCTGGAGGAGCAACGGAAGGGCCTGGAACTCGTCCTTGTGAATCTCTTTGGTGCTTTCTGTCATCGCAAGAAGCTGGAAAGCAGGGTTCGTGCCGTCACGAACTCTCGTCTTTTCTACTGCCCTGCGCGCAGAATTTACGCCCGAAGCGCCAAGAGGCGCAAGATTTACTCACTCGTGGCGCACGGTCGACGTAGCAGAAACGGCAACGGCGATCCCCGCCGTGGGAACCGGGACTCAGCTCCGTTCGTGAACCACAGCGATCTTCAATGAGCCTCAAAGATACTCGCAGAGATACGCTGCAGGCGCGGTTGCCTTGACGTCAAAGGAGCTGTTCCCTTCGACCTCGAAGGCGGTGCCCGCGGCATAGAGCCGCATCTCGTCGTACCCTGGGAGCTTTACTTCCAGTTCGCCGGAGATGAGGGTCATGCGCTCCGGAGCCCCGGTGGAGAAGGTGTGGGTGCCCGTCTCGATCACTCCCACCGATGCGGAGCGCCCTAGGCGCTCGAATCCGATACTCTGAACTTTTCCGTCGAAATAGCTGTTGTGCTTGAGCATGGGGCGAGAACTATCATGGCTCACGCTCTTCTGCGAGGGTCAAGCGGCATCCTAGTTTTCGTGTCGAAACCGGAACGTACGAATCAACACATCGTCACCTGGAGCTGTCCTTCCCCGGAGCGATGCTTGATCGGAGAAGAAGTCATCCCCGGCCGAAGACTTCTGCGGGGTAAGACCGCGCGTCATGCTGCCGCACCCGGATTTTTCCGTGACCTCGAGGCCGCGGGACTTCTCGGCGCACTCGGGCGCGGCTTCGTCAAAGAGTGAGGACATGGCTTGTCCCACTTTCTGTGTGGCGGGAGTCCCACCCGCGCTTGATTGTGTCAGGGCAGCTTCGAGATCCGTGAGGGCGTGCCGCGAGGCGGCGATGTAAACCGTCTCTTCTCCCAGATCTTGATCATCGAGCGTAAAGACCTGTCCTTGGGGAGGAATGCGCATCAGCTGACCGGCGCGGAGAGGATTTTGCGCCTTGGTGATTTGGGGGTTGGGGAAGAGAACGTCCAAGACACCGGAGGTTTTCTTCTGAAAGAGGTACACGTAAGCGTCCTGGGAAGTGCGCACGCCCACGACCACCTGGTCTCCCGTACGTAGAGTGTCTCCTTCTTGAACGACCCGGGCTGCTCCGTCCCCGGATTTTCCTTGGATCGAAAACTCGAGGCTGAGGCTTTGAGCTGCAATGCGCTCTTCTGGGACCGTCTCTACATACAGTTCCGTGACCGTCTTGCGCAACACCTCCGGGTTTCCACCCGATGCCTCCAGCAGAGCGACCTTTTCACGGATGGCTCGAAAGTGTGCTTGAGCCTGGTCGAGGCGTTCCCGATATTCCGCACTCGTCAGATTGCAGCCGTTGTAGAGTTCGCACGTCTGCGTGAACTGGATCTGTGCGTCGTTGGCGGCCTGGCTCACTTCGCGCAGAACCGTATCGACGTTCTTGATCCCGGCTTGAGCAAGACCTTTCACGTTCAGGGACGATTCAAACTCGTCCCCATCGTATTGAATCACCGTCGAACAGTTGACCGTGCGAATGGTCGCTCCGGGATTTGCGCTCCCATCGGGACACAGGATCTCATCGCCGCCCTGACTGGGCGAAGGTCCCTTAGAGCCGCCACAGGCAGGCAGCGCGATCACCGCGGCTGTGAAGACCGAGAGGAAAAAATGGGCAGGCTTGCGATGCATGACGCCAGTCTAGGGGAGCCCAAGGAGACTCCAAAGTGGGTTCACCTCCTACGTTGGGGGAGCTGTGGGACGCATTAACACAAGTGGAATTATGAAACATGTTTGAAATCTTGAGTTACACTCCAGGGAAGACGGGGGAATTTCTACATGAGTGACTCATCACCAGACATCCAAGTCGAACCCGACGAGAGTGCGCTGCTCGATGCTACGGAGGACCTCCTCGATGCGGTGCCGGAGTTTGATGAAACCTCGGAGATCAGTTCGGTCGTTCAGACCGCAGCCCATGTGAGTCGTGCGAGTTTTACGCTCTCGCGCTCGGATGACGAAGAAGCGCCCGATGTGACATGCACATTCGGTGAGGAGAGTGAGGTGCTCGATGAAATCGTAGCGCGACAATCCCGCTCCGAAGGTCATGGCTCTCGACCTGTTGTGAAGCCCAGGGACGTTCCCGTCACTCGGGGTCCCAAAGTGCTCGTCGAATTAGAGCAGGTCTGAAAGCCTGCCGCGCGACGCTTTTCAGACGTGCTCTTAGCCGAGTAAGCGAGTTCTGGCGTCTGAACGAAGCTGTGTTATCTACGCTTGCGTGGGAGATCTCAAGGAACTGTTCGACAACAATCGGAGATGGGCTGAGAGCGTCAAAGAGCAAGATCCTCAGTTTTTTTCCAATTTGGCCAAGCAACAGAACCCCCCTTACCTGTGGGTGGGATGCTCGGACAGCCGTGTCCCGGCCAACCAGATCATCGGCGTTCCGCCGGGAGAAGTGTTCGTTCATCGCAATGTGGCGAACGTCGTCTCTCACGGCGATTTGAATTTTCTTTCTGTCCTTCAGTACGCCGTGGAGGTTCTCAAGGTCCGTGACGTGATTGTGTGCGGTCACTACGGGTGTGGCGGTGTGGCGGCTGCGCTTTCCAGCACTCCGCGCGGATTGATCGACAACTGGCTGCGCCACATCAAGGATGTTTACGAGCGCAGCGATCTTGTTTGCAGTGAGCAGGAAGATCCTCTCGCTTGTGTGGATCGTTTGTGTGAGTTGAACGTGGCGGCGCAGGTCAGGAACGTCTGTCACACCACGATTGTTCAGGACGCGTGGCGACAGGGACAGGACCTTACGGTTCACGGCTGGGTCTACTCTCTTGAGGACGGCCTGATCAAAGACCTTAAAGTGAGCGTTTCTGACCCCGACCTGCTCGAACGCATCTATCAGATGGGTGAGAGCGGCCTTTGAGCCGGTTTCGCTAGGGCGGGCTGATCTGTTCGAGCGGCTTATGCGGGATGAGATCCTTGGGATCTCCGTTCTTGGACGCGCGGACCGGATACTCCTCTGCGCTTCGGAACGGTACGTTGCGAGGCCACCAAGGTTTTTGATCCTCGAGCGCCTCGGGTTCGAGACTGCCACCAGGGACAGGGGTTGCCACACGGACGTTCAGTTTTTCCGCGTAGCTCAGAATGCGCTCCATCGGCTCCGTCCAACTGTGCTTGGCCAAGGTGAAGAGGCCCCAGTGGATCGGTAAGAGAACCTTGCCGCGGGTCAGCTTGTGCGCGAGCACAGCTTGTTCCGGACCTAAGTGCCAGTCGGGCCAGTTCTGATCATAGGCGCCCACTTCCAGCATCGTGAGGTCGAAGGGTCCTAGACGTTCGCCGATTTCCTTCATGCCGGGAAAGAGACCGGTGTCGCCAGAAAAGTAAACTCGATGCTGGAGCCCGACGAGCGCATAGCCTGCCCACAGAGTGCGGTACTGATCGGAAACGTGCCGACCAGAGGCGTGGCGGGAAGGCAGCGCCGTGACAGTGAAGTCACCTAGGTGCACCTCATCCCACCAGTCGAGCTCCGTGATGCGGCCCTCCGGTACGCCCCAATAAGCGAGGTGTGCGCCCACGCCGAGAGGAGCGATGAAGCGCGTGTCCCAATCCTTGATTTGTTCAATGGTGGGTGCGTCGAGATGATCGTAGTGATCGTGGGAAAGGAGGACGGCATCGAAGGAAGGTAAGTCCGTGAGGGCGATTGGTGGCGCGTACCAACGTTCGGGCCCGGTCCATGTCACAGGAGAGGTCGTCGGACCCCAGATCGGATCCATGAGAAAGCGTCGTCCGTCGATTTCGATGATCAAAGTCGAGTGGCCGAGCCAGGTGACGCGGAGTCCGGTCTTGGGGGGAGTTTTGAATTGTTCCGGAGAGACCTGCTTTACGGGGAGAGGCGCATCCGGTCGCATCATGGGTACGCTAAGAAAGAGCTGCTTCATCGTTCCCAGCATGTCGACCCACATGGGATTTTCGTTGACGAAGACTCCGTCTTGAAAGTGTGCAGAGGCCTCCATGCGCTCGATGCGCTGGCCCGCGGGTGCCTTTCCGAAGCCTCGCCACGCTGACAGAAGTGCTACGCTGACGAGCACTCCTAGCGCAGCTGCTCCGAGGAAAAGCCACCGCGCTACCCTGCGCGCTCTCGTTGGTCCCTTCTTTTCGGGCTTTTGCTCGGCGGGGTTTTCGGGCTTTCGCTCGGCGGACTGTTTCATCGCGGTCATGGGGGCGGCGCTTGCGCTTTTGGGAGCCAGTGCGCTTTAGGGAGCCATAGTGTGAAACGGTCGATGACCCGTGCGGGCGCGTAGTTTTCGCGCAGGTACCGGTCGAGGGCAGGAAATCGTGGAAGGGAATCTGTGGAATCGAAACGATTGCCTGTGACGAAGGCCATCGCGTCGAGCTTTTGGGTGACGACGATGGCGGGAGGATGTGCTCTGAGCTCAGAAAGGAGGGTCCTTCGGGCGCGCTTCCGTTGCCATTGGGCGCGTTGGGGGACGTTGTAGATATAGCGGCTCGAAGGTTTTGTATGGCTGAGCGAGTAGAGGGCCGGCTCAAACCCCCACACATAGCTGTAGCTCCCTTTCGGGACCAAGCGGCTCATTTCCTCCGCCGTACGCTGCACGATGGCGAGGTCATACCCGCCGACGCGATGGATAGCTTCGTCCATTTCCGGTCGGGTGATGGCGGTGCCTGCCGAGAGGAGATACTTCAGCCGCACGACGGAACGCTGACCAAAGGTACCGGGAAGGTCATTGACCGGCTGCTTCATCATTTGAGCCACGAAGACGAAAGCGCAGAACGCGAGGGTGCCCGAGACCGATCCCACTGCGACTCTGCGGAAGAGCTTATAGTAACCGTGGCCAGCGATGAGAGCGATGAGGGCGATGCTGGCGCCGTAGTGATACTGAAAAAATTTACCTTGTACGGTGATGCCCACCACTTGAAACGCAAGAACACCAAGGATGAGGACGAAGCCTTCTCGTTCACGCTGGGCGCGAGGATGAATCGACAGGGCAGCAACCGTTCCCATGGCAAGAAGGGACGAGAGCCCGAAGAATCCCTCTTCGAGCGCCTGGAAGAACATCTCTTCTGCCTCTCGGTTGACCCAGCTGAGCTTGGTGTAGCCGGGAGCGAACTCAAACAGGGTCCACGACAGCGCGGGCCAGCCGCCGACGCCGGAAAACCAGGCCCAGACGCCAAGAATTGGAAGCAAGCTCGCTGCTCCGATCACGAAAACAGGGATCAGAGCACTTGCCCAGGAGCGTCCATCACTTCGCCGACGAGCGGCGATGGCGTATGCGCAGGCGATCGCTCCACCTCCGAAAGGGGGTTTGAGGAGGAACGCTGCACCGAACAGGAAACCAATGCCCGCCCAAGCGTAGAGCTCTCTCTTCCGTGACCACTGATGTGTCGTCATGACCAGGGCATAGATGGTGAGCGGTCCCGCGAAGGACTCAGGTTGCCCCGAGTGCCAGAAGTCCATTTGCGCATGTACGAGCGCGTACACGGCGGCTGCCATGATGCCGGAAGTTCGGCTGTCAAAAAGGACTCCCCCGAGTCGTCGAAGCCCTAAGGCTGCACCGATGAGCATGGCGACCTCGATGAGGCGCGGGGCCAGCATCGTTTTGCCGAAGAGGGCAAAGGACGCCGCATAGACGAAGAAGATGCCGGGGGGTTTGAAATCCCAAAGGTCGCGGTAGGGGACCTTCCCTTCGAGGAGTCCTTCGGCGATGACGCCGTAGATGCTTTGGTCCCGGCCGAAGGAAAAGACGAGGACTTGCGCGACGCTGAAGATGATGACCAGCCAGCAGGCAATCCCGAGCCAGCTTTCTGGATCATGTTCTGCTTCGGCGGAGAGGACCTTGGCGGCAGGTGGAGGCACCGAGGCGCTCGGCATGGCCCGCAACCTAGAACGCATCTCAACACTGGCAAGGGCTCCGCCGGCCTAGGAAAAACTCTGCGTGTCAGTGCCGAGAAAAGGCGGAAAAGCAACGCTTCGGCTGTGGGGTCGGAAAACAAAGCCACGGCTCTGGGGCGTGCTCAAAAAAACAGGCTGTGCTTAGAAAAAAACAAAGCCACCCAACGGCTTTCGACGTGGGTGGCTACGCCCTTGGAGGAGCGTGGGTTTTCTGTGAATCGAGCGATGTTCTCTGAAGTGGGCGATGGCGCGGGCGGACGGCTTCTATCGGTTTCCCAGATACTCTTCCAACCCAGAGACCAAGGACCGGCCGCGTCCGTGCTCGCTGAGAGGAGGAAAAGAAGCCCACTCCGAGGAGTGGCCCCATGGCACCGCGTGTGCGCCATCTAAAGATCACTCTGAACCTCATTTTGAAATTCTGCAAGTGGGTCATTTGTGATTTCTTCATTTTATTTTTGCGTTGCGCCGCAGTCTATTTTTGCGTTGCGCCGCAGTCTATTTTTGAACCGCATGCTTATTTTTGAACCGCGTGTCTGTCTGGGTTTTGAACCGCATGCTTATTTTTGAACCGCATGCTTATTTTTGAACCGCATGCTTATTTTTGAACCGCGTGTCTGGTTTTTGAACCGCGTGGTCAGACCGCCTTTGGAAACCTTCGGATTGCTCACACCTCTGAGTACTTTCTGTTTGCTCACACATTGCACCGGATGTTCACACAGAGTGAAGTTGAATGAGGCGAGCAAGCGTCACCCAGGTTTCAAAAGGGTCACCTGAGGTGAGTTATCCACAGGGGCGAGGACTCACGCGACGTGCTTCGCGATGGGCTCAAGGGCATTGGCGTGCGGTGTGCATGTGGTGTGCATTTGAGAGCTTTCGGCGCGAGCTAGATCTTGGAGGGACGCAGGCCTAAACCAGGACGAGATGCTCAATTTTGAGGAAGCCCGCGACTCTATTTTGCGGGAGGCGCGAGATGTTGGACCAGTTGGGGTCGAAAGGGCGCCTCTCCGGCATCTTTCCGGGCGCGTGCTTGCGGAAACAGTCGTGTCCCCTGTCGATGTTCCTTCGTCCGACTACAGCGCGATGGATGGCTACGCTGTCCGCGCCCAGGAAGTCGTAGCCGGAGCATCCCTTCCTCTTCTGGGGGAGGCGCGGGCCGGCCATTCGGGCGCAGCGCTTCCGCCCGCCGGATGCCTGCGCATTTTCACAGGAGCCCATCTTCCTCTGGGCGCTGACGCCGTCGTGATGCAAGAGAACGTCACGCTCGTGGAGGGTGGGGTTCTGTTTCGGGAAATCGTGTCTCCTGGGGCTCACATTCGCCGTGCGGGTGAAGACCTGAAGACGGGAGACACTGTCCTCGAGGTCGGCACTCGTCTATCGCCGCCGTGCTTGGCTCTGTTGGCCGCAGCCGAACGCGTAGAAGCGGAAGTATTTCGACGCCCACGAGTGACCGTGCTGTGCACCGGGGATGAGCTTCGTGCCCCGGGGACTCAAGGAGGGCCGGGCAGTCTGGCGGAGAGCAACGGCGTGGCGCTTCTTGCGATGGCTGAAGCTGCCGGCGCAGAGGTGAGCCTCAGTCCCCTCGTTCGAGATCAAAAGGAGCTCCTCACCCAGGCCCTCAAACGCGCCCTTGAAACGACGGACGTGCTCGTCACCGTAGGAGGGGTGAGCGTGGGGGATCACGATCTAGTCCGGCCGTGTCTACAGGATCTGGGAGCGAAACTGATTTTTCACAAGGTCAGCATCAAGCCGGGGAAACCCGTGCTGTTCATGCGGGTCGGCAGGACGTTGATTCTGGGTCTTCCGGGGAACCCGTCTTCCGCCCAGATCACTTTTGCACTCTTCGGAGTGCCTCTGATCCGGACTTTGTGTGGTGATTCCGCCCCCACGCCCGTCTTTCGGACGGCGCGGCTCCGCAACGACTTTTCCCACAAACCCGGTCGACGCTGTTTCTATCGAGCGCGGCTTTCGGGTGACGATGCAGAGCTTTTCTCTCATCAATCATCAGGAGCGTCGACAGTGATGGCGTGGGCCAATGCTCTGGTCATGATCGACGAGAGTACCGCTCGTCTGCCAGCGGGCGCTTCGGTGGAGGTGCTTTCCTACGCTGAACTTTCCGGAGCTTGGTAGTGGAAGATGGTCTCGGCGTGGATCCGTTTGTGGGTATCTTCGTAGGGGGCGCTTCGAGTCGAATGGGCAGCCCGAAGGGGCTCCTGAGCGCCCCGGATGGAACGGGTCGCCCTCTCGTCCGACGTCTCTTGGACGAAGCGAAAAAAGCGCTCCCTTCGTCTCAAGTCGTTCTAGTGGGCGAAGGCGACGTTTACGCAGCTCTGGGTCTCGTCTGTGTTCCAGACGCACGCGGCGGAACCGGACCGCTTGGTGGGATCGTGGGACTCCTGAAGGAGGCGCAGACAAGAGGACTCGACACCGTTCTCGTGGTTGCTTGCGATCTGCCCTACCTTGAGGCGCCGTTGATGAGCAGGCTCGCTTTGACGAGTCCTGATGCGGCGGTCCTCTGTCCCTACGTGGATGACCGCTACCAGCCCCTCTTTGCTCGCTATCACACGCGCATCTTGCCGCGCTTCGAGGAAGCTCTTGCGGGAGAACAGTGGGCGCTACAACCGCTCCTTCGTGCGTGTGAAACCGAAATTCTTGTGCTCAGCTCTACGGAGGAAAGCAGTCTTCGAGACTGGGACAGACCACAAGACATGCTCTAAGATGCGTGTTCGTGGTGACAGCGGGCGTCACGCCATCCGATCCAGTAAGGTCCGTCAGGACCGTGCTCGCGCTTCCACACGGGCACCTCATGCTTGATGCGATCAATCAGGAGCCGACACGCGCGAAACGCCTCGTCTCGATGAGCCGCCGCCCCCACACAGATCACTGCAACCTCCCCCACGTTCAATGCGCCCACCCGATGAAGGGCGGACAGACGTGTCCCGGGGATCTCCTTCATGATGGAGGTTGCGATCTTGGACATCTGTTTCACCGCCATGCTTTCGTAGGCTTGGTACTCGAGCAGGGTCACGGGCTGTCCCTCGGCGTGGTTGCGTACGGTGCCCAAAAAAACCGACACTCCACCCACTTCGTCGGCGCGCACGGCATCAAGAGCTACTTTCAGGTCAAGCGGCCGCTCCCAGATCTCGAACACGCCGCTCACGTTTCTTCCCGAACGTAGTCACCAGAGCGTCCACCCGTCTTCTTGAGCAGCGCAGTGGGTCCCAAGATCATACCACGGTCCACAGATTTGAGCATGTCATACACGGTGAGCGCCGCTACGCTTGCTCCCACTAAGGCCTCCATTTCAACGCCCGTTCGTGCGCGCACGGCGACAGTGCACAAAACCCGTAGGCGGCTTTCATCCGGATACTCGATGAAGTCGACTTCTGCGTGTTCGAGCGAAAGGGGGTGACAGAGCGGGATGAGATCGCTCGTGCGCTTGGTGGCGGAAATACCCGCGACACGAGCGACGGAGAGGACATCGCCTTTCTTGGAGCCGGCGTTACGGAGCTGAGTGAACGCCGAGGCAGATAGAGTCAGCCAGCTTTCCGCGGTCGCTTCACGTAGGGTAGGTTCCTTCTCACTCACCTTGATCATCCTCACCCCGCCTTCTGGTCGAAGATGATTCGAGAGGGAAGTCGCGCCAACGATTTCAGCGTACGCATCCGAGAGACGCTGGGGTTTACCTCTGCGGGCCACCTTGAACAGAACATAGCGGTCGAGGGCGCTGAGGCCCTCCCAAACCTTCGGTGACAGCGGACGATGCTCGCCGAGAGCTGCGGTGAGCTCGACGGGAACTTCTTCCACGCCTGGTTCGGGAGCTGCTTCGAAAGGAGTGGCCTCTGGACGCGCCAGAGCAAGGATCTTGTGAGTCATTTCTGTGTCCACGACGGGTCCACTCCCCGCTCGCACGAGATCCACCCGGGCGGCGTGGCTCAGGGAGTGAAAGCCATCCAGACTCAACTTTCGCCCCACAGCGTCCAGCGCTCGCCGCGCCGCGAGCGGAATCAGCTTGAGCGATTCGTCGATCTGATCAAAGGCATAGAGCTTCACGAGCCCTGTTTTAGCCTCCGCGGGATAGAACGTCGAGACGGACATGCAGGGCGGGAGGGCGCAGATTTCCGGCCCAAGCTCGTTGTCGTCGCCTGGTCATCGGCGAGTCATCGGCTAGGCTGAACCTGAAAAATGCTGCTGCCCTCCTCAGAGGTCACCCCCACGACCAAGGACAAGCGAGGTCGCGCCTTGCGCGACCTGCGGATCAGTGTGACCGATCGCTGCAATTTTCGTTGCCGATATTGCATGCCACGGGAGCACGTGCATCAAGAGTCCTTCCTTGCGCGCGACGAGATCCTCAGTTTTGAGGAAATCGTACTGGTTGCAGAGGCCTTTGTTGCGCTCGGCGTGCAGAAGATCAGGCTCACGGGCGGAGAACCCCTGTTGCGCAAGGAGCTACCTCGTCTGGTCGGGATGCTCAGCGCACTGGGTGTTGAACTCGCCTTGACGACCAACGGAGTCCTTTTACCAGGGCAGGCGAAGCTTCTGAAACAAGCGGGACTTCACAGAATCACCGTCAGTCTCGACGCGCTCGATGAAGACACGTTTCAGAACGTTTGTGACGCCCCGGGATTTCGGGTCACCGATGTGCTCCGTGGGATTGATGCGGCGGTGGCGGCCGGGTTTGAAAAGATAAAGATCAACTGTGTCGTGCAGCGCGGTCAGAACGACGACCAAGTGGAGAAGCTTTTCCGTCATTTCGAGGAAACGTCGCATGTGCTGCGTTTCATTGAGTTCATGGACGTCGGCACCAAAAATGCTTGGTCGCCTGCAAGTGTCGTGAGTAGAGATGAGATTCTGGCTCGTCTCGGTTCGTATGGTCCGCTGCGACAGGTGCCGCCGAAGCAAAGAGGTCAGGTCGCGGAAAGCTACCGGGTGGGACCTCTCGGTCGTGAGATCGGCATCATTGCCAGCGTGAGTCAGCCGTTCTGTGGAGAATGCAGTCGCGCTCGCCTTTCGGCAAACGGACACCTCTATTCCTGCCTCTTTGCAGAAGAGGGTCTGAGCATCAAGGAGCGTCTTCGCACTTCAGAGGACCGGGCGTCCCTCGAGCAAGAGATCAGAGGATGGTGGGAAAGGAGGACGGATCGTTACTCAGAGGAGCGCGAGGTGCTCTTGTCCGCAAACCTGTTGTCCAGAGATGCATTGTCCAGAGACACCGTATCTGCAAGCGCGACGCGCAAGCTCCCGGTGATCCAGAATCGCGTTGAGATGTCGTTCATCGGAGGCTGAGAGTCTGTGATCGTTGTGCGAGTTGGTGGCCGAATGCGCCGCGCTTCGCAAGTTCTGGGCCGCTTCGGCAACTGGTCTATGAGTTTTCCGATAAATTCTCAATTTTGGTAGACCAGTTGTCCTTGGGGGGCCGAGCGTCCTTGGGGGGCCGAGCGAACTCGCTTTGAGCGATTACTTATGGTGGGTTGTGATCTTTGCCGAAAATATGACGCTGTCGACCAAGTGGGCCTGGGCATTGAGCGTGGAGCGCTCCGCTGCCCTGACACATCCCTCGAAAATGTCGCCTTTCCCTCGATTCGCCTTTCGAGTGCTGGTCTATCTGGCGCTCTCGCTTGGCGGGCACGCGGCCTGTGGTGGCCGGGCCGTCACCGACGATCATGACGGTGCCACGGGAGGGAGTTCCGATACAGGCGGCACGAGCGTATCTACGGGAGGACAGGGCACTTCAAGCGGAGGCACCTCGAGCGGAGGCGTTTCCAGTGGAGGGACGGGTGGCTTTGCCCCTTCTGACGAGGAGGTCTGCTACGACTCTCTGAACATTGGGATATTGCTCAATGGTGAGTTGCTAGGAGCTAAAGAAATTACGAAGATCTGTAACAGCTGCGCTCATGCCATCATCGAATGCTCTGCCGTCGGTAGTAGTTGCTGGGGAGGTGACTGCTTTTTCAACGACGAGGGCATCGTTGAATGCTTCTGCACGGAAGGTGCCTACTGTATCGAGGAGAGCATTCCGGAGCGGTTTCCCAATGGGGGAGATTGTCCGTATCAACCCGGGATGGGCGGCTCCAACTAACGCGGTTTCACACTGTCGTTCATCGGCGGCTGAAGTTTACTTCTTGTGTTTTCCCTTTCGCCTTCGTTGGCGCAGCTTCTCCAGGCCTGACTTTCCAGGCGGCCCTGATTCGACGGGGCGCAGGGCCGGTGCAGGAGGTCGCACGTGTTTGCGCGCTTGAGCCATGAAGACCTCCTGGCTCCGGACGAGCCCATCCTTCTTGCGTGGGACGCGACGGTAGCGGCCGTCCTCACCCAGAAGCCATCCTTTGACGTTGTCGCTCGCCATCGTTTCAAGAATTTCGTCCTTGAGACGTTCGCGTAGCTTTTCGTCAACGATGGGGAACATGACCTCCACGCGGCGACGGCAGTTGCGTGGCATCCAATCCGCGCTGCTACAATAGACCTCACCGTTGCCGGCGTTCTCAAAGTAGAAGATGCGTGCGTGCTCCAAGAAACGATCGACGACCGCGTGCACGCGGATGTTGGTGCTGACCCCTTCCATGCCGGGTCGGAGGCAACAAATCCCACGAATGAGCAAATCCACTTTCACGCCAGCCTGAGAAGCGAGGTAAAGCGCCTCGATCACCTCTGCATCGACGAGGGAATTGAGTTTTGCAATCAAACGGGCGGGCTGACCCGAGAGAGCGTGATCGCGCTCCCGGTAGATGAGTCCGAGCACCGCTTCATGAAGGCCCAAGGGCGCCGTGATCAGCTGATTCCACTTTTCCGGAGCAGAGTATCCGGTCAGGAGGTTGAAGAGGGAGGTTGCATCTTCTGCGATGGATTCACGGGCGGTAAAGAGGGAGATGTCTTCGTAGAGGCGTGCCGTTTGTTGATTGTAGTTCCCGGTCGCCAAATGGACGTAACGCCGAAGGGAATCTCCCTCCTTGCGCACGACGAGCAACACCTTTGCATGCGTCTTGAACCCGAGGAGGCCGTACATGACGTTCACTCCCGAACGCTCCAGAGCGTGCGCCCACTGAATGTTACTCGCCTCGTCGAAGCGTGCCTTCAGTTCCACTACGGCCGTGACTTGCTTGCCCAGTTCCGCAGCTCGCTGCAAGGCGCGCACGAGTGGCGACTCACCTCCTGTGCGGTACAAGGTTTGCTTGATGGCCAGAACATTGGAGTCCTCAGCGGCCTGAGTGACGAAGTCGATCACCGCTTCGAAGGATTCGTACGGATGGTGGAGAAGGATGTCCCCTTTACGGATGGTGGAGAAGAAGTCCTCGCTATCACGCAGTGGCTGAGTGTAGAGGGGGGTGAAGCGACGGTCGGAAAACTCGCGTCGCTCGTCGCCCTTGGCAATGCCTGTGAAGTTTTCCAGAACCAAGGGGGAATTGAGCGCGTACAAGTCCCTGTCCTCGTCCAAGGAGAGTTCTCGGCAAAGCAGCTCTATGGCTGACGCAGGACAATCTCCGGCCACTTCCAGTCGAACCGCGTGCCCCCGTTCCCGGCGGCGTAGCTCCGCCTGAACGGTGAGAAGCAGATCCTCCCCCTCGTCTTCGTCGAGTTCGATGTCGAAATTCCTGGTGACTCGGAAGGCGAAATGTCCGCTTTCCGGTAAGTGCGGGAAGAGTCTTTTTACGTTGCGGAAGATGAGATCTTCCATGGTCACGAAGGCACGCTCGAAGCTTGAACCCGTCACGGGAATCAATCTTGGAAGGGTGCTGGGGAGTTGAAGCAGACCGAAAGTGGGTTCGGTCGGATCCTCTGGAGAGAAAAGAAAGCCCACATTGAGTACCTTGTTCCGGAGGTGCGGAAAGGGATGCGCCGGGTCGATCGCGATCGGCGTCAGGACGGGAAAAATGGCCCTAGCGAAATGAGCGTCGAGTTCGGTTTGAGCCGCTTCACTGAGTTCGTCCGGGGAAACCACCGCCAGACCGCAAGCGCGCAAGGCGGGATGAATCCGGTCGTTCCAGATTTCCCCCTGCAAGGCACATAGCTCCTTGGCCCTCACGGAAATAGCCGTGAGCTGTTGGCTGGGATTGAGGCCGTCGGGGGGAACCTCGACGACGTCCCCGAGGATTTGTGCCTTGAGGCCGGCGGCACGAACCATGAAAAATTCATCCAGATTCGATGAATAGATGGCGAGAAATTTCAGCCTCTCGAAGAGAGGGACCTCATCGTTCTCGGCTTCCGCGAGAACGCGGGCATTGAACTCCAACCAGGACAGTTCCCGATTGATGAAACGCGACGGATCGCGCATTCGCGCGTCGTCGGTGTGAAGATGGCCTTGGGTGGTCATGGGAGGCTCGCTCCATCGAGCGGTCCCGAGACTACTTGTCCGGATGCAGTTGCGCGAGGGCTATGAGATACCAAGTTGCGTGGGGCAACCACTGCTCGTACCAGCGCCAGCCATGGTCACCCTCGACGTCCGTACGTCCAAAGTCGACATCGGCTTCGTCTTCCAAGCTAGACGTGATCCCGTTGCAAATGCCGCCCCCGACGTTGGGCCACTTGTCCATATAGTTTCCGTTTCCGCGGCCGAATCCGTGCAACATGCAGGCGTCGAAGGGGTTTTTCCCGCAGATCCAATCGAGTTGACTGAAGGCATAGGCGCGCAGATCGGCGCGCAGGGTGTCGTCCGTCGTCCGGTGCGAAAGAAGACCCGCTGCGGCGGCTAGGGAGGAAAGGCGAGCGTTTTCCCCCTGCCACCAGTAGCCAGTTTCATTCTCATGCGGGATAAAGAAGGCTGTTTTTCGGGTTCCGTGGACGTCCTGGGTGTACTGTCTGCCGTAGCCAAACGGATTTTCGACTTCCTTCGTGACGGCAAGTTCGAAACGGAGAAGCGTTTCTGCTGCTCGTCGGTAGGTGAGTTCATTTTTGCTGTCTATCTCGCCGGCCCTGAGGAGACAGAGCGCGGGCAGTCCGGCCTCGGCCGCGTGGAAGAACGGACGCTGATTGTCATCAGCTCGTAACCATCCTGGTACGGGTCCGTCATACTGAATGCGCGCGATGAGACGACTGGCACGTGTGCGGAGTTCCGCAAGGTAGTCCGGCCTTCCGCTGCATTGATAAAGTTCTGCTGCGGCGAGTAGGGCGCAGTAGTCGTCGATGATGTTCTCTTTGCCGTCGTCGAGGTAGCTTGTCCCCTTCAGAAGCAGGTGCTGAAGTCCGGTCTCGGCGGCATGGATGTACCGCGGTTCGTCAAAGATACGACCGGCGCGGGCGAGCGCCGCGACCGTGGCACCCCCGCCTTGGCGCATGCCGGCTTGATACTCTTCGAGCAGGTCCCCTTTTTGTGTACGAAAAGCGCAAATCACCCGTTGATCGGTGCCCTTTTTCCACTGATCGAAGACCGTCATGTAAAAATATCCCTCCGGATCCTGCATGCGGCATAAAAAGTCGGCGCCGTGTCGCGCTTCTTCTTTCAGGCGCTCGGCCACGCCTGCCGCGTGACTGTTCTTCCGCCGCTCCAGGTGCTCCAGCATGCCCCACACCACGAGGGGGGTTTGCTGAGGGTTCATGTAATTGGCGTAAGAGAGGTGAGAGAGGTACTTGCTCATGTCACCGGAGGCGTCGTGCCAGCCGCCGTGGACATCGACCGTACCTTCACGAGAACCGAAGAAGGGCACCGCGCGATCTGCCTCATCCCAGGGTGGACTTGAGCGTTGCGCGAAAAAGTAATTGAGGACGGCATGAAGAGTATGGGAAAGGAGCAGATCCTTGCCCAGCCGAAAGGGGTGAGACCATTCGTCGCCGAAGCGAAGCACATACCGGCCTTCGACGACGCCAGACAGATCTGCTTGTCGCACGGTCGCTCCTCGGAAGGTCTTTGTCGGAGGACCGAGGGAGAGCTCCTTCACCAGATGTTCCCCCGCCGTCGTGAGGAGCTGCAAGGCGCCTTCTCGCCCGTCACTGACGTTGAGAAGAACGTGGGGGCGCGCGTCCGCTTGAATACCGATATGATTGAAAAAGAATCGGGCTACCAAGAGAGAACCTTTCTGTCAGAAGTCGTCACCGAATCCGGTGCGCTGTGTGGGAGGGGGGGGGAAGGTGCTGACCGTGCCCGCCGTCGTGAGGCGGCCGTTCTCCAGGCGGTATCCCGGAACACCGAGTCGTTCAATGAGCACGGTGCGATTCGTGGCGATGATCACGGTGACGTCTGGATCATCTCTGAGCTCTCGCAGGATCTGATGCGTCACCTTGGCCGTTCTTTGATCCATGCCCACATCAGGGTCATCGAAGAAGAAAAAGTTGGGCTTGATGGCGATGGCGCGCGCAAGGGCGAGCCGCTTACGGTCACCGAAGGAAAGGTGCGCCGGGAGCGTGCTCCAGTGAACCCGAGCAATTTGTGCTGCGTCCAAGGCTTCTTCCGTGCGGCGGGTCAGGGTCTCCTCGTCGAGGGAGAGCACGTCTCGGTGGTAGTCGAGGGCCAGGGAGACATTGGCGTACACGTCCATGTTGGCAAGCAATCCCCCTTCCTGGAACACGAAGCCCGTTCTCAGGCCTCGTCGAACCCTCTCACTGGGACTCAGGCGAACCACGGGGTGACCCGCCAAGAGGACGGCCCCTCTGCTGGGCGGCAACAAGCCAGCAGCCACTTGCAGGAAGGTCGACTTTCCGGAGCCACTGCCGCCGGTGATGACGGCGTTCTGGCCCTGATCGAGCTCCCAGCTGATGCCTTCGAGCAGCGCGAACTCTTCGTAGCCGAAGTGTACCCGGTCGAGCGTGATTCCGGGCTCCCCACCCGAAGAGATCGGCAACTGGATCATGCGATGGAGGCACCAAACACGAAGTAGAAGGTGATGGTGACGAGTGCGTTGTAGATGATGCAGGCCAAGAGCGTTTGAACGACCGCGCGACTGGCCTTAACTGGAACTTCCGTGGGGGAAGAGCCGACGTCGAGACCGTAGTAGGCGCACAACCAGCCTACGAGCAGACCGAGTCCTCCAGTCTTGATGAGCACGAGGGGTAAGTCCACAGGTGAAAGCGCGAGCATGGCGCCCATCTGAAGCTCTGCCAGGCTGTGGCGATCGATAAAAAACGCGGTCACGTAGCCGCCCATCACCGCCAAGGCGGAGAAATAGACGGTGAGGAGCGGAACGCTGACAGCCGTTGCGACGATGCGCGGCCAGACCAAGAAACGGGGAGGGTCGATCCCAAGCGACGCCAGGGCAAGGATTTCCTTGTTGACCCGCATCACCCCGAGTTCGGTAGCGATCGCAGTTCCGCTTCTTCCGACGACGATGATCGCGGTGACGAGGGGAGCGAGTTCACGTAGGACCACCGCCACCAGGATTCTTCCGGCCGTTTCTCGCTGAAGCGGTCCCCCCAGAAGCTCTGTCTGTGCCGTGAGCGTCGATCCGACGAAGAGAGCCACCACACTGATCATCGAAAGGGCCTGAAAGCTCGTGTAGAAAATCTGTCGGATGGTGATGGAACGCACGACCTCCTGAGCGCCGAGACCCGGAGAGAGGTTGGATCGAACGGCCGAGAAGAGCGTGATCCAGAGGCCGACGGCGACGTCCCAAGCATGGACCGCCCTCTGGCCGACCTTTGCAACGAGGGAATCTTCTGCGCTCGCGGCTTGCTCCATTGGCCCGGAGTCTAGGCGACTTGACGAGCGCTGTCCCGGGGAAGCTTTAACGTGTCGTTCCGCGCTCTTCGACTTCGAGAGGGAGCACCAGGGACTCGGGAGCTTGCCCTTCCGGACTCGCAATCATCTTGAGGATCGCTTCCGCCGCCCACTCCCCGAATCGGAGCATGGGCTGACGGATGGTGGTAAGGCCCAGCGCGTCCATCAGGGGCTGGTCGTCGAAACCGATCACTTGGACATCTTCAGGTACCCGTGTGCCTCTTCTACGGAGCTCTTGCATCACACCGACGGCGAGGGGGTCACCGGCGCACGCGATTCCGTCCACATCGGGGAAGGCCGCCAGGACCTCGTCGACAATCGCCGCACCGCTATCCACATCGACCCGCTCCGTTTCAAAGACCTTGCTCCCCTCAGGGCAGACCTCCAAAAATCCGGTTTCTCGTTCAACGAATACTTCTGCCCCTCGTGTGCCGAGAACCAGCGCTTGCTTGAGACTCCCGTGCTTCGCCAAAGTCCTGCTGAGGAGCCTCCCGCCCTCGACATTGTCCACGCATACATGGGGGATCGTTTCCGTTTCGCAGTCGAGGGCGACCACGGGGATGTTGAGTGTCTGAAACTGATCGTGACGCTCAGGGCTGATGTCCATCGAGCAGAGGATCACTCCCTCCGAGGAGCGCTCGGCGAGGAGACGATCGAGATGCCGATCCGCTTCTTCCTGATCATGCACATCGACGAGCACGAGATCGGTACCGGCTGCGGAGAGCTTTTGTGAGAGCGCTTTACAGACGGTGAAGTAAAACGCCGTGGTGAAGAACGGCATCAACGCCACGACGCGAGGACGATTGGGAGCGCCGGCGGCGAGTCGTCGCGCAGCGTTGTTGGGTCGAAATCCCAGTTCGCCCATGGCCTTCTGCACGGCCTTGCGCGTCTTGTCAGAGACGCGACGGCTTCCGTTGATCACGCGACTGACGGTGGCAATGCCCACTCCGGCGCGGGCGGCGATGTCGTAAATAGTAGGGGCGGACATAGGTCGAGCGATCGGTAGGAGGGTTTGCGCTGGGTACCGCTTCTCTTTACGTGGAAGCGACAGAATTCCCTGCGTCTACAGTCGTCTTATCGACCGTCTGGGCTAAGCCCGTCAAGACCCAGTGAAATCTAGCGCTTCCATAGGGGCTTCAGAGCCCGTGCTGGGGTCATTTTCACCGTGACACTGGAATTGAGTGGAAACACTCGGTACCATCGACCGGAGAGAATTCATGACTCGCAAAGTAGACAGTCGTGCCATGCGCGAAGTGAATCGCTCTATCATCTACGATTTGATCCGTGAAGGTGGTGACATTTCCCGTACGGATCTGGCGCGGGCCTCGTCCCTCACCAAGCCCACGGTGAGTACCATCGTGGAAGAGCTTCTCGCGGAGGGGATTGTTTCTGAAATTGGGTTCAGCAAAAGCGAACCGACGGGGGGACGCCGAGCACGACTTTTGCGCTTCAATCCTGACGCTTCAGCTTATTTGGGCTTGCGGTTTGGGGTGAAGTCGACCTCCGTCGTGCTGGCAGATGGTCTCGGTCGCGTGACCGATCAGACTGAAATCGACAGTATCCTCGGCGACGCAGCAGCCTCCCTTGCGGCCGCTGCGGGGGTTGCGCGCGAACTGCTCAAGGGACAAAAAGTGCCCGCGTCGCGCGTGCGGATGGTCGGGGTGGCGGTGGGTGGATTGGTGGATGCGACGACGGGGAACGTAGTTCTCTCGCCCAACCTCAGGTGGGAAAACGTGCCGCTTTCGGATCTCGTTCAGGAAGAGTTCGGCGCGCGGGCGTCGGTGTTCAATGTGACGGAAGCGGCGGCGGTCGCTGAAGCTCGCCTGGGATCCGCTCAAGGACTTGGGAGCTACGTCTGGGTGTACGTGGGCACAGGCATCGGTTCCGCCATTTGTGCGGACGGGCAGGTGTTTCGCGGGCAAAGCGGATTTGCGGGGGAAATCGGCTTTTGTCGCATGTCTGCCGACGGTCCGATCCTGGAAGAGATTGCTTCGGGTCGAGCGATCCTTCAGTCCGCGATCGCCGCCGGGGGAGCGGGCCCGGGAGCGACCCTTTCGGAAGTTCTCACCCGAGCCGAAGAAGGGGAGCCCTTGTGTCTCGAAGTCGTCGAGCGCGCGGGATCGGCGCTCGGTTTGACCCTGGCTCATTTGGTCAACATCACCAATCCGGAGTTGGTCGTGCTGGGGGGTGGAGTGGCGGAGCAGAGTTCCGTTTTTGTGGCCGCTGCCAACGAGGCAGTCAAGCAACAGGCCTTGGGCCCCGAAGTGGTTCCTGTCATCGCGACGGAACTCGGGGGTACGGCAGTGAGTCGCGGGACGGTCCTCTTGGCCATGGACCATGCAGTCCGCAGCCTGCGCATCGTCACAACCAACATTTAGGCTTGAACGAACAGGCCTCGGCACACCAGCCCAAAGGGCGAAGTGTGCAGCAGTCACCTCGCAATTAGAACAGCCCAAGCACACCAGCCCAAAGGGCGAGGTGTGCAGCAGTCACCTCACAGTTACCAGCGGTCACCTCCCAGCAAGCACAGCCAAGCTACGCGAGCCCGCAGGGCGAGGAGTAGCGAAGCGCGCTCAGGACCGCCGGCGACTATGTAGGAGCCGCCGGACCGCACGCGGACCGTGGGGTGAGCTTTTTGGATTCACTCCAAAAAGCGAGGGGGGCGGCGTCCGCCCTCCTAAAAACTAGTGAGTGACCTGGGGCTTAGACGACATCTCAAGAAATGAGATGGGCCAGCTTGCTTCGTCGCGTCGCCAGACATCGCCTGGGTTCGTCTGAAACTCGACCATCAGCTCGTAGTGTCCGAGGGCGGGCGGAAAAGGGATCCCCACGCTGCGTGTACGGAGTCGCACCGTGGAACTCTTATGAACCGCGGGATCGCTGTAGGTTTCGAGCCCGCTCGTCCCGACCAGCACATAACGCATTGAAAACTCGTGTCCGAGTTCCGAACCCTCCAGCTTGAGGTAAGCATGGATCTCTAGCGGAATCTTGGTTCCGGGGTGCGCACCGGCGCCCGCCGGTACGTTCACCTGCTCGACCAGACTGAAGAGCGTGATGTTGTTGCTTTGCTGGTCCAGGCTGGAACCTGCACAAAGGCAGAGATGATAGCAGTGCGGCATCGGAACGAAGGCATTTATGTGGGGAGGAGCGAAAGGTTTCCTGTGGCATAGCCGATCACCGCGCGGACCCCAAGCGCCGCCGTGCCCGCGCCTGCGACGTACGCGAGGAAGATCGAGGCCGAGCGCAGTCGGGTCGAATCTAAGAGACGCTTCATGGATCGGGACACCACAAGACCGAGGCACAGCATGGCCCAGCCATGGAGTACACCGACCAAAGGCATTTGCAGGTTGGTCCGAGACAAGGTCTTTGCCAAACGAGAAGCGACAACGACCGCGTCAGGGGAACTCCAAGCGGCGGAGATCACGAGTAGGTGAAGAACGGAGAGCCCGGCGGCGATGGAGCAGAATCTTGTGTCCCTTTCTTCCCTCACGGCGAGGTCGATCAGTCCAAGAAGGGAAAGGGATCCCAAGAGTGAGAGCAGGCCAGTCGGCAGGTCGGTCCCTTCGAGAGGCAACGCCAAACCGTAGCTGAAGAGCGGGACCACCAAGCACCAAAGGCTCAGGACCACACGAAGGGGCGCTTTTCGGTCTGCGTTAGGATCAGTCAAGGAGACGCGCATGGGCGGCAAAAGGACGCTAACATGGATGGGCCTTCGTCGCTTCAGGCTCTCCAAGGACAGTGGTAGACCGGGCGAGCACTTTCATGAGTCCGTCTCGGTATCCAGCAGTCGTCTTTTTCTGCGCACTTTGCCTTGCGGGCACGGTCGTGAGCTGCAAAAGCGCAGGGTCCTCGTCCCCCACGGCCGCGGCGGCCGGTTCCCTCAGCGCTCAAGAAGAGATCCGTGACTTGGAAGAGGCGTGGGAGCTTCAAGGTGCCTATAGCCGGAGAAAGCTGCGTCCGCGTCTCGAAGCATTTCTTCTGCGCTATCCGTTTGATCCCAGCGGGACACGGGTGCGACTGATGCTTGCCCAAATCGCCCTTTTGGAGCATCGCCTAAAAGCCGCGGAGCAGCTCCTCGGGCCTGTGATCAAGGGTCCAGGGGGAAGCGCAAAGGACGAGGCCAGCGTCATTCAGGCAGCGGTCGAATGTGAGCAAGGCAAGTTCGACCAGGCCCTCGCACGTCTTGAGCCTCTGCGGGGAAAATTACTGACTCCTGAGGCGCGTGATCAGTTCTCCCGGGTGCGGACCCGCGCTGCCCTTTCAGCCAAGCGCTTTCGCCTCGCCCTAGACGCGATGACAGTTTGGCTTGTCGAGGCGGGTCCGGCGGCCGCGCCGGTCAAGGAATGGATAGCCGTAGCGCTGACAGAAATCCCTAGCCGTGCCCTCGCCCAGCTCCTTTCTGACTGGCCCTCGCAAAGCGGCAGCTCCGCTGAAGATCAGGCCCGCGACTACCTCCATCGTCTTTTCATCGAGCATCTTACGAGCGTCGCCTTAGAAACAAAGGATCATCAACTTGCGAGAGACCTATTGGAACTGTCTCCTCCTTGGCTTCGCGCTAGTGAAAGCGGAGACGCGCTAGCCGTTCTTGCGGCGCTTGCAGAGCGGGAAGCGAGGGTCGTCGGACGATCCGTCGGGGTCGTGCTTGGGGGGCAGACGGCCCTCGCGCGGAAAAGGTCGATGCGCTTGGGCGCCGGATTGATGCGACGTCTGGGAACCCTTTCCGAGGGCGAGCCGTCGATCAAGCTTCTCGTTTCAGAGGATCGAGGATCGGTGACCTCGGCTCTGGGCATGCTCAGCGGGCTCGGAGCTTCGGTGTTGATCGCCGGCGTTACGCCGGAGAGTGCCGACGAAGCGGTCGAATTTGCCGCTGCTCGCGGCGTCCCGGTGATTGTCGTAAGCCCGCCTGCAAAGGTGCCTTTAGGGAATTTTGGATTTGTTTTCGGTCCGGATATGTCGACGGAGCAAGAAGCGATGAGGGGGCCGCCGCTCGACGGAAGGGAGTTCGAATATGTCAGCGAGCCGCTTGTGTGTTCTCCCGGCGTGGGCGCAAAGGCGGCATTTCCTGTGAGCACCTGGGTAGCGGCGGGCGTTCAGGCCGTCGGGGTTCTGACTGAGGCCTCCTGCGTTCGCGCCCTCATCGATCAGCGACGGAAAGCCGGAGTGGATTTCGCGATCGTTGCTGGGCTGACTTCGGGGAATGAGAATTTCCAGGAGGACAACCTCTATCGCTTGGAAACCGGAGATTTCCCCCAAGCCGGAGCTCTGACCAAGAGCGCGGAACTGTCGGCAGAGGAGCGACTTCTGCTCGAGGGAGAACAAACCGACGCAGCGAAGCTGACGGACTGGTTTGCGACTCTGGGCGAAGACGTCGGGACTTTGGTTCATGCGGCGCTGTCTTCCCTTCCCGAGACGGAGGTGATCGAAAGGAACGCCGTGCGTGAACGCCACCTGCGTACGAAAAGCGCGCTCGAAACGGCGCGGGGAAAACTCGTGTCCACGGAGGCGCGGGGGTTCTCCAAGGACCACACCATTTCGAGAACGTTCCGAGTCGTGAAGATCACAGGGGAGACTCGACGTCCATGACCGAAGAGCTGAAGCTGCCAAGCTATTCGGTCTCCCTTCCTTGCGAGGCTGATACGGAGAGACTTGCGGCCGACCTCGCGCCTTTGCTCAGGCCATCCGATCTCGTCATCCTCTCGGGCGGGCTTGGGGCTGGCAAGACCTTCTTCACCCGGGCTCTCTGCTACGCGCTTGGACTCCCCGCAGATGAACCGGTGACCAGCCCGACGTTTACGTTGGTTCACGAATACGAGACCACGCCGCCGCTCTTGCACGCGGATCTCTACCGCCTTCGCTCGGAAGAAGAGGTCGAAGATCTGGGTCTTTTGGAGGGGCGTTTCGCAGGCCGGCTTTTGGTAGTGGAGTGGGGTGGCCCCTACGCGCGCCTTCTGGGCGGAGACGCCATCGAGGTGGATCTCGATCTTACGCCGCGGTCCGCCCGAGTGCACGGGACCGCGAGGGGTGTCGAGATCGCATTGGCGCTGATGAAGACGGTCGCCGCTCGGCGAGGCGAATGACAAGCACCTTCGAGTCCAAAGAGAGGAGGAGGGCCTCCTTTGCGTGGCTGGTGCTGCTTGTCCCCGGAGCGCTCGTTCTTTGCTGCGATCTTTCTTGGCGCTTTGCGCGGCTCCGTTCCTTTCAAGGGGAAGAAGTGGTCGCGTATCTCAGCTTCTGGATCCGCGGGGCCTTGACCTGGGCGCTGCTCCTGCTTGCGTCAAGTGCGCGCCCGCCCAGCGAAAGTCGGAGTTCCAGAAGGTTTGGAATGGCTTACGCTGCCTTCTTTCTGCTTGCCTTCTCCTTGACCTTGTCGGGGCAGGGGTACTTCTTCGGTCAGTATCGCTCTTACTTCAACGTGGAGGTGTCGCGTTTCGCCACCGACTTCACCGAGAGCGTTCTTTCTCAACTGTGGGCCGACCGCACGCATTTTCTTTCCTATTTTGCGCTGGGACTTGTGGGCGCCGCGGGACTCTTGGTTCTGGCAAGAAAAATCCTCCTTCCGTCCGCGCGTACGCTTGTTCTTTCGCGTGTCCTTGCGCCGGGACTTTTCACGTGCGCCCTGTTCTTGCCGGTTTCGCACCGTCATCGACAGCCCGCGCCACCGGATCTTTTGTACCTCACGGGAGCGGGGGGAGTCTTGAAGACTCAGCTCGGCCTGGCCGAGGACAGCGGGAAACTGCGACCGCGCGCGCGAAAGTCTCTCCCCGTTCCCCGACTCATCGCGCGCCCCTCGGCGCCTCGCAATGTGGTCTTCGTCATTTTGGAGAGTGTTCGCAAAGACGCCACCTGCACAGAGCCCGAGTCGAAATGCAATCGAACGGGGGCCACACATGCCCTCTTTGCGGAAAGGTATCCGCTCAATCAGATGCGTGCGCTGGATTCTTCCACGGCCATTTCCATGGCGGTGCTTCTTTCAGGACTGGGGCCCCACGAAGATCGAGAGACGCTGCACACCTGGCCTCTTGTGTTCGACTATGCGCGAGCGGCAGGATACTTCACCGCGTTTTGGACCAGTCAGAGTCTGCTGTTCGGTAACCTGGGACTTTGGTACAAGAATTTTGGCGTCGACAGCTTCTTCTCGGCAAGTGACGTCGATCCGGAGAGCGACATCGATCTCGGTGCAGCGGAGGACAAGTTTGCAGATGCCGGGCTGAGGCGCCTCTCGCAATTGAGGGAACCTTTTTTCCTGACGATTCAGCTTTCCAACGGCCACTATCCCTACCTGGTTCAAGAGCAGTACAAAGAGCCCTTTCAGCCGGCCACGAAGAGCAAGGCGCCCGATCACAATGAAGAATTCAAGAACCACTATCAAAACGCCATCCATCAGCAGGACTTGCACCTGGCTCGGCTGTTACGCGGCGTGATGAGCCTTCCGTCCGGACAAAGAACGGTGATCGTATACACGAGCGACCACGGTGAGGCTTTTCGCGAGCACCATCAGATGGGTCATACCTTCAGCGTTCTCGACGAAGAAGTGCTCGTTCCGGCCTGGATCTACGCGCCCGACGGAACGCTCTCGGAACAAGAGCAGGAAAGTCTCAGAAGCAAGCGGAATGCTTTCACCTTTCATCCGGACCTGACGGTGACCCTGCTCGATCTTCTTGGAGTCTTCGAACTCCCAGAAATCGAGCGCTACTCGTCCCGCCTCCTAGGGACGAGCCTTCTATCACCAGCCCTCAATCTGCGCGCCCTTCCGTTGACGAATTGCGCGTCGGTATGGACGTGCGCTTTTGAAAACTGGGGCGTGATGCAGGGCAGTAAGAAGCTCGAAGCGCGCGCCTGGGATTCGAGCTACCACTGCTGGGATCTGGTGCTCGATCCAGGGGAACGCAACGATCTCGGAGAGGCCTCCTGTCCAGAACTCAAGGCCGTCGCGGACAGCACATTCGGCCGTCGGCCTGGCAAGGGTGCCGTTAGCGCGGAGCGCTGAGCTCCAGCATGCGTTCGATAGGCGCTCGCGCTAGGTCTCGTTCTCTTTCGTCCATGACGAGCTCTGGTGAAAGGTCCCGCAACGCCAAGTACACCTTTTCTGGCGTATTGAGGCGCATGAAGGGGCATTCGTTGCAGCTACAACTCTCGTTCTCGGGCGGGGCGGCGACGAAAGTTTTCCCTGGCGCTGCCTTCTTCATCTGGTGAAGGATGCCGCTTTCGGTGGCGACGATGAACGTGTCCGCGCTGTCTTTCGTGACAAAATGGAGAAGGGCCGCGGTGGAGCCGATGAACTCCGCTTCGTCCAGAACATGCTCCTCGCATTCCGGGTGTGCGATGATCTTTGCGTGGGGATGTTTGCGCTTCAATTCGAGCAGACGCTTTAGGCTAAACGTCTCGTGAACGATGCAACTTCCCGGCCAAAGCTCCATGTCGCGGCCGGTCTCCTTGATGAGATACCGTCCTAGATTGCGGTCGGGGGCGAACAGAATTTTGGTGTCCTTCGGTACGGACTGCACCATCTTCACCGCATTGGAAGAAGTGCAGATCAAGTCCGTCTCGGCTTTCACTGCGGCCGAGCAATTGATGTAGCTGATCGTATAAGCCCCGGGGTGCTGCGCCTTCCAGGCTCGGAAGGGCTCAATCTTGCAGCCGTCAGCCAAAGAACAGCCCGCGGCCATGTCCGGAACCAACACCGTTCGGTCGGGATTGAGGATTTTCGCCGTCTCCGCCATGAAGTGGACTCCCGCAAACAGGATCACGTCGGCCGTGGTCTTTTTGGCTTCTTGAGCGAGCTGAAGCGAGTCTCCGATAAAATCCGCGAGGTCCTGAATTTCGCTGTCCTGGTAGTAGTGAGCCAGAATGACGGCATTTCTTTCCCGTTTGAGGCGAACGATTTCCTCATCGAGATCGAGTTTTGACAAATCGTCCTTGGCGACGGGAAGCTTCAGGTTCATGTGGATTGAGCTTCGCCCATGCCGGGGGGCGGTCAAGGGACCCTCCGGCGCCGCCCAAGGAGCCCTCCGAACTCGCTCACTGCGAAGCGCCCTATGCGAAAAAGGTCGACAATCCCACTCACACCGGAATCATTGACATAGTTACGAAACATTTCTCGGTGTTTCGGCCTGCGGAGAGGCCCGTGGAGCGACAACAAGCAGAATGAAATCATGATTTTATCATAGATCGGTCACTTTTTGACGGGGACGAAAACGCTGAAATTGTTTCGACACAGTCCGGCAACAATCGGCTGGGTAGTCCATGGGTGCGTTGCGGACACAAGCGTCATCTGTGGTCCACAGCGCGGGACAACCCCCTGACCCGTACTGGAGTTACCAAGATGAAAATGAATCATACTGTCCTATCTTCCGCACTGATTTACGGTTTGACGACCGTGTCAGGAAGCGCATTCGCCCAGGAAGTGGCCGCCGAAGCGTCGGCAGAAGCCACGGCAGAAGCTCCTGCGGAAGCAGAAGCAGAGGCCCCCGCAGAAGCCCCTGCCGAAGAGGCCGAGGAGCCTGAAGAAGAACCCGCAGAGGAGTCTGCTGAAGAAGCCACGGAAGCAGCCGCGGAGCCAGCGGAGGAGGCCGAGGACGAAGGCGGCGCCTCGCTGTTCGTCTTCGCTGATGCCTGGGCGGGCTGGCAGAGCGCCAAGTCCGGCACCCCCGGCGGCGGCGGCGACGTCTATTCGAGCAACGGGCCCGCCGGCACCGCAGAAAGCGGATTTGGTCTCAGCTGGTTCGGCACCGACCTCGGTTATGACGGAGGCATGTGGGCTGTGAACGCTTCGCTCCGTTTCGGTGACGCCATCTTGATCTACGGCACCGGCACCCTCGGACCCATCACGAATGCCTACTTGACCTTGCGTCCGACCGAGGGCCTGACGCTCGATTTCGGTACCTTCGGCACCATCTACGGGGCCGAGGTGGCGGAGTCCTGGCAGAACCTCAATTACACGCGCGGCGAGCTGTACTTCAACATGCAGCCCTTCTGGCACACCGGTCTGCGCGCGGAATACGCGACGGGTGGATTCGTCGCCCGGGCTCTCGTTGTCAATGACGCGAATACTTCGGTTCTCGGCGGAGGCGCTCTCAACGCGGGTTTGCAGTTTGGTTATAGTACCGATGCATTCGGCCTTTATGCGGGTGCTTTGCAGTCCCTCAAGCCGGACACCACGGTCGCCAGCGGCGGATTTGTGGACACGTTCTTTGATGTCGTAGCCACCCTCAATCTTGGTGATCTCAGCGTCATCGGTAACTTTGACATGAACCTGGGTTACGAAGCTCAACAGTTTTGGGGCGTGAGCCTCGCGGCCGGGTATCAGTTCGTGCCCATGTTCGGTGCAGCCATTCGCGGAGAGTTCCTCGGCACGTCGGACAGCTTTCTGTTCGGGGTTGCTGGGGACGAAACCCTGGCGACAGCTACGCTCACGCTTGATCTGAAGCCCGTACCCGAGACGGAGAACTTTGTGGTGCGTCTCGACGGCCGCATGGAGTTCGCCTCTGAAGACGTGTACGCCAACGGCGACGCTTCCGACACGACGAGCACGTGGGGCTCGATCACCCTGGGTGTCGTCGGGTATGCTGATTTGCTCTGAGACGTAAGCGCCTAAAAGAGAAAGAGCCGGCGCCCTTTGGGTCGCCGGCTCTTCTCTTTGATCCATCCTTGAGCAAGGCACGCGCGCCGGGGAAGCGCGAAAGGGGAGAGGATCTCAGCGGCGAAAGGGGACGGTCTTTGTCAGAGGGACGAAGCGCCTAAAGTTCTCGGCCCAGGCATTTCTGACAGACTCGGCCAACTCCTTGTGCCCATGCCAGGGGACGGCGACCGAGTAGATCAGGCATGCTCCCTCGTAGGCAGGGTACCCGGTCCAGGCGAGCGCAGCGTCGTAGTGCTTGAACATGAGGTTCACTGCGCCTGTCCCTTGGCGTACGACGAGCGGCTTTCGGTTCCAGCCACTGACCCCTGTAGTGATGTTTGTCACCTTGCCCCCGAACTCGCTGACCTTCGGCATGGCCTGTTCCTCGAAGCGTTGGACGCAGGCTGCACTGGTGGGAGGATCTTCTGGCTTCAGTTCCACCACGAAAGCAGCGCTCACGGCGTGCTCTTTGTCCCCGTATTTGAAAGCAGTGAAGTGATCCACTCCGAAGAACCGTATGCGAGTCCAGTGCTTTCGATCAGGCAAGGGGAAGTGCGCTTGCCTGTCCTTGTCTGCCTTCCAGCCCCAAGGGGCGTCCTTCTGTCGCAGGAGCGCGGCGTAGTGAGGATCCTTCGCGTCTCCTCCCGGGTGACTTCTGGTCACGGAGGCAGGGCTGGCCTGAGAAACGCCAGGCGAACGTGTCGGCTTTTGGACGGCGACTTCAGGAGCGGGCGTGGCTGCCGGCTTCCGACTTTCGCAGGCGCAGGTGGTCGCAAGGGCGATCACGAGGGGTAGAGAGACGCGGAAGGGAAGCACGGCCAATATTCATTTTACGCCTTTTGCCTCAAAACGCTTCCTTGAGGAGCAGTGGGACCTTTTGGGCGCGAAAGGTGGGCTTTTTCTGGTCGAGAAGGAAAGCTGGCGTCAGGTCCGTGCCCCGAAAGGTCAGCGGGAGAGGAGCTCGGCGATTCTCTGGCAGATGCGCTCGGGAGTCAGAGTCCCGTCGAGTCGGTACTCGCTCGTGGGAGGTTCGAGAGCGTGCATCTGAGATTCGAGGAGCTCTGGAGAAAAGAAGTGGTCGCTTCGTTCCTTCAGACGCTTCGTGAGTACGTCGCTGGGGACATCGAGCAGAAAGAATGCGACTAGCCGTTCCCCTGATGCCAGAGTGGACCGGTACTGATGCCTGAGCGCCGAGCAAGCGATCACGAGATTTTCCGAAGCCTCCTCGGAGTGGATGAGTTTGCGTAAGCTCGTTAGCCACGGGACCCGGTCCTCGTCGGTGAGAGCGTCGCCGGCGCGCATTTTCTCGATGTTCGTGTGCGGATGGTAGTCGTCCGCATCGACGAAACGGCGCCCCAACTTTTCAGACAGGAGCTGCCCCACCGTCGATTTGCCGCACCCGGCCGGCCCCATCAAAACGAGGGCATGAGGATTCGTGCCTACATTGGCACCTAGACGGGGGATGGACCACTCAGGGGGCATGGGGCGGGGTTATAGACGAG